>JBDTTL010000101.1:0-13500 GCA_039930665.1 Acidobacteriota bacterium
AGGCGCTGCCGCCCGGAACCGGTTCCCCGCCTGCCGCGGCGTGGTCGTGATTGACCAGATCCTTCAGTTCCTTGCTGGGTTTGAAGTAGGGGATGCGCTTGGCAGGCACCTCCACTCGCGCGCCGGTTTTAGGATTGCGGCCGATACGAGGCTGCCGCTGCCGCGTGCGAAAACTGCCAAATCCGCGAATTTCAATTTTGTCCCCGCCTCGAAGAGACTTAACGACGCTATCGAAGATTGCCTCGACTATAACCTCCGAGTCCTTTCGTGTCATTTCGACAACGCGCGAGACTTCCTCGATCAGTTCGGCCTTGGTCATTACCGGTTTTCCCCTTTTCCACGAATATTCATCGCTTCCTCTATTGTCATGGTAGCCGCTGCCGCCTGCCGCTGGTAATCTTCCAGGCGAATTCGCTCTTCGTCTTCCGCCACGGCGCGGAGGCTCAAACCGATTTTCTTCTCCCCTTCATTCATTTTAATGATCTTGAAGTCGTATTCGTCGCCCCGTGGCAGCGCGGTATCGGTGGTCGGACGGTCCTGCATTGGCGGAATCTCCGACTTATGGCATAGCGCCTCCACTCCAGGCGCCAATTCTACAAAGACTCCGAACGCTGCGCCGCGGGCCACCCGGCCGCGCACGATATCCCCGACCTCATGGGCGCGGAAGAAGCTCTCCCAGGCATCCGGCTGTAACTGCTTCACACCTAAGGACAAACGATGGTTGGGCGCATCAATGCTCAGAATCACCGCCTGCATCAACTGCCCCTTTTTGACCACTTCAGAGGGATGTTTCACGTGCTTGATCCAGGAAAGGTCGGACACGTGCACTAATCCGTCAACGCCTTCTTCGATTTCTAGAAAAGCACCAAAATCGGCCAGCTTGCGCACTCGGCCTTCTACCACCGAGCCGATGCTGTAGCGTTCGCCCACGGTGGTCCAGGGGTCGGCCTCCAGTTGCTTGATACCGAGCGAAACACGGCGCTCGCGCGGTTTCACTTCGAGCACCACCGCTTCTACCTGATCGCCGGCCTTCACCAGCTTGCCGGGGTGCTTCATGCGGCGGCTCCAGGTCATCTCGGAGACATGGATCAAGCCTTCGACGCCCGGTTCGATTTCGACAAAGGCGCCGTAGTCCGTGATACTCATCACACGCCCGATCACGCGGCTGCCGGCGGGAAGACGCTCCGCCAGGGTTTCCCAAGGATCCGGTGTCAATTGGCGAATCCCCAGCGAGATACGTTCTTTTTCGCGGTCGAACTTGAGAACCTTGACGGTGAGCTCATCGCCGGGATGCACCACCTCTGAGGGATGATTGACGCGCCCATGCGACATGTCGCTCACATGCAGCAAGCCGTCGATACCGCCCAGATCGACGAAAGCACCATACTCGGTCAGATTCTTCACGACGCCGCTGACAACAGCGCCCTCGGCCAGATGCTCCAGCGCGGTCTGCTTGCGCGACTGCAGGTTTTCCTCCAGCGCCATCTTGCGCGAAACCACCACGTTGCCGCGCCGCCGGTTAAGTTTCAGGATCTTGACTGGAATGTCCTGCCCCAGGTATTGATCCAGGTCGTGAATCGGGCGAATGTCGACTTGCGAACCCGGCATGAACGCGGAGACACCCACATCCACAATCAGCCCGCCCTTGGTGCGCTCCAGAACCCGCCCGGATACCAGCAACTGATCGCGCATGGCCTGCTCGAGCGTGTCCCAGATGCGCAGGTGGCTGGCGCGGGAATAGGAGAGCAGGATGTAGCCCTCTTGCGGTGGACCGTTGCGGTCGACCATCACATCAAGAGCGTCGCCGGCCTTGACGGTGACAGTGCCGTCAGGCTGCCTCAACTGCTCAATCGGTACCAGGCCTTCTAGTTTGTATCCAAAATCGACAATGACTTCGTTGGGATGGACTGTGACGACATGGCCCTGCAATAGCTCGCCCTCCGACGGAGGGGCCAAATGGCTATAGTCCTCTATGAGATGCGCGTAATCTTCTTCGCCCGGGAAGCTTACGTCAACATCCGGTTCGTCCGTGGCGGCCATGTCGAAAACCTCGACAAATCGTTGAAACAGCAGGTACTTCAGAACTATACAGGAGGTTCGGTACCTTGTCAACTTGAGCCGGTGGTAGGTAGTGGGTCAGTTTAAGCATGGCTAAAATCTCAATGTGGATTTTCGGTAAGCGAGCACTGTTCGCATAGGAAAATCAGTTCGTCTCCGGCGCGCCTACCTTGAAGCCATACTTCGCGAGGAACAACGAGTTCTCCTCGACATTTTGAGCACAGCCGCCTTGGGTAGAGCCGGACGAAGTGATTTTCGACCTGCTTATCGTTGGGATTGAGGAGCGGGCATATGATCGTCTCGGCCATTAGGAAGGCGTTGCTTAGTGAGAATATCACGCCGACGATGACGATCTGAAGCGGAGCGGTTAGCCTTCAGTTTTCGGTTCGAGCAGCGCAACGATATCCGAAATCTCCCACACGCGATCCGTAACGCCAGCAGCCATTGCCGGAGTGATCCGAAGCGTCTGGTCAGCCTAAAATCCCTGCTCCTGCGGATCTGGGACCCTTTGACCGCGCGAGAATGAGCGATACTTAGCCGTGGGAAAGACATGAGACTTGCCGCGTTGCTGGTCGCTCTCTTCACTATCGTGGTGGGCATCGTAGGCCTCGTTTCCCCTGATAGCGGCATGACGCTTCGCCGATTGTACTTCGCGACGCCCGGCAGATTCTACGTGGCCGGCGCTATTCGCGTAGCCATGGGGCTGGTGCTGATCCTGGCTGCCTCCAACTCTCGCTGGCCCACGGCGCTGCGCGCGTTGGGAACCGTGATGTGCCTGCAAACACTTGCGGCGAACCTCTTCGGACTTGAACGTGCCCGAGCGATCATGGAATACGAGGCAATGCACACGATGCTCTTGCTGATCGGGGCCGTGGCGGCTTTAGTCGCCGGAGGCTTGGTCGGGCTTGCGGTTACAAAGAGGCCGTCCGGGGAGCAGAGGAAATTAGCTCACTAGCGGATCTAAACTCACGCACTTCCCGCGTCGGGGGGATTGACAACATCGGAGAAAAGGAGCAACGTGAACGCAGATACTGCCGGAGTTCCCCCTATCGGACGCGAAGGGAGCTTGCCCCTGCTTGGTATCGCGGGGCTGGGTTCTTGACCTCCGACCAGAAACCCCGCCCCGCTTTCCTGCGAAGTCCAAACTTTCGATGCTTATGACAAGAAGTGCCGCAACTAGTGATCGCGCGTCGTAACCAATTCCGTTACCGCCATCAACGCGCGTTGATACGGCGAGGCAGGGAACTCGCCAATAATGGCGCGGGCTTTTTCCGTGAAGGCCTGCGCGCGCTCCTGCGCACGCTCGATCCCCCGATGGTGATGCAGAACCTTGAGGATCTTGCTGAAGGGCACCTGATCGTAGTTGCCGTCGGTGAGCACCGTTTCCACCAGCTTGCGCTCTTCCGGATCGGCGGCTTCGAGCGCGTAGATCAGGGGCAGCGTGACCTTGCCCTCGCGCAAATCGTTGCCCACCGGCTTGCCCAGGATTTTTTCGCGGGATGTGAAATCGAGGATATCGTCCACCAACTGAAACGCGATTCCCAGATTCCAGGCGTAGTCGGCCAACTGAGTTTCGACCAATTCGTCCGCGCCGGCGCTAATGGCGCCCAACCGCGCGCAAGCCGAGAACAGGCTGGCGGTCTTGCGATCGATCAGCTCAAAATAATCGGCTTCGCTGATGGCGATCTTGCCGATGCGCTCCAGTTGCAGCAACTCGCCTTCGACCATCATCTGCGTCAGGCTGATCAGCAGATCCAGGGTAGGGAAGTTGCGCTCGCGCACAGCAACCTGGAAGGCCTGCATGTAAAGCCAGTCACCC
Organism: Acidobacteriota bacterium; assembly: GCA_039930665.1. Lineage (GTDB taxonomy): Bacteria > Acidobacteriota > Terriglobia > Bryobacterales > Bryobacteraceae > Palsa-187. Next base: position 3,878 of record JBDTTL010000101.1, read on the forward strand.
GCCAGCACCGAAGTATGATTGCCCCAGACCACGTTGATCGACGGTCGGCCGCGCCGCGTCTTCGCCAGATCGATCACGTCGTCATGCACCAGCGTGGCGGTATGGATCATCTCCACCACCGCAGCCATGCGGATCAGCATGGGGTTCGCGTCGCCCAGCATGCGCCCCGAAAGCAGCACCAAGATTGGGCGCAGACGCTTGCCTCCGCCCGCTTGCAGATACTGGTTGATGTAGTTGATGGCCTCGACCGACGCCACCGATTCCAGGCCGATCTCGCGCTCCACTTTCTCCAGGTCCCCGGAGACCAGGTCGAAGACTTCGAGCGCCGAGAGTGTCTGGCCAATCTTGCCGAATGCCATAAGAAGCCTCCAGTCTAGCCGATCGGGAACATTCCAAATAATCGCCGCCAGTTCGCGGAGGTAGTTTGCGCGATCTCGTCGGGAGTTACACCGCGCACCTCGGCTAGCTTGCGCGCGGTCTCGACCACATACGCCGGCTCATTGCGCTTGCCGCGTTTGGGGACAGGCGCCAGATAGGGAGCATCGGTTTCGATCAGCAGACGGCCGGCGGGCGTAATGCGGGCGGCCTCTTGAATGCCGAGCGCTTTCGGAAACGTAACGATTCCCGCGAAGCTGATGTGAAAGCCGATGGCCAGCGCCTGTTCGGCTTCGCGTGGGCCTTCTGAAAAACAATGGATGATGCCGCCCCCTCCGCTGGGAGCCCAGTGTTCGCGCAACAGCGCGATGGTATCATCCCAGGCGGAACGCGTGTGGATAACGATGGGCTTGCGCGCATCGCGGGCGATACGCATCTGCTCGACGAAGACATCGCGCTGGACCTCGCGCGGCGAGTGATCGTAGTGGTAGTCGAGTCCGATCTCGCCGATCGCGACAACTTTCGTGTGCGCAGCGAGTTCCGCCAGCCGCCGGTAGGTTTCGCGGTCCGCCTTCGCGGCGTCATGCGGGTGCACACCGATGGTCGCGTAGATGAACGGATAGCGGTCCGCCAGCCGCACTCCGGCTTCGAGATCCGGCGGCCCGTCGCCCGAGCCGATCGCCACCATGTGCTCGATTCCCGCTGCGAGCGCGCGCTCGATCACGGCCTCGCGATCGTCGTTAAATTGCTCGCTGTCGAGATGACAATGCGAGTCGATCAGCTTCGCCGGCATGGCCTACTTGAGGCGCGCCCCGATCGGCACGTCTTCGAGGAAGCTTGCCAGCACCGGGACGTCGCCCTCGCGCGATGCCGCCACAATCATCCCCTGCGATTCGATGCCGCGCAGTTTGCGCGGAGCAAGATTTGCGACGATGACGACTTTACGTCCCACCAGCGCCTCGGGCTGATAGGCCACCGCGATACCGGCGACGATGCTGCGCGGTTGCACTTCGCCGATGTCGACGTGCAGGTGCAGCAGCTTGTCGGAGCCTTTCACTACCGCGGCGTCCTTCACCACGCCTACGCGCAGATCCACTTTAATGAAGTCGTCGATGGTGATGGCTGGTGAACCGGAAGCCGCGGCGTCAGGGGACGTGCTCGCGGCAGGCGCGGCGCTGGTGGCGGCTACGGCGGCGGCCGTCACCGCTTCGGTCTCCGGCTTCTTTCCCAATAATGCTAACTGCCGCGTGACCTCCAACTTTTCGAGTTCCATCATTTGTTCGATCGCGGCCTTGGCGTCGGCTCGCGGGAAAACCGCGCTCGGGGCGCCGCAGGCCTGGCCACCCTTCAGATGACCCCAATGCAGATCCACCGTTTTGATGTGGTCGAGGGGCGTGGTGAAGCCGAGCTGCATCCAGATCTTCGCAGCCGACTCGGGCAGCACCGCACATAGCAGCGCTGTGACGATCCGCAACGCCTCGGCCGCCGTGTAGAGAACTTGGTCCAGCCGCTTAGCCTCACTTTCTCCGGCTTTTGCCAGCTTCCAAGGTGCCTGCTCGACGATGTACTTATCTACCGCGCCGATCAATGACCAAATCGCTTCGAGCGCCTTCGAAAACTCAAAACGGTCGAAGCACTCCATGGCGACCGCCGTGATTTCCTGAGCGCTCTGCGCGATCTGCTGATCGCCATCGGAAGCTGGAACCACGCCAGCGCGATATTGATTGATCATCGCCAGTGTACGGCTCGCCAGATTGCCAAGGCCGTTCGCCAGGTCCGAGTTGTACCGGCCCACCAGCGCGTCGAAACTAAAGCTGCCATCCTGGCCGAAGACGACTTCGCGCAACAGAAAATAGCGCAGCGCATCGGTGCCCAGCACCTTATGAATCGGCGTCGCGCGCACAATGTTGCCGCGCGACTTGCTCATTTTATCGTTCTCGAACAGCAGCCAGCCGTGCGCGAAGATGCGTTTGGGCAGCGGCAGTCCCGCCGCCATCAGGAACGCCGGCCAGTAGATGGCGTGGAAGCGCACGATTTCCTTGCCGATCAGGTGCAAGTCCGCGGGCCACAGGTCTTCACCTGCCACGGCGCTCATATAAGTGGTCAGCGCGTCGAACCAAACGTAGAACACGTGCTTCTCTTCGTTTGGCACCGGGATGCCCCACTTGATAGTGGTGCGGCTGATCGACAAGTCCGACAAACCCTTTTTGACGAACGCCAGCACTTCGTTGCGGCGCGCCTCGGGAAGGATGAAATCCGGCTGCTTTTCGTAGAGATCCAGCAGCTTCTGCTGAAACGCCGAAAGCTTGAAGTAAAAGTTTTCTTCGGAAACCGTTTCGGTGATCCGGCCGCATTCCGGACACGGGTCGCCAGGTTTGGCGTCGTTCACGTACAGCTCATCGAATACGCAATATTGCCCGGTGTAGCTGCCTTTATAAATGTAGCCGTTTTCGAGGCACCGCCGGAACAGATCCTGCACCTGCGCGGCATGATTCTTAGCGGTGGTGCGCTGAAAGCGGTCAATGCCCAGGCCCAGGATCTGCCATTGTTCCCGAAACTCCCCGGAAACGATGTCGGTAAACTCCTGCGGCGTTTTACTTGCCGCGGCGGCGGCGCGCTCGATCTTCTGGCCGTGTTCATCGGTCCCGGTGGCGAGCACGACGTCGAAGCCTTGCATGCGTTTCCAGCGCTTGATGGTATCGGCGGCAATGGTGGTGTAGGCGTGGCCGATGTGCGGTGCCGCGTTCACGTAGTAAATCGGTGTAGTGAAGTAATATTTCATTTCCTGACTTTCGAATAGGCTTCCTGTGCGGCGGCGATAATCTTCGGCAGCGGAGTTCCGGATAGCATCGCCAGCCCGCGGCAGTCTTCGTATTCGGGGGTCGCTGCGCCGTGACCGGAGACCTTCATGCGAACTTTGCCGAAGGGCGTCTCGACCTCCACGATCCGCCGCTCTTCCACGCGGCGCTCGGCGGGATAAATGCGCAGGCCCAGCGTGGAAGTTTCCGCAAAAATAATGTCGGCGAGCTGTTCCTGATGCTCGGGCTTTGCGATCACACGTAGCAGCGCGCCGGGACGGTTCTTCTTCATCTGCAACGGCGAAAACGAAGCATCCAGTGCTCCTGCTTCGAGCAGACGTTCGAGCGCGTAGCCCAGCACCTGCGGGCTGGAATCGTCGATGTTGGCTTCAATCACGCTCACCAGCGTGGCCTCGGTAGCGGTAGTGCGCTCGCCCACCAGGACCCGCAGAACGTTGGGCTGATCTTTGAAATCGCGGTCTCCTGCGCCGTAGCCGATCTGCGCGATGCTCATGGCCGGAAGCGCCCCAAAATGTGACGACAGCGTGGCGACCAGCGCCGCGCCGGTGGGCGTAGTCAGTTCGACGGCAGGGCCTCGCGCGTAAATTGGTTTGCCTTCGAGCAGCGCGGCAGTCGCCGGTGCGGGCACCGGGAGCATGCCGTGCTCCGTCTGCACGGTTCCGCTGCCGACGTTAATCGCGGAAGTATGGATCTCGCCGATGTCGAGCAGATCCAGCGCCACGCATGCGCCCACGATATCGGCGATAGAATCCACCGCGCCGACTTCGTGGAAATGAACTTTTTCAACCGGCACGCCGTGAACCCGGGCTTCGGCATCGCCCAGGCGGCGAAACACATCCGACGCATTTTGCTTAGCGCGATCCGAGAGCGGAGCCTGGTCGATCATCCCCAGAATGTGTTTCAGGTGTCTATGCGCGTGGCCTTCCTGTTGTGTAATCACGCGGAACTTCGAAGCAGTGACGCCGCCGCGCCGGGTCTTCTCCACTTCAAACTGAGCGCCCGTTTCCAGGCTCTTTAACGCGTCGATTAAGGCCTCAGCCGGCGCGCCTGCATCCAGCAGCGCGCCTACGGTCATATCGCCACTGATGCCCGAAAACGCGTCCAGATAAGCGATTCTCACTCTTTGATTATAGGGGTGGCCTCGCCGCTGTTCGCGCCGATTGGCCCCATTCAAGAGGGCAAGACCGGACCGGCAGCATCGCGCTATCTTTCAGAGGAGGTGTTATTAACCGTCGGCGGCCGTATCCGCCCAACAATCCCCACGCCGCCCGCTCCCACGCATCTTCCGCCCCCGGCGCGACATTCGTGGGATAATCACTCCCTGTGTACCCACCCGTGGACCCCTCCATCGTTGACCGCTCGCTCATCACGGCTGTACTAACCGATAGCCACTTCTGGATTCCCGTCGCCGTCCTGATTTTCGGAATGGTACTATTGGCGCTTCTCACGTGACGAGATGCAGGCCAAACCTTCACTAGAAGTCAAAACCGCGTTATCTAGCGCCTCGCGACACGGTCTGGGCGTGGCCTGTGGCCTGGCCGCCGGGGCATGGCTGGGAGCCGCCGAAGCGCCCACCAAGCTGGTCACGGCCGGGTTCTCCCCCTTCTTGATTTCGCTCGGTATGGTGGCGGGTGTATTCGTCGCGCGCTGGACGCTGCCCGTGATGTTGAAGGGCACTGGCTATCTGCTGTCGGATTTCCGCGATAAAATCCACCTCATCGTTTGGGCGTTGCTGGCTGGAATGTGCTGGGCCGTCGCCAACACATTAACGGTCTTCGCCGTGCGCAATGTCGGATTATCCATTGCGTTTCCCCTTTGGAACATCAATAGTCTGGTGGGCCTGTTCTGGGGATGGCTCTTGTTCAACGAATTGCGCGGCGCGGGCGCCAAGGATCTGACGCGGGTCATCGGCGGTACCGTAGCGATTGTGGCGGGAGCGTGCGTGCTCGCCTACGCGACGTCTCACCAGCAACAAGCCGCATCCCATCGCGCCACGCTCGGAATCCTCGCGGCGCTGGGGGCGGGATTGCTGTGGGGAACGATGTACGTCCCCTACCGCAAAGCCTATATCAGCGGCATGAATCCGCTCTCCTTCGTCACTGTCTTCACCTTTGGAGAACTGGGCACCACGCTGGCGATGGCGCTCGCTTTTGATGGCGGATATCACAAAGTAGTCGCTGAAGTAGTGCATGCGCAGCCGGTGATGTTCTGGCTGTTCCTCGGCGGCTTCTGTTGGGTGCTGGGCGACCTATTCCAGCAATACGCCGCAAAATATATAGGCATCAGCCGCGGCATTCCTTTGTCGAACACCAATCAGATATGGGGATTGCTGTGGGGCGCGCTGGTATTCGGCGAACTTGCGGGCGAGAGCCTCACCGCTCGTCTGTTGGTGATCGGCGGCTCGCTGGTGATGATCGCAGGAGCGCTCGCGATCAGCCATGCGGAAGCGCCGGCATCGGAACAGGATTCCTGGCGGCTGGCATCCGAACGCGAATGCGAACGCTACGGCATGGACCCGGACCGCGCCGCCGCAATTCTGCACGGCGACGACCCTCTGGCGAGAGAAACACCTCCGCGCCACTGGGGCGAATTCGTAGTGACGCTGATCGCGATTGGAATTTTCGTGTGGCTCGGCATTCACTCCAAAGTGCCGGATATTCCCATGAACATTCCGGTGTTGCTGCTGTTACTGGCAGCGACCGTAGGATTCCTAATCGTGTGCGGCCGCATGCTCTGGAAGCGGACGCGCTTTTCCTGAAGCTTTTATGTCGTGACTACGGCAGCGCGTACGCGAACATCGAGCTCCCCGCGGAAAACACCACGTATTGCTTTCCGTTCGCCTGATAAGTCATCGGACCCATGGCGATGTCCCCACCGGCGTTGGTTTTCCATAGCAACTTGCCGTTGCGCGCATCCAGCGCCTGGAAGAAACCCTCGCGCCCGCCGGTAAATAGCAGATCGGAGGCCGTCGTGAGAATTCCGCTGGCGGTCACGTCGTTCATCTTGTATTCCCACTTCTTCTCGCCGGTCTGCGGATCCAGTGCCCGCACGATCCCGTAGCCATCCGCGTCGTTGAGCTTGGGTGCCTGCGGCCCGCGGCCCTGCTTGGTCGATACCGGGGCCCCGCCCACATAACGCTTGCCTTCCTCGAACTCGCCCTCGGTCTTATTGAACTTCCCGTGCACGCCCTCCCATGCCGATACATAGAACAAACCGGTGCGCGGGCTGAACGAAGGCGACCACCAATTTGTGCCACCGGTCGGGCTGGGATAGATCTCCGTGCCCCCCGCCGAGGGCTCCATCTCAGGCAACCGCATCGGCCTGCCGGCTTCGTCGAGCCCCTTAGTCCAGGTCACTTTCACAAAAGGCTTGCCTTGCAGAAATTTTCCCGTGGTCCGGTCCAGCGTATAGAAAAACCCGTTGCGATTGGCCCACATCATCACCTTGCGCGGCTGCCCCTGATAGCTGATGTCGGCCATTACGGGCACCTGCACCGAGTCGTAATCGAAATTATCGTGCGGCGTGAACTGGAAATACCATTTCAGTTTCCCGGTATCGGCATCCAGCGCCACTACGCAATCGCTATAAAGGTTATCGCCGCCACGGTGGTCGCCATTCCAATCCGGTCCCGGATTGCCGATGCCCCAGTAAGTCAGATTTAATGCTGGATCATAAGACCCCGTCATCCACACCGACGCGCCGCCATGCTGCCACGAATCGCCTTCCCAGGTTTCGTTCCCCGGCTCGCCCTTGCCTGGAATTGTGTAGAAGCGCCACGCCTCATTGCCCGTCGCCGCGTCGAAGGCCGCAATAAATCCGCGGATGCCATACTCGCCGCCGGCCGTGCCGATGATTACCTTGTCCTTGACGATCAGCGGCGCGTGCGTCAGCGCATAGCCGCTTTCAGGTTTCGCCACCGCTTTGTCCCAAACCAGCTCACCGGTGCGCGCATTGACCGCTACCAGGTGCGCGTCGATGGTTCCCATAAAGAGCGTATTTCCCAGGATCGCAACTCCCCGATTGACGCGTCCGCAGCACGGGCGTGCTTCGCGCGCAGGCGAATAGGAATAGAGCCACTTGATCTCGCCGGTCGCCGCATCGAGCGCCAGGATATCGTTCGGCGCCTGCGTCAGGTACATCGTGCCATCGACAACCAAGGGCGTGGTCTCGAATTTTTCCGTCGACCGCGCCTGAAACGCCCACTGCAGTTTCATGCTCGCGACATTCGCCGGCGTGATCTGATTCAACCGGCTGTAGCGCTGGCTCGATGTGTTCCCGGAGTAAGTCAGCCAGTTCTGCGGCTCCTGGTCGGCGTGCAGAATGCGGTCGAAAGTGACCTGGGCGTTTAGCGCGCAGGAGGAGACGACAAGCAGCAGCGTGGCTCGTAGCATGGGGTCTATCATACCTCGTTGCGAATGAGCTACGTCGGATTCAGAAGCGGCTTCTTCGCAGCATGGGATGATGGGAGCGAAAATGCCGGCCGGCGCCGTTTCCCGTCTTCTGATCGACGGTTTTTCGATCATCCTGATCGACCTTCTGCTGGCCGGCGACAACGCCCTGGTGATCGCCATGGCAGTGCGTGTTCTGCCTCAGCGGCAGCGCCGAATCGCTAGTATTCTGGGCGCGGTGGCCGCGGTAGTACTGCGCGCCGTCATCACACTTGTTGCGGCGCGGCTCCTGGGCATCGAATTCATTAAATTGTCGGGAGGAGCGTTCATCCTTTGGCTCGCGGTGAAAGTCCTCTGCGATGCGAGTGCGCCGCCGGAAGCGGCATCCGCCACGGGGCGCTTCCTGAAGGCGATATGGTTCATTGTCGTCGCCGATATAACCACGTCCATCGACAATGTTCTGGCAGTAGCCGGCGCAGCCCGTGGCAGCGTGCCGTTGATCCTATTCGGCCTGGCCGTGAGCATCCCGCTGGTGGTGCTCTCAAGCAATCTGATTGCGTCGTTAATGGATCGCTATCCTGCCGTCATCTATTTGGGCGCAGCCCTTCTCGGCAAGGTTGGCGCAGAAATGATTTTCACGGACCCATTCGTCATTAGGACACTCCATCCGTCGGCGGGACTGACGTACGTGGTGGAGGCGCTGGCGGTTGTCGGCATCCCTCTGACCGGAAAAATTCTGAGTGACGGGACGCGCAGGATGCGCCCTGTCGAAACTTCCTGAGCCGTGGGATAGCGGACCGCCTCCCTACAACGGTCCGCCTTTGAGGTGGAATTACGGTTAGCCGGCGGTTGCCGCCGCTTGCGTGTCCGCTGAAGGCCCGTAGATACCCGGGACGTTACCGCCCATCGCGCGCAAGTACGTGCTGAGTTGGCCGCGGTGATGGACCGAATGCTTGATTGCCATCGCCAGAAAATTGATCCCCGGCGCCTGAATCATGCCCAACAAATCGACGACTTTGGTTAGGTCGTCTCCCGACATCGCGCGCACGCGATTCAGGGCGGCGGAAACTTTTGTTTGGTAGCAAGCCGCGGCGTCGGCTGGAGTCATAATCCCGCAGGCGTCGGAATCGTCGGGTGGAGGCGCGAATGCGCCATCCGCGATGCTGTTCAGCAGCCACTCATCTTCGAGAGTGATGTGCCGGACCAGCCCCAGGCCGGTCTTCGATTTTCCGTCCGGCTGATAATCGAGTCGATCGTTGGGAACTGCATTGATCACCCGCAGCGTAATCGGCATCTCGTTTTCGAAGTCGGCGATGAGAAACTCAGCTACGGTTTTGGCTTGTTTGGAATCCATAAAATGCTCCTCGTGGTAATTCGCTTTCGGGTTAGTGTCCCCTCGGCGGACTGCTTGTTTTTACCACAATTCCGCGTTCGATACCCGGGTGTAACGAGACGCCTGACCTTTGCCCGATAAATGTAGATTCATGACCGTAGAAGTGAACGATGCCGACTTGGCCCTGCGAATCGGCTCGGGACCCGAACGTGAAGTTGAAGCGGAGTTGTTTCGCAGAATGGGCTCCGTGCGTTCGGCCTTATGGATTACGCGACTTGAGAAGCGAGTACGCCCCGGAGGACATGGCGAAGCACTCGAAGTTCTGCACGCCGGACGTTTGCCGGAATCGGAGAGCGGATAACGGTGCGCCATCAGGAGCACAGGAAACCCAGCCGCCGTATTGATGCGTGTCAATATTCTCGCACGCCTCAACGGTGGAGCGCCGTCCAGTCTCGGCAGTATCCGAGTGATTGCCCTGCAAACCAATGTATTCACTGCAAGCTAGCGACTTGCGCTTGAGTTCGCTAAGAAGATGCTGTCGACGACGCAAATTTTCCTGCGGACATACTAAGGACTTCCTAAAATGCGCCCCTTTAGGATCTAATGGTGACGCGCCTGAATTGCGGTGCAGCTAACGTCTTCAGCTTATGCCGAATGGCATTGTCCTCAATGCAGGCCCGTATAGCCATACGCGATATCTCGATGAAG
>JBDTTL010000102.1:0-13495 GCA_039930665.1 Acidobacteriota bacterium
GCCGATAGCGGCTCAACGATCGAGAGAACTTGCATCTTTTGCTTGAGCAACTCGCCCCGCCAGCTATTGGTGAGCGTACGATACATCTCCAGGCCGGCTAGCAGGCAATCGCTGGCGGCCCACGGCCTCGGATCATAGCGCAGCAAAGTGAATTCCAGGGGCAGCCGGCCGCGATGCGTTTCGATGAAGTAATTCACGCCTCGTGCGAAGGCCGCCAGCACAGCTCTTTCCGAAGGCTTTAGCGCTCTTTCCTGAGCCACCGCGATTTGGCTCAGGTTCATCCGGCGCGCTTCTTGATCGGACTCGATCGCCTGACGGCCCACTATCTCCGCTAGTTCTCCGGCCGCCCGCCGGCGCAGCCCATCCATCTGCCACAGCCGATCCTGGGACATCGCATAGCCCTGAAGAAAAATCGCATCCTCCCACGACGCAGCCTGAATGTGCGGGACGCCTTTTGCATCGCGCGCAATACGCGCTTCCGCCGAAATGGGCGCGATGATCTGCCCCGAAGTCTGTGGCAGCGGTCGCCAGGCATACCAGTAGGCCACCGGCAGAAGAGCTATCAACAAAACCGCTATGCTCAGATTAAGCAGGCGAAGCAGGCGCGAAGCGCGCACGGACCGCGGCGCGACCTGCGCGTTTTCGGGAAGGCTCACTGCTCCGATTGTAGCGAATCGCGTCCACGCATCCATGTCTCTGCGACTCATCTTGCTGGCGGTAATCGTCGCGCTGAACGGCTTCTTCGCCGCCGCCGAAGTGGCTTTGGTCTCGGTGCGCCGGTCGCGCCTTAAGGAACTGGCAGAGCAGGGAAACGCCTCGGCTCGCGCGGCGCTTGGGTTGCTCGCGAATCCCGGACGCTTGTTAAGCGTCACGCAGTTTGGTGTCACACTGGCCAGCCTGGGGCTGGGATGGGCCGGCGAAGATACCGTCTATCAGATTCTGCTTTCGTGGTTCCAGCCGTGGATCGCCCCGCATTCCGCTTTCTTGCCCTGGCTCCATGGGCTGAGTTTCGCGGCGGCATTTTTGGCGATCAGCTTTATCCACGTGGTGATCGGCGAAGTGGTTCCCAAGAATCTGGCGCTCGAAAAGGCCGACAAGCTGGCGCTGCTGGTGGCTACTCCGCTGCTGATTTTCCGTCGCGTGTCGGCACCCTTTGTTTTTGTAATCGAACGTACCTCGGGTGCGCTCTCCCGCCTGATCGGCCTGAGCGGCGAGCATGGAGGCGGGCACTCGGCGGAGGAACTGAAGTTCATAGTGGAGTCCAGCCGTCACGCGGGCCATCTGGACAGCTTTGAGGAAGAGGCTATCAACAAGCTTCTGGAACTCAAGGAGGTGAACGCGCGCGAGATTATGACGCCGCGACGCAAGATCGTTTCGGTTTCGGTTGACGCCGGGCTGGACGAGTTGCTGCGCCTGACCTTGAAACACAAATATTCGCGTCTGCCGGTCTACCAGGACAGCCCGGAACATATCATCGGCGTCCTCCACTACAAGGATCTGGTACGCGCGTGGCAGGATCGCAAGAGCGCCGCGGATCGGCGCCAGCCCCCGCGTCCCTTCCGGCTGCGTCCTTATTTACGGAAGTCCGTGGTGGTCCCCGAGACTAAGCCGCTTCATCAATTGCTGGAGGAATTCCGCAGCCAGCACACCCACTTGGCAATGGTAGTGGACGAATTCGGCACATTCACGGGACTGGTCACACTCGAAGACGTTCTCGAACAGGTGTTCGGCGAGATCGCCGATGAGCATGACGTCCGCGCGCCCCTGCCCGTTGCCGGAGCGCCAATCGTGGAACTCGACGGCAGCACCAACATCCGCGACCTGAGTTCTCAGTACGCGATAGAGCTTCCAGGCGACGCCGGCTTCGAAACGCTCGCCGGGTTTTTGCTGCATCAGTTTGGCTATATCCCGGTGGCGGGCGAGTCGATCGCTCACGATGGGCGCACGTTTCTGGTCGAATCGATGGATCGCAACCGCATTGCGCGGGTGAAGATAACGAATGCTCAGCCGGTGAATCCGGGCGAGCAAGCGGTCGACTCCAATACGCTGGCGGCAGGTGCTGACGTGCAGCGGCTAGGTTCGAACGTGCACTCTGACGGCGAGCATGCGCGGCCGGGCGGCAGCAAGCGTCCTACAGACTCCAGGTCAACCTCCTGAAGGCCGAATGCCTAGCGACATAGCTCTTCTGTTTATCGAACTGGGCTTGGCCATCTTGGGCCTCGCAGTGGCAGCGCGAGTCTCCAGCAGGCTAGGATTCTCGACCATTCCCCTGTATCTTTTGGCGGGGCTGGCTTTCGGCAAGGGAGGAATCGCTCCCTTACCGCTTAGTCAGGAGTTCATTCACGTCGGGGCGGAAATCGGGGTCTTGCTGCTGCTGTTCATGCTGGGGCTGGAATACACGGGCGAACAACTGAAACAGCAATTGCAAACCGGGTTGCCGGCCGGACTGGTGGACTTGGCGCTCAATTTTCCGCCAGGTGTCATTGCCGGTTACCTGCTGGGATGGGGCCCGCTGGCGGCTGTCTTGCTGGGCGGCGTTACTTACATTTCCTCTTCCGGAGTAATCGCGAAAATTCTCGCGGATACCGGGAGGCTGAATCATCCGGAAACCCCGGCCATCATGTCGGTGCTGGTGCTGGAGGATCTGGCAATGGCAGCGTACTTGCCGTTGGTGGCGGTCCTGATCGCAGGTGGGACGGGTCCAGTAATGGTCACGTCGGTGGCAATCGCAGTCGTGGTGGTTGCGGCGGTACTGTTCGGCGCCATTCGATACGGGCAGCGGCTCAGCCGTTTTGCAGCCCACCAATCGGACGAGGTGATTCTACTGTCGGTCCTGGGCGCTGTGCTGCTGGTGGCAGGGCTCATGCAAAGGCTGCAGGTGTCGGCAGCAATCGGCGCGTTCCTGGTGGGGACTGCGTTATCGGGACCAATCGCCGAGCAATCGCATCGATTACTGGCACCCCTGAGGGATCTTTTTGCGGCTACCTTCTTTTTCTTTTTCGGCTTGGAAATCGATCCAGCCAGCCTGCTGCCGGTGCTACCGATTGCGGTCGGGTTGGGAGTTTTCACGGCGTTAACCAAGGTCGGCGCGGGATATTGGTCGGCTCGCCGCCAGGGTGTTGATTCGGTGGGATGTTGGCGGGCGGGCGTCGCACTCGTGGCACGTGGCGAGTTTTCGATTGTGATTGCCGGGCTGGGGGCGGGGATACAAGCTGATTTAGGACCGATCGCGGCTGCCTATGTGCTGCTACTGGCTATCGGCGGACCGATTTTTGCACGGCTGGTGAAGTAGGGGCCCGGACGCTGGCCGAAAACCACCACGGACGGTTGGAGGCGGCCATTTACAGCCGGTAAGCCCATATCCAGGCTACTTCGTTTCAATTACTTAGCTGTGGAATGCTACTTGCATCAAACGAGGCAGGATAAGGAGGCTGTTGTGAAAAAGAATCGGATTGGAATGGGTAGGTTGGCAGGGGCTTTGATGCTTATGGGACTCATCTTCACCGCTAGCCCCGCAAATGCGCAGCGTATTGGAATAGGAATTGGTGTGGGGCCGGGCTACTACGCCCCCCCGCCCGTATACACGCGTCCTCCGGTGGCTTATGCGTCTGTCGCACCGTACCCCGGCTACGTTTGGACGGATGGCTACTACAACCCCTACGGAGCGTGGGTTGGCGGCTTCTGGGGACCCCGCTACGGCTACGGATACGGTCGCTCCTATGGCAACGGTTACCGGCGCGGGTTCGTGGGCCGTGGTTACGTGGGCGGACGCGGATTTGCCGGTCGAGGATTTGTGGGCGGACGAGGCTTCTCGCGCGGTCATGGCGGGCGTCGACGTTAGGTCCGACGATTTTTAGATCGGCCGCCCTGTAAGAGTTACGGGGCGGTCTTTTGCCGGAGCTCGTGTTTGCAGCGATTTACCAGTTTGGGTCGCTTCTTGCAACACAGCTAGTGACGCAGTAATCAAATGCGCAAGATAAAAACTAGGAGGAGGAGACATATGAAAAAGCTACTTGCAGCTCTGCTGTTAACTGCCGGACTTGGGATGGGCCAAGTTTCCTTTGGATTTCGGATTGGGCCTCCGCCCGCTCCACGCGTGGTGCGTGTGCGGCCCCATGCCCCTGGGGCCGGCTATTTTTGGGTGGACGGATATTGGTATCCGGCAGGGAATCGGTATCGATGGCATGAGGGTTACTGGAGCCGGCCACCGTACGAAGGTTACCGTTGGGTAACCCCGCGGTATGAAGGCGGAATGTTCTATAACGGCTACTGGGACGGCGGCCGTGGACGCTTCGATCACGACCACCACTGGGACCGTGATCGGAACCGTGACTTCGGCCATCGGGAAAACCGTCGCGACCGCGACCGGCATTAACGGTTCTTGGATTCGCATCGATAAGAGCCGGGCCTGACGCCCGGCTCACCGATGAGAGCTATGATTCTCTCCCAGTTCAGCCTGGGACCTATAGCAGCGAGTGCGACCCCCGCTATGGATATCGAAACCAGGAAGCGCACAACGCGCGAGGATGCTTGGTTGTACATGTGGACAGATGGATGATACAGTCCTCCGTTTTCCGCGGAAACATATCTTTCGGACTAATGGCGCCGGCTGCGGAGTTACTGTGCGTCTATCTTTCGATAAACCCGTTAAATTCCGTATTTAGTGGGATACAATTAGTCCACAAGGGTGTCTCCTCCGAAGCACCTACTTGAGAGGGAACGTTCGGATTAGTTCGGCGTTCCCACCTCCTCTTCTCACTGCTCATTCGCGCCAGTTTTATACGCCTAGGAAAGTTGACCGCGGCGCGATTCTCGTGGTACCGTAATTTTTCGGGCTACGTCGTCGTAAACGTCTGTCTGAAGTTGGCTCCGTTCCCTTACCAAACAATCTGATGGATCAGACACTGCATGCGCTCGGTGGGATACTGCTAAAGTCCATCCCCACTGTTATCTTACTGATTTTCCTTTATTTTTACTTGAAGTCGATGCTGTTCGGGCCGCTGCTGCGGATCCTGAAACAGCGCGAAGAGCTGACGGCCGGCACGCGTAACGCAGCCCAGAAGAGCCTAAAGGACGCGGAGCGGAAGGTTCAGGAATACGAAGCCAAGATGCGCGAAGCGCGCTCGGAAGTTTACCGCGAGCAGGAAGAGACCCGTCGGGGATGGCTGGAGGATCAGACGGGCCAATTGGACAGCGCCCGCGAGCGCACCGGGCAGACCGTCCATCGAAGCAAGGAAATAGTGGCCGGCGAGGTCGCGGACGCACGGCAGACCCTGGCTGAATCGGCGGGAGTGCTGGCAGACCAGATCGTTACTACTGTGCTTTCGAGGCGAACCGGATGAAGGCGGTTCTGGCGCGCGCTTCTTCGGTCACGTTACTGCTGCTTGCAGGCGGAGCGTGGCTGAGCGCGCAGGAAAGCGAAGCGTCCGAACCCAGCATGGGCTGGAAGTGGGCCAACTTCATCATCCTGGTAGTGGGTTTGGGCTATCTGATGGCCAAGATGCTGCCACCAATGTTCAAGTCGCGTACTGAGGAAATTCAGAAGGGCATTGCCGAGGCACGCGCCATCAAGCAGGACGCCGACAGACGCGCCGCCGAGGTGGACGCACGCACTGCGGCGTTGGGCGCCGAGATCGAACGCTTTCGTGTGGAAATGAAGGCCGAAATGCAGCAGGAAGGCGAACGCATTCGGCAGGAGACTGCCGGGCAGATCGCGCGGCTGGAGCATCAGGCCCAGCAGGAGATCGAAATGGCCGGGAAAATCGCCAGCCGCGAGCTGAAAAACTACGCCGCGAAACTGTCGCTGGATCTGGCCGAGCAGCGCGTACGGGAGCGTCTGAACCCGAAGACCGAGCAGGAATTAGTGGACGCGTTCATCCAGGACTTAGAGCGGGAGTCAACGAGCTGATGATATCCGTGGTGGCAGCACGCTATGCGGCGGCGCTTGCCGACGTGGTTACGGCCGGCGTGCATGCATCCAAAACGCCTCAGGCGGATCCGGCGAAGATTACAGAGGAACTGCGGGCGGTGGACGATTTGATCGCATCGTCCAGCGAACTGAAGAACGTGCTGGCTTCGCCGGCCGTGACGCCTTCGAAAAAGCGGGCTGTAATGGCAAGGTTGATCGCGCCCATGAATGTATCGGCTCAGGTGCGCAATTTTTTGTTTGTCGTGATCGACCATCGGCGGATACATGAGCTGAAGGCAATCATCGAGGCATTTGAGAATCTTGCCGATCAGCGCCTGGGCTTCGTGCGGGCGGATGTAGCCAGCGCTTCTGAGATGCCGGAAACTCAACGCAAGGCTCTGGAAGTACAGCTCTCCCGGCTGGCGGGCAAGAAAACCAAGCTCCGCTACACCACCGATCCTTCGCTGGTAGCGGGCGTAGTGGCTAAAGTGGGATCGATCGTTTACGATGGCAGCGTCCGCGGGCAGTTGGATCGTCTGCGGTTAAAACTGGGGAGCCAGTAAGGCTCTCGGCAGTTAAAAAAAGGAATTATGGCTCAGATTCGGGCGGATGAAATCTCGCGCCTGTTGCGCGAGGAGATCGAGAACTACGACAAGGCGGTCAACGTCGCCGAGACCGGCTCTGTGATTTCCGTGGGCGACGGGATCGCGCGTATTTACGGTCTGGAAAACGTGATGGCCGGCGAGCTTATCGAATTCAAGGGCGGCGTCGCGGGCATTGCTTTGAACCTGGAAGAAGACCAGGTGGGCGCGGTGCTGCTGGGCGAAGCCTCCGGCATCATGGAGGGCGACGAGGTTCGGCGCACCGGACGCATCATGAGTGTTCCGGTGGGCGAGGCCATGATCGGACGCGTCGTCGACGCTCTGGGCAAACCGATCGACGGCAAGGGACCGATCGAAGCCAAGGGCTACAATGCCATTGAGCGTATTGCGCCCGGCGTGGTAGACCGGCAGCCGGTGAAAGAGCCGATGCAGACCGGCATCAAGGCTATTGACGCGATGATTCCGATTGGCCGCGGGCAGCGCGAACTGATCATTGGCGACCGGCAGACCGGAAAGACCACGGTGGCGCTCGACACTATCATCAATCAAAAGGGCGGCGACGTCATTTGCATTTACGTGGCGATCGGACAGAAGCGTTCGACCGTGGCGCAGGTGGTGAAGACGCTCGAAGACTACGGCGCCATGGAGTATACGATCGTGGTGGCCGCAACGGCCTCCGATCCAGCTCCGATGCAGTACCTGGCTCCTTACGCAGGCTGCGCTATAGGCGAATATTTCCGCGACAGCAGCCGTCACGCGCTGTGCATTTACGACGATCTTTCGAAGCACGCGGCGGCTTATCGCGAGATTTCGCTGCTGCTCCGGCGGCCGCCCGGGCGCGAAGCGTTCCCCGGCGACGTGTTCTATCTTCACAGCCGATTGCTGGAGCGCGCAGCGAAGCTCTCGGCCGATCAGGGCGGCGGTTCGCTGACGGCCCTGCCGTTTATCGAAACCCAGGCGGGCGACGTTTCGGCATATATTCCGACCAATGTCATTTCGATCACCGACGGCCAGATTTATCTCGAGTCGGACCTGTTCAATGCCAACATTCGTCCCGCGATCAACGTGGGTATTTCGGTAAGCCGCGTCGGCGGCAACGCGCAGATCAAAGCCATGCGGCAGGTGGCCGGCAGCCTCCGTTTGAATCTGGCACAATATCGCGCGCTGGCGGCTTTTGCGCAGATGGGCTCGGATCTGGACAAGACCTCGACGGCGCAGCTTACGCGCGGCAGCCGCATGGTTGAAATTTTGAAGCAGGGGCAATTCTCGCCAGTTCCGGTCGAGAAACAGGTGATGATCATTTATGCCGGAACCGAGGGATTCCTCGACGACCTGCCGCTTGATAAGTGCCGCGCTTTCGAAGACGGCCTGCTGAAGTTTGTCGAAAACGCGCATCCGGCGATGCTCTCCACGATTCGCGAAAAGAAGGCGCTGGACGATACGTTGAAGGGACAAATGTCCTCAGCCATCGGGGAATTCAAAACCAATTTCATCGAGGGACAAAAATCCAAGTAAGATGCCGAGTCTTCCCGGTTTGCCATGCCAAGCTTAATAGACATCCG
Source organism: Acidobacteriota bacterium (assembly GCA_039930665.1). Taxonomy (GTDB): domain Bacteria; phylum Acidobacteriota; class Terriglobia; order Bryobacterales; family Bryobacteraceae; genus Palsa-187. The sequence goes on from JBDTTL010000102.1 coordinate 8,073, forward strand.
GCGGCGAGTCCGTTCGATACGTAACACGCAGCAGATCACCAAGGCGATGAAGATGATCTCGGCGGCCCGGCTGCGTAAGGCGCAGGAGCGGGCGCTGGCGGCGCGTCCTTACGGCAGGATGCTGGGTGAGATTCTGGCGAATGTCGCGGAGGCAGCCAGCCAGAATCCGGACGCGGGCGGGAATCCGCTGCTGGCGGTGCGGCCCGAGCGCAAGATCCTGGTGGTGGTGGTGACGGCGGACCGCGGTTTAGCGGGTGGCTTCAATGCCAACCTTCTGAAACTGGCCCAGCGCTTTGTAAGCGAGCATAGAGATGCCGAGCTGAGCTTCGTGCTGATCGGGCGCAAGGGGCGCGATTACTTCCGCAAGCGCGATGCACGCATCGCAGGCGAGCATCTGGACATGATGCGCTCGCTGAATCTGCCGTATGCCGATAAGATCGCCGACGCCATCATCGAGCGGTTTTCGAAAGGCGAGATCGACGCGGTCTACATGTTCGTCAACGAATTCAGGAGCGTGATGGCTCCGACGCTCAGCGAGACGCGCCTGCTGCCGATCGAAGTGCCGAAATCGCAGGAACAGGTGGACTACATCTACGAGCAACCACCGGAAGAATTACTAGGTACGCTGCTGCCGCGCTATATCAAGCTCCAGGTGTATCGCGCGTTGCTCGAATCCGTGGCAGCGGAACATGCCGCGCGCATGACGGCGATGGATGCGGCGAGTTCCAACGCGTCCGACGTGATCGACAAGTTGACGTTGTATATGAACCGCGTGCGTCAGGCGAGTATCACGCGCGAAATTATCGAAATTGTGAGCGGCGCGGCTGCTCTGGATTAGTGCTGCGCGAAAGTAACTGAGGATTTCTATATGAATGTAGTCGGAAAAGTGATCCAGGTGGCCGGGCCGGCCGTGGACGTTGAGTTTCCAGAGGGGCAGATCCCGGTAATCCGCACGGCGATCCGCATCACCAGCGAAGGCTATAAGGTGCCGGACCCGATCGATATTATCTGCGAAGTGGCGCAGCACATCGGCGAGGGCCGCGTGCGCACCATCGCCCTGCAGCCGACCGACGGCCTGGTCCGCGGCATGAAGGCCGAGAGCCTGGGCCAGCCGGTCACGGTGCCCGTGGGCAAGGAAACGCTTGGCCGCGTGCTGAACGTAATCGGCGAGCCGGTGGACAAGATGGGTCCGGTGAATACGGCGAAGCGCTACCCCATTCATCGTCAGGCCCCCGCCTTCGACGAGCAGGCTACCGAGCTGCAGATGTTCGAAACCGGCATCAAGGTGGTGGATCTTCTTGAACCGTATTTGCGCGGCGGCAAGATCGGCTTGTTCGGCGGCGCGGGCGTGGGCAAGACGGTCATCATTCAGGAATTGATCAGTAATTTGGCCCAGAAGCACGGTGGCGTTTCGGTCTTTGCCGGCGTCGGCGAGCGCACGCGCGAAGGGAACGATCTGTGGCTGGAGTTTCAGGAATCCGGCGTTATCGATCCGCATGACTGGCGCAAATCGAAGTGCGCGCTGATCTACGGTCAGATGACCGAGCCTCCCGGGGCGCGTTTGCGCGTGGCTCTGACGGCGCTAACGGTCGCTGAATATTTCCGCGACGAAGAAAATCAGGACGTGCTGTTATTCATCGACAACATTTTCCGTTTCACACAGGCTGGGTCGGAAGTATCGGCGCTGTTGGGCCGCATGCCCAGCGCGGTGGGGTATCAGCCCAACCTGGCGTCGGAAATGGGTGACTTGCAGGAGCGCATTACATCGACCAAGAACGGCTCGATCACGTCGGTGCAGGCAATTTACGTGCCTGCCGACGACTATACCGATCCGGCTCCGGCGACGACCTTCGCGCACTTGGACGCGACCACCAACCTGTCGCGATCGATTTCGGAATTAGGAATTTATCCTGCTGTCGATCCGCTGGCTTCGACTTCGCGCATTCTGGACCCACGTGTAATCGGCGAGGAACACTACAACGTCGCGCAGCAAGTGAAGCAAATTCTGCAGCGTTATAAAGACCTGCAGGACATCATCGCGATTCTGGGCGTTGACGAGCTTTCAGACGAAGACAAAGCTGCCGTAGCGCGGGCGCGCAAGATTCAGCGGTTCCTGTCGCAGCCGTTCACTGTGGCCGAAGCGTTTACCGGACTCAAGGGCAAATATGTGAAGGTCGCCGACACGGTGCGCAGCTTCAAGGAAGTTGTCGAAGGCAAGCACGACGAGATTCCGGAACAGGCCTTCTACATGAAAGGCTCGATCGACGACGTGCTCGAGACCTACGAAGAGATGAAGAAGAAGGGTCAGTAGCATACAACCATGGCCGACTTCCAGATCGAAATCACGACGCCCGAAAAGCTGGTGGTCAGTAAGCGGGCCGACTACGCTGAGATCCCTGGCAAGGATGGCTACATGGGCATCCTTCCCGGCCACGCGGCGCTGTTGAGCGAACTGGGGTCTGGCGAACTGAAGGTGACCTCGGCGGGGAAGACCGAGAGTTTCACGGTGACCGGCGGGTATCTGGAAGTCCGCGACAATGTGGTCCGCGTACTGGCGGATAGCGTCAGCTAGAACTCCATTCTCTGAAGTTCCTTCGGGCCTCCGGCGTGATAACATCTGCGTCAGGAGGCCCGATCTGTGTTTGCTCGCCCTGTAGCTCTGTTCCTGCTCATTCTGGGGGCCAGTCTTGCTGCGGACACAATCATTAGCGACGAGGTACGTTTCGGGATAAAGCTGAAAACGGCTAAGCTGTCAGCAGCGACACCCTTCACCCTCGTCGAACTGGAACGCCTTTCCCGGCTTGAGCTTTCCCGCGCCAAAGCACAGCGGGTAGCGCACAGCCGTTTCTATGGAAGCCAAGGGGGAGAACCTTTGCCTAAGATTGACCACATGAGCGAGAGCGGTTGGAGAGAGATTTATGACCTGACAAGTCAACTCCCGAATGAAATCGCCGAACTGATCGCTATCGACGGTAATTCAGTCTTGCGATTTCGAAACGCTTCTGGCCAAGTGGATAAACGAGTACTCTCAGGCCAGGATCCACTCGTTCAAGTGATACGAGGCGCGACGTACGAGGTACTTTATCTTGCCGAGCAGTTGGGGCGGTATGAGGGTACCGTCAGGCTGTATTTCCGCACCGCCGCGCCTATCGGCGTGGAAGCCGGAACGGAGTTGCTCGCGCGAATGCAATCGGTTTTTCCGAGGCCTCTAGTCGTGGAACTCTACATTAGAAACGACGAATGGTTCAGGGATGAATCGCACTACCCTTACTCAAACCCCTTCATCACCAATGACCCTCCGCCAAGTGAGCAGGATTACGGCAAGACCCTGTACTGTAAAGGGATCTGCTGGCCGCAATGAATCCTGATCACACCGGACACTCGCCTAAAGCCCCAACAGTATCCGTAACCGGTCCTCAATGGCAACTTGCGTTGCCGCAGCCACTCGACCGCGCTTCTTCAACAACCTGACCGTGGAAATCGACCGGACCGCTTCGCACATGACGAAGCTCACGGCGGTGAGGCCTCCCTCGGGCGGTTGAACACGAACGTGCCAGCGGACTTGCCGGTCGGTGCGAGTGATGGGAAGCACAACGACCAGACCTGCGGGACTCTCGTTGAACCGGTCCACCGATACGATTAGCGCGGGACGCCGGCCAGCTTGCTCGTGGCCTTGAACGGGATCAAGGTCGACATCCCAAACTTCACCTAACGTGGGGCCGAAGGCGGGCTGGATCACTTTTTCAAGCCGTCCTGCAACGTTCCATCCCAGGCTTCACGCTCTGCGAGGTAGGACTGCCACTCCTTGGGACGCGTCTTCAGCCGGGCGAAATCCTCGTCGGCTCCTTCCAGGAAGCGGGCACGGCGGTAGCGTTCAACGGCTTTGGCCAGGATACTCTGCATCGGCTCGCTATCCTGCTCCGCGAGGCGCTTGAGGACCTCGTGGGTTTCGACATCGACTCGGACATTCGCGGTTGGCATACACTTCAGTATACCGTTTTGTATACACGGTCGTCCGAAAGTCTGTTTCCGCGATATGCGATGCTGGACCCATGCGAATCCTCACGTTCCTGACTCTTGCTAGCGTGATCGCCCTTGCGCAGCGGCCTGGGCCGAAGTTGACTGCGAATCTGACCCAGGTCTCCGAGCATGTCCAGGCGATCTGGGGCTTCCCGGTGATCGTGTTTGTCACCGGCGAGACTGGGGTTCTGGCGATCGACACTGGCCTCGGTCCGAGCAATGGGAAGGTCGTGGCGGATGCGGCTCGAAGGCTCGCGCCGGGCAAGAAGCTGTTCCTCACGACGACGCACTTCCACCCGGAGCACGCGGCGGGGGAGGGCGGGTTTCCGCCGGAGACGGTGATCCTGCGCGCGGCGGCGCAGCAACGGGAACTCGAACAGGGCGGCGCTGCGAGTCTGGCGCAATTCAAGCGGAGTGCGGAGTTTGGCCCGTATCTCGAAGGCGTTGACAAGCTGCGGACCCCGGACATCGTCTTCGATGAATCGATGCGGCTCGACTTGGGCGGCGTGTCCGTGCGGTTGCTGTGGTACGGCGCAGCACACACAGATGGCGACGAGATGATTTTCGTGGAACAGGACCGGGTGCTGATCACGGGCGACACGGTGCAGAACAAAGTTGTTCCGGCGGTCACGGGTGGGAACCTGGAGAGTTGGATCCGGGTGCTCGACAAGCTGGAATTGTTGAAGCCGGCGATCGTGGTGCCGACGCACTCGCGGGTGGGCGACGGATCGCTGATCGCGAAAGAGAAGGCGTTCATTGAGGACATCCGGACGCGGACGCTCGCGCTAAAGCGGCAGGGCGTCGTGGCGGCGGAGGCGAGTACCCGCATGACGGAGTATTTCCGCACGACCTATCCGGAGTGGGTCGCGAATGCGGACTGGACGAATGTCACATCGATGAACGGGCTAGTGCAACGGATTTACACCGAGGACAAGTAGCACGATCTACGGCAAGTAATTCGGCGGCATGCGACCCGAGACCGGGTTCTTGTAGTGGAACGCGGGCTCGACGATTTCCGGGAACGTGTACTGCGGCGAGCGCTGCGGGCGGTCCGGCGGGAATGCGGCTAGGCCCGTAGGCGCTTTCCCCTTTGTATCGGCTTTGGAAGCCGCCTTAAGGTTCGTAGCCCGCGGCACGATTTTCGCCCAGCCGTTGCGATAGCTGGCGTTGAACTGGTGTTGCAGATCTTTAACGCCGAACTTCCATTCGCCGTTGTCGAAGAACGCCTGATTCTCGTAGGTGCCGCCGATCCAAGCTCCGCTTGCGCCGCTGGCCGCTCCACCCATCTGGAACAGGCGCATGCGGGCGTGAGCGGTTTTGCCGTCCTCGGAAACGTGGATGACTGGCTGGATCAACTGGTGAATCGTGTAGCTGTTGGGGCCTCGGCCATTGTTGGGGTAGCG
>JBDTTL010000103.1:0-13467 GCA_039930665.1 Acidobacteriota bacterium
CTAAGAAGCTGAGACTCTCTCCTTTTCCTAAGTGGCCCGCTTCATACTCTGAAGGCGGGCCGTTTTTTTGGCATTTTCCAATCACCCCGAATCGTCGCCGGAGATATCCTCCTTCCTGCATGCGTCCATTGGGTGCCCAAGTGCACCTCTAGGCGCACAATGGCAAAAAGCAGACGATTTCCTCCCCTTTTGGTATGTTGTGCGGGCGCTCTGGCGAGTTTCCCAGCTCAGGTCTCTTCCCTTAGACACACAAGTGACGCGACGCTTTCTGCCGGTCGACCAGCAGCGGCGCGACCCGCGTTCGAGGTCAACGTCCTGAAAGCAAGCCTGGGGGTAAGCACCGTGCCATACCTATCCAACGCGGTGTACACCACACTGCCGGAAGCAAGTAGATCGTTTTCTTGCCAAGAAATTTCACCATGCACGTTCTTCGTGCCGATAAGACACGATCCGGAAATGGTTGTCAATTTGGGACTCCTATCCGCTGAAGCGGGCCTTCAGCGACGGGGAGTAGCGGCATGAAGCCGGCGGCGGAACGCGAACCCGCTCTGGCCAGCCTTAAAGTTAGCCCCTATCGGAGCCAGGTGCCGATAGCTGCCGAACTGCGCGAACAGCTCATCCTGGAGCATCTCCCGCAGGTACGCTTGATCGCCCGCCGCATCCACGAGCGGCTGCCGGAGAGCGTGAGCCTGGACGATCTGGTTTCGACTGGCGTGGTAGGTCTCATCTCGGCCATTGATCGCTTCGATGCTTCGCACAACGTGAAGCTGAAGACCTATGCCGAATACAAAATTCGCGGCGCCATTCTGGATGGGTTGCGCGGGCTGGACTGGGCCCCTCGCCAGCAGCGCAAGCGTTCCAAGCAAATTGAGGCGGCCATGGTCTCCGCCGAACATCGCTTGCAGCGGTCAGCCAGTGAGGAAGAGATCGCCCAGGAACTTGGCTTGGGAATAAAAGAATATCATGAGTGGCTGGTCGAGGTCCGCGGCCTGAATCTCGGCAGTCTGGAAGGCGCCTCGGATGACGAGGACAGCCGCGATCTGCTGAATTTCATCTCCGACGACGAAGAAGACTGGCCATCCCGCTTACTGGAGCGCAACGAACTCAAAAAGCTCTTGGCCCTGGCCATCACCAAGATGCCGGAGGTAGAAAAAACCGTGCTCGGCCTCTACTATCATGAGGAACTGACACTGCGCGAGATTTCCAAGATCCTGCATTTGCACGAGTCGCGCATATCGCAATTGAAGTCCCAGGCGATTCTTCGGCTACGCGCGTACATGGAAAAGCGCTGGCCTAAGCCGCGAAGAATCTGACGTTGAACTCAAGTACCACGAGTGCTCGTGGCAGCCAGTTACTCCCGTTCAAACATGACCATACGAACCGGTTCCGCGCGTCCACCCGCGCGCGCGTCCGCATCGACAGTCATGGTCATTTCCTTGTGCTCTCGCATGACCGCCACCGGCACCGGCTTTCCATGAGCGACGCGCAAGCGGGAGGAAATGTCCCCGGGCGAGGTGACTTTCGCCTCGTCCACCCGCAGGATCACGTCGCCGGCTTTGACGCCGGCCTTTTCCGCAGGCGAACCCTTCATTACTGTCCGCACCAGCACGCCTTCGTTCACGCCGAAGTACTGAGCGAGTTGTCCGTCAATCGATTCCGCTTCCACACCTAGCATCGGGCTACGCAATCCTTGGATAACGCGCGGCACATCCGGCATATGAAAACTAAATCCCTCGGACATAGCGGGTAGCGAGGGGTGTTCGCTGACCCTGGCGGTGAGCGTCAGGGGCGCTCCATTGCGGAAGATATCGAGCTTAACCTCCCGACCGACCGGCGTCTCCCGCACCATCCGCGAAAGCTGCTCCAAGCCCTCAACCTTCATGCCGTTGTATTGCAATACCACGTCGCCTCCTTTCAAACCCGCTTTGTCCGCGGGACTGTCGGGAGCCACCCGCGTAACCTCCACGCCCGCCTCTTCGCGGAGTTTGAGGGCCTTGGCGCGCTCCGCGGTAATTTCCTGGATGCCGATCCCCAGATAGCTACCCGAAGGCGTGATCGTAATCACGCGCGATGAAATCGCCGGCTGCACCGGAGGTTGCGGCGGAACGGAAGTCTGCCCGGCGGCCGACCAAGGGAGAGCTAGCGGAAGAGCCAGCACTGTGATCAGTAATTGTCTTGTCATCATGAAAACCTCTTAGTAAGTTCCGGCCGATGCCTTGATCGAAAGCAGCATACGCCGGGCCCGATCGCGCACATCCTGATCGTCCTCGCGGCCCATCAGCTCCTGCAGAGCGCCCACCATCTGGCGGTTCAGGTCCTGCCCTTCGCGCTCGTTCAGCGTATCGATCACACGTGTTCGCATCCCGCTGTTCGGGTCATTCAGTAGGACGTGGGCCAGCGCATTTTGTACCACCGGGTCGTTGGTGTACCGCACTAGTCCCTCCATCGCCTTCAGGCGGACGTTGGTGCTTTCATCGTTGGCCATGGCGAACGCCAACGCTTCGCGGACGTCCGACGCGTCCGCGTCACCCACTAGGATGGTCACCGTCTGAGCCCGCAGTCCCGCGTCCGAACCTTCCTTGGCAGCCGCCATCAGCAGTTCCCGGATATGCTGGTCATCACGGTTCCCAGAAATCGTACGCTCCCGCGTTTCATCGACAACGATACGCAGGCGGCCATCCGGTTCGGTCGCCACATTGCGCACCTGGGCTCCGCCGAAATTCCCGAGCCCCATGGAAGCTACAGTGCCAGGCAAGTTCAAGCCCGGTGTCGCCTTCGCCGCAAAGAAGCCGACCGCCAACAGGGCCATCGCCGTCATAGGCCGCAGAAATTGAACGTTCCAGCCGCTGTTCACCCGCCTCCACCAGGCAGCCAAGCCAGTGGCGGGTTTCTCGTTCGGCAGGGACTGCGCCAGATCTTCGCGGCAACGGACCAGGAGCGCCGGCGACGGAGTGACGGCCACGCCATCCAGAGCATCGTGCAGCGCCTTCTGGCGTCCGAGCGCGGCGCGGCACTCTGCGCACCCGTCCAGGTGCGATTCAATCCGCTCTTCTTCGTCGAAACTCAATTCGCCGTAGAGCAGGAGCGCAAATTGCCCCCGAACTTTATCGCAATTCCCAGGTTCCTTCAGCATTTCGCTCATACCAGTTCTCCCAGGGCGGTTCGCATCTTTTGCGTCGCCCGGAACAGACAATTCTTAGCGGCTTCTTCCGAAGTCCCCAGAACTTCACCAATCTTCCGCAGGCGCATTCCCTCATAGTGCCGCAGCTCAAATACCATTCGCTCGCGCGGCGTCAACTCTGCCAGCGCTTCCTTCACTCGCTTCCGGATCTGCCCGCTGAACAGATTACGAAGCGGGTCGCCGTCCACCCTGGTTTCCCTCGCCGTTTCGGCGCGGTCCAGCGTGCCTTCCGCTGTCGTCACCATGGTCGGCTCCTCTTTGCGAACCTTTCGGCGGCGCAATTGATCCAGGCACAGATTCGTTGCAATCCGATACAACCAGGTGTGGAAACTGCAATCGAAGCGGAATTGATTCAGATTGCGAAACACCCGCAAGAACGTTTCCTGGTACACATCCCGCGCATCTTCGGGCGATCGCAGCATATTTAACGCCAGCCGAAGCACACTCTGGTCGTAGGTACGCACCAATTCCTCAAACGCAGCCGAGTCGCCTCGCTGCGCCGCGCGAATGAGCTCCGTTTCATCCACGGCAGCCCCTTCCTTGCGCGCCGCCCATCGGGCTAAGGATGGTTGCACCACTTCATTGGACGATGCGCGGGATGAAAAGTAACGCCGCTAGGGCGTACTGCTTTAACCGAGCCCGGTTTGACCTAAATAACTAAGCCAGTTCGAGTTCGATACGCTTTTGAGCGGCGTCCAAGTTGGTGATCCGGAACGACCGAACCTCACCGGCGCGCACCGCGCTGGGGCTCGAGGTAACCGTCGGCCCGGACTTCCACTTTTCCGCCAACATCGCCGAAAGCGAGGAAATATCCGCTTTTGAGGCACTTGCCGAGGCTTCCACGGATTTCGCCGCGCTCAGTTTGCAATTGGCCATAACACCTTCGCCCAACTCAACCTTGGCGCGGGTGGCCGAAACGTCTACGACCCGGCCGCTAACGCTGTCGCCGGGCTTGTGTTCGGCGATGTATTCGTCGATTGACGTGGGCACCAGTTGTTTGATGCCCAGCCGCAGCCGGCGCCGCTCCCGATCGGCCTCCAGGACCTGCGCTTTGACGATTTCGCCAACCTTCAAAGCGTCACTCGGGTGATTCAGCCGTTTTTCGTGGCTGATATCGCCGATGTGAATCATACCTTCGATCCCGTCGCCCAAGTCGACGAATGCGCCGAATTTGGCCAAGCTGGTGATCGGCGCTTCGACCGCTGCCCCGACCGGATACTTCTTCAAAGCCTCTTCCCAGGGATCGCCCAACGCCTGCTTCAAGCCGAGCGCGATGCGCTTGTCCGCTCCGTTCACTCCCAGCACGACTACTTCGACCATGTCGCCGGGCTTGACGACATCCGCCGCCCGCACATTTTTGCGAGTCCACGACATCTCGGAAACGTGAATCAGGCCTTCGATGCCGGGCTCCAGTTCGACGAAGGCGCCGAAATCGGCAACCCGCGAAACCTTCCCCCGAATGCGGGAACCCTGCTCATATTTTTGCGCGGCTACGCTCCAGGGATCGGGAGATAGTTGCTTCAGGCCGAGCGAAATCTTGTGCGTGTCGCGATTGATCTTGAGTATCTTAACTTCGATCTGCTGATCCTGCGTCACCACGTCGGATGGCTTGATTCCGCGCGCATAGGTCATGTCAGAGACGTGCAGCAATCCGTCCACGCCGCCCAGATCGACGAAAGCGCCGAAGTCGGTAATGGTGCGGACGGTGCCGCGAACGACGTCACCAACCTGTAACTTCCCAAAGGCTTCGTGCTTGGCCTCGCGTTCGCGCTCTTCCAACACCACGCGGCGGTCCACCACCACGTCCTCGCTGGCGGTGTCGAGCTTGGTGATGCGGCACTCGATATCCTGCCCCACCAGCTTTTCGAGATCGGCCAGCTCGCGCGCTCCGCTGCGGGATGCCGGCATGAAGGCGCGTACTCCAACATCCACGCGCAAACCGCCCTTCACCATTTCCATGACCCGGCCGGAGATCACGGACTTGTCGGCGAAGGCTTTCTCCAGGCCGGTCCAGTCCTTCGGCGTTTCGACCCGAATGGTCGACAACTGGTAGTTGCCCTCTTCGTCGCGGCCGCGGATCGACACGATTAGCTTCTGCCCCGGTTTAAGCGGGACTGCGGGGTCGACCGGCAACACGCCATCGGTCTTGCGTCCAATATCGACAAAGACGGTATCAGCCGTAACCGTTACCACGGTTCCTTCGAGGGTCTCGCCACGCGAATGGTGAGACTGCTCAAACTCGTTGAGGATATCGGCGAAGGAGGTGTCGACCGCAGTCACCTCGGGTGAATCAGGTGCGTTTGATTGGGGCATGCGAGAAAACTGCTGTCCCCATATTGTGCCACATTTAAACTCCCCGCGCCCCCACAAGGTCCTTGGGGGGCCCCGTGGCGACGCAGCAGGGCGACATTATGGAAGCGGCTTACGTCTCTCACGGACTGCGGCCGCGAGCCCGGGCCTCGCGTAAATCGCAACGAGTGATTCCGCAAAGCTAGAATATCCTCAGTGCCGTCCACTTGGCGCCGTTACGTACGCCCGCAGGATTTTGTCTGGCTCCTTTTCTCTTTGGCGCTGGCCCGTTACGGCCCGGGAAGCGGCCCGCGAACGACTGCTGTCCTGGTTGCGCTGGCAGTCGTGCAGGTGATCGAGGCGCGTATCGGAGCCTTGGCGTCAGTTGTCCTCAAACTGGCGCTGTGCTACCTGCTGATTGGTTTTACCTCGGCGATTGCGAGCAGCTACTATCTGTTTCTGCTGCTGCCCGTGATCTCGGGAGCTACCAACTTTGGACTGCTCGGCACGGCGATTACGTCGCTTGCGGCCTGTGGAGTTTACCTTTCGTTCTTGGTCTTTCTCGGCGAAAATCAGTTCATTCCGGAGGACCAAATTCCTGAGCTTGTATTGCGGACTCTATTCCTCCCGGTAGTGGGCTACCTGACCTACCAGCTAGCGCAGGCCAACCAGGAGGAAAAGCACAAAGCGCAGGAAGCGGTGGAGGAACTTGCTCGCGCCAATCGCAGCCTGCAGCAGGCCCAGGCGGAAGTGCGGCGCGCGGAGCGGCTAGCGGCCTTGGGGCAACTCACGGCAGGCCTCGCGCACGAGCTGCGAAATCCCCTGGGCACCATGAAGACTTCCGCCGAACTGCTCTCGCGGCAGGTGGCCCAGGAAAATGCGGTGGCCAAGGAGATGGCGGGATTCATCGCCTCCGAAGTCGACCGCACCAATTCGTTGATTACGCGGTTCCTGGATTTTGCGCGCCCCCAGCATTTGAAACTGGAGACCGCCGACATCACTGTTATGCTCGACGGCGCCATCTCCCGCTTCGAGAGGGAGCAGAAGAATATGGGCACGTCGGTTACAGTGTTTAAGAATTATTCGCCGGACGTGCCGCCACTGCGCTTCGACTCCGAGCTGATGGAGCATGTAATTACGAACCTGCTGGTGAATGCCGCGCAGGCCAGCCCGCCCGGGGGAGTTGTCACCGTAAAGACGCTCTCGGATGCCGCGGAAGTGGAGGTCGCCGTGATCGACCGCGGCTCCGGCATCGACCCCAAGAATATCGAGAATATTTTTAATCCGTTTTTCACCACCAAGAGCGATGGCATCGGCTTCGGCCTGGCGATTATTTCGAAGATCCTGGACGAACACGGCGGACGCATCACGGTAGCGAGCACCCTCGGCGAGGGGAGCGTATTTCGCGTCTTCCTGCCGCTCAGGCGACAATAGGAAACACTACACAAACATGGGCAAAGCCACCATCCTAGTCATCGAAGATGAAGAGAAACAGCGGCGCGTTGTGGGGTTGCACCTGGCCGCCGCTGATTATGAGGTCAAAGGAGCGGGCAGCGCGGAAGAAGGATGGAGGCTTGCCGGCGATGTGGACCTGATCCTGACGGACTTAAAGCTGCCGGGCATGGACGGCCTGGAGTTGCTCGAGAAACTCAAGGCGCAAAATTCGCGTACTCCGGTAGTCGTCATGTCGGCATTCAGCACGGTCGAAAACGCCGTCGAAGCCATGAAACGCGGCGCCGTTGATTTTCTGCCCAAACCGTTTTCGCTGGACCACCTGAGCGTGGTGGTCGAAAAAGCGCTCGAAGTCAGCAAGCTTCGCGACGAAAATCGCGAATTGCGCGAAGCTCTCGGCGAGCGCTATAAATTCGAGAATATTATAGGCGGCAGCCCTGCGATGCAGGATATTTTCTCCACCATCATGCGTGTGGCTCCGACCCGCGCAACTGTGCTGCTCGCGGGCGAAAGCGGCGTAGGCAAGGATATGATAGCCCGCGCGATCCACCAGCATTCGCCCCGCAAAGACCGGCCTTTCGTCAAAATCAATTGCACGGCAATTCCAGAAAACCTGATGGAGAGCGAACTGTTCGGCTATGAGAAAGGCGCATTTACCGGCGCAAATATCTCCAAGCCCGGCAAATTCGAGCAGGCCAATACCGGTACAGTGATGCTGGATGAAATCGGCGACGTTCCGGCATCTGTCCAGGTGAAGCTGCTGCGCATTCTGCAGGAGCGTGAATTCGAGCGGCTGGGCAGCAACAAGACTCAGCAGACCGATGTGCGCGTGATCGCCGCGACGAACGTGGACCTGCGCGCCGCGCTGGAGCAAGGAACTTTCCGCGAAGATCTGTATTACCGCCTGAACGTGGTGCCGATGAACATTCCCCCCTTGCGTGAGCGCAAGGAAGATATCCCCTACCTGGTCGACCACTTTGTCAAGAAGTTCGGCGGCGACATCAGCGAAGGCGCGCTGGAGCGCCTCGTGAGCTATCACTGGCCCGGCAACGTGCGCGAACTGGAGAACGTTATCGAGCGCAGCATTCTATTGGCGAAAGGCCCGCGCGTCGAGGCGGACGACATCAAAATCGAGAGCGGGATCGGCCGCGCTCGGCCGGCCTTCAGCGCGGACGCGTTCCTGCCCGAAGGGCTGACGCTCGATCAATACGAGCAATCGATTATTCGCGAAGCGCTGAAGCGCGCCAACGGCAACAAGAGCCAGGCAGCGCGCCTGCTCGGCTTGACTCGCAATGCTCTCCGCTACCGTTTGACGCAGATGGGGATCGAATAAATCAGCGCTTTTTGCGGATCAGGATCATCAGCAGGCTCACTGCCACGATGAATCCGACAACCCACCGCAGGGCGTCCACGAGCTATGCAGTCGCGCCCGCCATCTTAGGTTTGAGAACGTCCACCAGCTCCTGCACGGCGCTCGCACTCTTGGCCAGCATAGCTTTTTCTTCCGCGTTAAGCTGCATCTCGTAAATTTTCTCGATGCCGTTGCGTCCCAGTTTCACAGGCACGCCGACGAACAGCCCATGAACGCCGTATTCGCCTTCGAGCAAAGCCGCGCAGGGCAGGACTTTCTTCTTGTCCTTCAGGATCGACTCCACCATCTCGACCGCGGCCGCCGAAGGAGCGTAATACGCACTGCCCGTCTTCAGATGCTTCACGATCTCCGCGCCACCGCTGCGCGTGCGATCGACAATCGCGGCCAGCCGGTCGGCCGGAATCAACTCCGTAAGCGGAATTCCGGAAACGTTCGACAGGCGGACGACAGGGACCATAGTGTCGCCGTGGCCACCAAGAACCACCGCAGTCACGTTCTCCACAGAAACCTTCAACTCCATCGCGATAAAAGTACGGAAGCGGGCGGAATCGAGGACACCGGCCATGCCCACTACGCGGTGCTTGGGGAACTTCGAAACGTGATGCGCCACGGTACACATCGCGTCCAACGGATTGGTAACCAGCACCAGAATAGCGTTGGGCGAATGCTTCGCAACATTCTCCGTGACGCTCTTCACTACGTCGAAGTTGGCGAATAGCAAATCGTCGCGGCTCATACCCGGCTTACGCGCCAGGCCAGCGGTGATCACAACCACGTCGGAGTTCGCCGTTGGCTCGTAATCGTTGGTACCAGTGATAGCGACGTCGTAGCCTTCGATGGGGCCCATCTGGGCCATATCCAGTCCCTTGCCTTGCGGCACACCTTCGACGACGTCCACCAAAACCACATCGCCCAATTCTTTCATCGCGAGGTTGATCGCAGCACTCGCACCGACGTTGCCCCCGCCTACTACAGTGATTTTATTGCGCATAAGCCATCGATTATATCGTAGTCTGAATATTACACTTGCCTCTCGATCGATCCACCGCGGAACAATTCGCGCGCCTGGCACTGGATTGCGTGCATCGCGAATATCCTAATAAAATCGCGCACGCGCTGCTGTCGGACGCCGACGCGCGGCCGCCACGTGAGCTGACTCCCGCATTCTATGGCTGCTATGACTGGCACTCCGCCGTGCATGGACATTGGATGCTGGCGCGGCTGGCGCGCTTCTTCCCCAATACGCCGCTAGCCGAGCAAGCGCGAGCGGCTCTCGCCCGCAATATCACCGTGCAAAATATCGCGGCTGAGGTTCGTTACCTGGAGGCTCCAGGCCGCGCCGCGTTCGAGCGTCCCTATGGGCTGGCTTGGCTATTGCAATTGAGCGCGGAACTGCGCGTCTCCAAATCAGGCCTCGCGTACGTGATCGAACCGCTGGAGACGGCCGTAGTAAAAAAGCTTGAAGAATGGTTGCCCAAACTTCCTTATCCCGACCGTTCAGGGCAGCATTCAAACACCGCATTCGCACTCGGATTGATCATCGACTGGGCGCGCCTGGTGGGAGATGGCCGCGAGAAACTGCCTTTCGCGTCCGCCGTGCGATTTTACTACGGGGACCGCAACGGTCCAATCGCCTTCGAGCCCTCCGGCGAAGATTTCCTCTCGCCGTGCCTGGCCGAAGCCGACTTGATGCGCCGCGTATCCACGCCGTCAGAATTCGCCGAGTGGTTGACCGCATTCCTGCCTGACATTCCCGCCCTTCGACCAGTCTCGTCGCCTGATCCGAGCGACGGCAAGTTGGCTCACTTCGACGGCCTGAATCTGAGCCGCTCCTGGATGTTATTCGGTATCGCGAAGGGCTTGCCCGATGACGATCCGCGGCGCCTTCGGTTATTGCTCATCGCCGACGCCCATCGCGACGCTGGTGTCGCCGCCGTCACCGGAGAGCGCGGCGCGGCGCTAAATTACGCGGGCAGCCACTGGCTGGGAACATTCGCGGTGTATCTGGAAACGATGGACCTGGAGGATCGCCCTAAAGGCTTGCACCGCGTGCGCTAGACTGCCGGCTCGTTCGGGTTTCCTTCGTTCGCTTCCGCTTCAACCGCCTTTTCCATTTCCGGCGCCGGCTCTTGCGGTTTGGGCGCTTCCTTACGCGCCTTGTCGAACAGGAAGCTAAGCGTTTTCTCGGTTCGGATCTGGCTGGCAATGCGGCCGAGCGTCCCGTCTTTTTGCAGCTTGGCACGCACCGCGGCTACCGGCTCGCGTTGCTGGCGCGCGTAGCGCTGCACTTCGCGATCCACCTCTTCCTGGGTCGCACCGATGGCTTCACGGTCGGCGATTTTGTCCAGAAGCAAAGAGGCTCGAACGTCCCGCTCGGCGCGTTCCTTTTGCGATTCGCGAATCTTCTCCCAGTCCAGCTTGAGCGATCGCGGATCAATTCCCTGCGACGCTAATTGCTGGAGCTGCGTGTTGAGCGTGCCTTCAATCTGGCGGTCCACAAATACGTCGGGTACGGCAAACGAGTGAGTGTCCACCAGCTTAGCTATGATCTGCTGCTTCGTATCGTCCTGGGCCTGGTGTTCACGTTCGTGCAAAATGGACTTGCGAATCGAATCTTTCAACTCGTCCAGCGTTTGGTAATCGCCCAGGTCTTTGGCGAAATCGTCGTTCAACTCCGGCAATTCCTTGCGCCTGACGGCCTTTACCGTCGCTTTGAAGCGTACCGTACGGCCCGCCAAGGTCTTGCGGTCGTAATCTTCCGGATAAGTGACTTCAAACTCGCGCGACTCGTCGGGAGACGCCCCCATCAGGTTCTCAGTGAATGCTGGCATGGTTGCTTCGTCGCCCAGCTTCAGCATCAACTCATCCTGCTGAACCTTTTCGTCCACGCCGGAAATACTTTCGAGCGACACCACGGCGTAGTCGCCATTCGCCAGCGCGCGTGGTTCCTCGTTGACGTATTCCGCCTTCCGCTCGCGCAAGGTTTCCAGGCGCTCATTGACGTCTTCATCGCTTGCAGCGGGTTCAGCGTAGGTAACCGTTAAATCCTGATACTCGCCCAATTCGAACTCCGGTGCGACCTCGAACTCGGCCTTGAAGCGCAATGGCTCGCCCTGGTGAAAATGAACATCGCTGATGTTCGGTTGGCCGACCACCTTCAGATGCTCCCGCTCAAAAGCTGCATTTAGGGATTGGGGTACTAGTTTCTCGAGCACCTCCTGGCGGATGTCGCCGGCAAAGCGAGTCTTCACCATTCCCAGCGGAGCCTTGCCTGGACGGAAACCCGGCAGCCGCACTTTGACCTGAATCGCCGCCGCGGCGCGTTCGGTTTCCTGATCCACTTCCGTCTCCGGAACCGTGATCTCCAGAGAATGCTTGCAACCTTCAATAAGAGCCATCTACACAAATATACCCTGGAGCCCTTTGCCGCGCCGTTGCCAGCTGCGAAGGACCCCAGGGCACGCCTTTCTTAATTTAAGAAGTACCCGGCCGCGATTTAACGAGCCGCAGCTACTGCGTGAGACGCTTCCTTCAAGGCCTTGGCCTTATCGGTGGCTTCCCATGTGAAGGTTTCTTCGGTGCGTCCGAAGTGCCCGAAAGCGGCGGTCTTGCGGTAGATCGGGCGGCGCAGCTTAAGCGTCTCGATCATACCCTTCGGCGTCAGAACGAAGGTCGCACGAACCATCTCGACCAATCGTTCTTCGGGAACCGTACCCGTACCGAACGTGTTCACCATCACCGAAACCGGCTCCGCGACACCGATCGCGTACGCTAGTTGTACTTCAACGCGCGAAGCCAGCCCCGCCGCCACAATATTTTTAGCCACGTAACGCGCCATGTAGCAAGCCGAGCGGTCCACCTTCGTCGGATCCTTGCCAGAGAACGCGCCGCCGCCGTGACGACCCATTCCGCCGTAGGTGTCGACGATGATTTTGCGACCCGTCAACCCGGTATCGCCGTGCGGCCCGCCGATAACGAAGCGCCCAGTGGGATTGATATGATACTTGGTCTGCGAATCCACCATATTGCCGCCTACCACAGGGTCAATGATGTACTTCTTTACATCCGCGCGAAGCTGTTCGATCGTAACATCGTCGTCATGCTGGGAGGACAGCACCACGGCGTCGATGCGCTTCGGCTTGCCATCCACATATTCGACGCTAACCTGGCTCTTGGCGTCGGGTCGCAGATACGTGAGCTTGCCGTCCCGGCGGACATCGCTCTGTTGCCGTACCAGCTTGTGCGCCATCATAATCGGCAGCGGCATCAGTTCCGGCGTTTCATCACAGGCGTAGCCGAACATCATGCCCTGGTCGCCCGCGCCGCCGGTATCGACACCCATGGCGATATCGG
Organism: Acidobacteriota bacterium; assembly: GCA_039930665.1. Lineage (GTDB taxonomy): Bacteria > Acidobacteriota > Terriglobia > Bryobacterales > Bryobacteraceae > Palsa-187. The sequence continues at coordinate 12,648 of JBDTTL010000103.1, forward strand.
GCGACTGACTCTGGATGGTGTTCAGAATCCCGCAGGTCTTGGCATCGAAGCCCATTCTGGCATCGTTGAATCCGATTTCGGCGATGACTTCCCGCGCCAGTTTCGGCACATCAACGTAAGTGGTAGTGGTGATCTCGCCGGCCACGACGCAGATCCCAGTTGTGACCAGAACTTCGCACGCCACCCGGCCCGTGGGATCTTCTTTCAGCACGGCGTCTAATACGGCGTCTGAAATCTGATCCGCCATCTTGTCCGGGTGGCCTTCGCTCACCGACTCGGACGTGAAAATGTGTCGCATTTTATCGGACATTCACTCTCCTTAGGTTCAAAATCTCGTCGACAGACCAGCCGCTTTCTAATATCGATAATGATCCGGTTTGTAGGGACCATCCACCGGAACACCCAGATAATCGGCTTGTTTTTTTGTGAGTGTAGTCAGCTTCACGCCGATTTTCTCAAGGTGCAGACGGGCAACCTCTTCATCCAGTTTCTTCGACAGCGTATAGACACCCACTTTATAGGTGTCCTTGTTCTTCCACAAATCCAATTGCGCCAGCGTCTGGTTGCTGAAGCTGTTGCTCATCACGAAGCTGGGATGGCCGGTCGCGCAGCCCAGGTTCACCAGCCGTCCCTCGGCCAGCAGGAAGATGCTGTGACCGCTGGGGAAAGTATACATGTCGACTTGCGGCTTGATGTTGGTTTTCTTGACGTCTTTCGCAGTATTCAAGGGATCGACCTGGATCTCATTGTCGAAGTGCCCGATGTTGCAGACGATGGCCTGATCCTTCATGTGCTGCATGTGTTCGAGCGTGATGATGTC
>JBDTTL010000104.1:0-13362 GCA_039930665.1 Acidobacteriota bacterium
GTGAGGTTAGTCTCGCTTTGGTGGGAGTTGCCTCCCCGGCTTGATTCCAATATTAATATACTTCCTCCACAAAAGCAACAGTTTTTTGTATTTTAATTTGATCAATCGTCGGCGAATCGATATGCGGCGCTTATACCATTGATACTACAGAAATATATAAACCGATAGCCATTCTGGCAGAACAGGGTAACTGGCAATATTTACATAAATAGAAGCAGTCTGAGTTACGCTTTCACCTCGACTCCGGCCAAATCTTCCAAAACACGTATTACGGAGCAGAAGTCATCCTCGCCGTAGCCCTTGGCTATTGCCGCCCGAATCGTCTGTTCGGTGGCGGCTGTCATAGGGAGAGGAAGATCCAGAGCCTTGGCGGAATCCAGCGCCAGGCCTACATCTTTGTGCATCCACTTGACGGAGAAGTGCGTGCTGAAGTCACGCTTCAAGATGGACGGGCCTTTAACGCCCATGAAGGCGCTCTTGGTGGCGGTATTGTCGAGGATGTCCAACATTAGAGTGGGCGACACTCCGTTCTTTACGGCCAATACCAGTCCCTCGCTAAAGGCTTGCATCACGTTGGCAAGCACCAGATTTTGTGTGAGTTTGGCACGGAGGCCCTGGCCCGCAGGACCACAGTAAAAAATCCGCTTGCCCATAACTTCGAAGTAGGGTTTCGCGCGTTCGAATGCCTCGGGGTCGCCGCCCACCATAAAAGTGAGAGTGCCGCCTTCGGCGCCCGCCTTCGAGCCGGTCACGGGCGCATCCAAAAACTGCCCGCCTTTGGCGCTGTACATGGCCCCGATCTCGACGCTCTCAGCCGGGGATACCGTACTGCAATCCGCGGTTACACTGTTGGGCCGGAGGCCTTCGAGCAGCCCGTCCTTGCCGATGCTGATGGCGCGCGCCATGGCCGTGTCGCCGACGCAGTAACAAATGAAGTCCGAGCGCTGGGCCACTTCCTTGGGCGTGGCGCACGCAGTGCCTTTGCCTTGCCCGGCCAGCTCGCGCGCCTTTGCCGACGAATGAGTCCAGAGGGCGACCTCGTGTCCCGCCTGCAATAAATGCCGAGCCATCGGGTAGCCCATAATCCCTAAACCTAGAAAACCAACTTGTGCCATGAGAGAATCTTACCAATGCGTCCAACAATTTTGGTTACCAAACATGTTTTTCCTGAAACCGTCGCCTTCATCAAGCAGCACGCGGAGGTGGATTACGCCGATGGCGATGGCCTCACGTCCGACGAACTGATCGCGCGAGCGCGTGGGAAACAGGCGCTCGTCAGCCAAGCCACGGATTCACTTTCGAGCGAGGTCATCGCCGGCCTGAAGGGCCTGGGCATGATCGCGCACGTCGGCGTGGGCTTCGATAACATCGATGTCCCGGCCGCTACCGCGCAGGGCATCCTGGTGAGCAACACTCCCGGAGTTCTAAACGACACCACCGCCGATTTCGCGTTCGCTCTGATGCTGGCCACCGCCCGGCGCGTTACCGACGGCGATGCATTTGTACGCTCCGGCCAGTGGAAACGCTGGAACCTGGAGTTGAATATCGGCCTCGATGTGCACCACGCAACTCTGGGCATTCTGGGTATGGGGCGCATCGGCCAAGCTCTGGCGCGGCGCGCAGGCGGTTTCTCCATGCGCGTGCTTTATCACAACCGTGAGCGACTGGCGCCGGAGATCGAAAGCGAGTTGAAGGCCACCTGGGTTGAGAAAGACCAGCTGATGCGCGAATCGGATTACGTCAGCATCCATGTGCCCCTGAATGCAACTACGCGCTATTTGATTGGAGAAGCGGAATTGCGCATGATGAAGCCGACCGCCATTCTGGTGAATACGGCGCGAGGTCCGGTGGTGAACGAAGCCGCGCTTGCAAAAGCACTGAACGAACATTGGATCACAGGCGCGGGGCTGGATGTCTTCGAGCGTGAGCCCCAGGTCGACCCCGCGCTGCTGGCGTGCAAGAACGTGGTGATGGCGCCGCATTGCGCCTCCGCGAGCGTCGCGACGCGCAGCAAGATGACGATGATTGCGGCCGAGAATGCTCTGGCCGCACTTACGGGAGAGAAGCCGCCTAACCTGGTTAACCCTGATCTGTGGGATTCGTGGGCATTCCGCTCAGCAGGCGCAAAATAAGCAGATCAGAGGGCTGAAAAGTGGTGACTGGGATATTAACCGCATCCTCGTCGCGATCCACTACATGGCTGCGAATGATGGTCCGTAAACGGTCTACCGACACGCCAAGTTCCTCGGCTGCTTCCACTTCGGTGTATTGAGACTTGCCTGGCCGGGTCATCAGCATTTGAGCTACCTCTTCGATTGTAGGGGGCGCACCGGCCTAGCCCAATTGGGAAGAGCGCTTAGTTGGAAAGGGGGTTCGCCTGACGTACGGGAGTACTAAAGGCGGAAAGCACTGGTTTTGGGTCGGACAAACCAACCGAATTAGGACAAACGGGCCGCAGAACGGTACAAACATGCCAACCTGCCGTCTACTTACAATAAGAGCGTATGAGGACACCACTCTCTTTTTACTTACTTTCTGCCTGCCTCGCCTCGTCATGCCTCTTACCGGTGGCAGCGATGGGCCAGACTGCTCCTGGATTCGATCCTGCTGCAATTGACCGCAGCGCCGATCCATGTGTGGATTTCTATCAGTTCGCCTGCGGCGCCTGGATGAAGGCGAATCCTGTTCCGCCGGATCAATCCCGTTGGGGCCGCTTCGATGCGCTGCAGGATCGAAATCGCGATGTGCTGCACAAGATTCTGGAGGAAGCGGCCGTGGCCAAGCCGGGCCGCACGGCGATCGAGCAGAAGATCGGCGACTATTACGCGGCCTGCATGAACGAGAGCGAAATTGACGCCAAGGACGGGACGCCGCTGAAGGCGGAACTCGACCGCATCAAGGCAATGGACGATAAGCGGGATCTCACCGCTACAGTGGCTTTGCTATTCCGTAACGGCACATCGCCCTTCTTCCGTTTTGGCTCGGGGCCGGACGCCAAGAACTCGGCCATGATGATTGGAGATCTGGATCAGGGAGGCTTGGGTTTGCCGGATCGCGATTACTACTTGAAGACGGATGAGAAATCCGCCGAGATCCGCAAGCTGTATGTTGAGCACGTGCAAAAGATGCTGCAACTGGCGGGAGTCAGTCCCGCAGACGCGGCCAAGCAGGCTCAGGCGGTGATGGCGTTTGAAACCGAACTGGCAAAGGCATCGCTCGATCGCGTGTCGCGCCGCGATCCGGAGAAGGTGTATCACAAGATGACGCTTCGCGAGCTGGATGCACTGGGCTCGGGCATCGCGTGGGATCGCTTCTTCAAGGACGTGGGCTCGCCCAAGCTGGAATCACTGAACGTGGATGTGCCGGACTTTATCAAAGGTTTGAGTGCGGCCATCGCTTCCGCCTCAATCGGCGATCTCAAGGCCTATCTCACCTGGAACCTGGCGCGGGATTCCTCCAACGCTTTATCGCTACCATTCGAGCAGGAATCATTCAACTTCTACGGCAAAGTTTTGCGCGGCGCCAAGGAGATGCGTCCGCGCTGGAAGCGCTGTGTCGATCTTACGGATCAGCAACTGCCGGATGCGCTGGGCCGGAAGTTTGTCGAAACCACCCTGGGCGAGGAAGGCATGCGCCGCACGCATGAAATGGTGGGAGAGATCGAGAAGGCTATGGCGAAGGACCTGGACACGGTGGAGTGGATGACGCCCCAAACCAAGCAATTGGCGCTGGAGAAACTGCACGGCGTGCTCAATAAAATCGGCACCAACGACAAGTGGCGGACTTACGCAAGCGTGCGCATCTCACGCGACGATTTTTTTGGCAACACCGAGCGCGCCGCGCACTACGAAGTGGAGCGGGAACTGACGCGCATCGGCAAGCCGGTGGATAAAAAAGAGTGGGGGATGAGCCAGCCCACTGTCAACGCCTATTACGACCCTCAGCAGAACAATATCAATTTTCCGGCGGGTATCCTGCAGCCACCCTTCTACGACAACAAAATGGATGATGCCGTGAACTATGGCGCGATCGGCTCGGTAATCGGGCACGAACTGACGCATGGTTTCGACGACGAAGGGCGCCAGTTTGACGCCAAGGGTAACTTGCGCGACTGGTGGACCGAGGCCGACGCCAAAGCTTTCACTCAGCGCGCTGAGTGCCTGGTACAAGAGTATGGCAACTTTAGTCCCGTCGATGACGTAAAACTCAATGGGAAACTGACGCTTGGTGAGAACACTGCGGATAATGGCGGGCTGCGCCTTGCCTACATGGCTCTAATGGACAAACTGGGGGGCAACGAACCACCTCCGCGCGATGGCTTTACCGCCGAGCAACGGTTTTTCCTCGGGTGGGGACAGGTCTGGTGCCAGAATGTGAGGCCGGAAGCGGCTCGTCTCCGCGCGCAGACCGATCCGCACTCGCCCGGGAATTTCCGAGTGAATGGAACTGTCTCCAATATGCCGGAGTTCCAAAAGGCGTTTGCATGCAGGACTGGTCAGCCGATGGTGCGAGGACCAGCCTGTCGAGTGTGGTGACCGGAGCGGCCCTGGGTTAAGTCTAAGGGGTAACGTCTAGGTCAAGGCCGCTGCGCGGGCACCGCGGCCGGCTTGGGCGGATCTTCGAGGATAAACGTTGTTTCGCCGGGCCGCAGCAGCTTGAGTTGCTTTCGAATTTCCATCTCCTGCTCGGTTGAGTTCTGCTCCAGGCGGTGAATGCGCTCGCGGCGGCGCTCGTTCTCGGCGGCCTGCGCAGCGTTCTGTTCCTCGAGCAGACGCACTTCGCGCCGCTTATCGAGGAGCGCGGAAACGCCTTGCGGACCGCGCAGCGCGACTAACCCATAGATCACGGCTAGGCCTACGACAACGATATAGCCGGCTCGCCGGGTAACCGCGGAGATTCGTGACTGATCAGAGGACGTGCGCGAGAACACTTCTAAATTACGTTTATAGCCTGGATTGAAAAAAAATACTAGTGTGCATCGAGACTATTGTGGAATGTTACTCTTTAAATTGTTAGGTCCGAGATCAGTGCTAGCCCCGTGGAAATAGCCGACGACCGTTCGCCAACCGAATTCTCGTGCCCCAAGTGCGGATCGAACGACGTTCGACGCTCGCAGAGCGAGGGCGCGCTAGCGGCCCTTTTCCGCATCTTTGGACGATGGCCATTTCGCTGCCGCAGTTGCCGTGCGCGCTTCTACCGCTCGGCGGATGCGCCGGAAGACTTCTGAACCTCTGCGTGCCTGGGCCGCGCTTAGGCTGCTACTTAGCGGCGCCTTTGTCGATCAGAGCTTTGATTTCAGCGGGAGGCTCAAACAGTTCCAGACCTACGGGTTCGTCAAAATCCACATTCGTGATGGAGATGTTGAGTTGCTGTGGGCCCATTTTCGACTTGGACTGAGTGGGATAGAGGACGCCGTCGAAACTCTTGTAGCTGGAAAGCTCGACCTCCACCGGCACTTCGCCGATTTGCCCCACAGCCGTCGCGTTGGTCTTCACCAAAAGGCCGGATTTTTTTGAATAGAATTGCGTTTCCGGTTTGCCCGCGGCCGGGGTCGCTAGAACCTTGTAGCATTCTTCGCCGTTCACGGTTTCGGATCCAGTAGTTTCGACCGAGGAGAACAGCTTGCGCCATTCTGCTTGAGAATTGAAACGTGCTTCCCGGGCAGCTTGCGCCCGCTCATCGCCGCTTTTCACGCGCGGGCCGGTGATGACGTTCTTTTCCCAGGCCACTCCGTTGCTAAATCCCGATTCGACTTTGCCCAGCGGCCCCAGTTGCAGAACCGAGTATTCTTTGTCGGGGGCGATGGCATAACGGGTCAGAGTACCGGTCAACCCTACTTCAGGCATACTGATGGTTCCGGTCATCTTTTCATGCGAGTGCTTGGCGTAGGCTGCGTGGCCGCCGGTGACTTCGACATAGCGTTCGAGAATCGTTTCGGCCTTGGGCAGAGTTTGGGCGCCCATAAGGGCTCCGCCGAGCGCACATAAAACAGTGATCGGTTGAAGTCTGTTCATTTTCGTCCTTTTCGCGTCCGTATCCAATCTAGCGCAGCGTCGACTACGTTATCGTGCCCGGCGAGCAGGGCCTCCCGGGTCAGCTTTACTTCCACGTCGGGAACCACGCCGTTGCCTTCCAGCGGCTTTCCGCCTTGGGAGATATAGTTGGCCACCGCGTATTGGAAACCGTCACCGTTGGGCAACCGCGTGATGACCGAAGGAAGCGCTGCCGCTGCCGTCCGCGTGCCGAAGATGCGGGCCCGGCCCAGATCTTTAAGGCCGCCGGCAAAAATCTCCGAGGTGGAAGCCGAGCTTCCATCCACCAGCACGGCGACCGGCCCGGCGAACGCTTCCGCGCGCGGATTGATGAAGAAGTTGAGCGCCACGCCACGCATTTGCATGACGCCCAGGCGCTCGCCGGTTTGCTGCACCAGCCAGCCGGCCATGCCCATGGCCATCGCGCCTATTCCGCCTGGATTCCCCCGCAGATCGATGATCATGCCGTCGCATTGAGCGCATTGCTGGACGGCGTCGCCAAATTCCTGCATGACACGAACCAGATCCAAAAATACGTTGAACCTGATATAGCCGGCATTGCCCAGTTTCTTGGATTCAAACCAGACCGGTTGCGGAGGCAGATTGCCGAAGCCAGAAAATTCGCCGCGCGGCGGCAGCATCTTCACATCCAGAAGCACCCTAGCGTTATTCTGATCGACGAATACCATCGGGTGGGCGCTACCCACCTGTCCGGACAAGCGGGCCGCCACCGCTCGCTCCAGTTGCAGCTCGTGGATGGCGGGGTCGGTCTGTAACTTGGCCACCAGCGGGGCCAGATCCACGCCGTTCGCCTCCAGCACCTCCCATCCGCTTTTGATGCTTCCCTGAGACTGCTGCACATCGGTGACGATCACGTGGCCGTTGAGCACCCGCGCTTCGAAGCCGGGCCAACCGTCCCCGCTTCCGTCAGCGGCGAGGACCCGATAGACGGCCGCCGGGAAGATCGCGAAGTGGGTCTGCTTGAGGCGGCCGATCATCTCGCGCATGATCGCGCGCGCGGCCTCGGTTGAAGCAGCGGCGTCTATCCGCGGACGATATTCCGCGTGGATCGCCTGCCAATCTAGGCCGCCCGGCTTGGTCTCCCAGTGCTTGTCGCGTATCGTGGTCCAGACGGTTTCAAACGATGCCAGATTGGCTTGCTGCTGCCCTGCAACCACTTTTCCTTCGCCGTTCACCGGCAGCTGCGCAAAGGTGGGGCTTGAGAGCAGAATGAGCGCCAGCCCCGTTAGAGCAAGACTCATCCCCAGGCCGATCCCTGCTCTTGACTTTGTGGGCTGCACTATTCTAATGTAGCGGTTCGACTTGCCGCGCGTGATCCGGGTGGGTTATCTCATTTTAAGGCGGACGAGGAGGGTATGGAGGCGCACACCCTGGACCAGGAACTGGAGTCCACGTTGGAAAGTGTAGACAGCGCGGAACAGACCGTCCTGGCGGAGGCTCACGCCCTGGGCTTGGATGACGACGACCTTTACCGCGTGGGCATTGCGATTCGCGAGTCCATGGTCAACGCAGTGGTTCATGGCAACCGCTACAATTCTCGAAAAAAGGTTCATCTGAAAGTGGTGCGAACTGCTGACAGACTTAGTATCGTCGTCGGAGATGAAGGCGAGGGCTTCGATCCGGACGCTGTCCCCGATCCGCTGGCCGGCGAAAATTTGCTGCGGGGCTCCGGACGCGGCGTCATGCTGATGCAGTCGTTCATGGATGAGTTTCAGATTTCAAAACGGGAGCCGCAAGGCACCGAAGTGAAAATGGTAAAGTACAAAGCTAAAGCGAAATAAGCCAAGAAGGAAACCGAAGGAGGTTCTATTGTGAGTGTGAAACTGACCACCCGCCAGGTGGGTGACGTAACAGTGGTGGATGCGGCGGGCCGCATCACGTTGGGCGAGGGCGCCAGCATGTTCCGCGACACTATCCGCGATCTGGCTGCCGCCGGCCATAAGAAGTTGCTGCTGAATCTCGCTGAGATTTCCTACATCGACAGCTCCGGTATTGGAGAACTGGTGTCCGGGTTTACCACTCTTGCTAATCAGGGCGGTGTGGTGAAGTTGCTGAGCCTGACCAAGCGTGTTCAGGACCTTTTGCAGATCACGAAATTGTACACGGTATTTGAGGTTTTTGACGATGAAGCCAAGGCGGTACAGAGCTTCAAATAGCATTTGACGAGATTTCGCGCGCAGTAGGAATCGGGCCGAAGCGGGCGGGAACCAAATTGGTACTGGAGCGCGTCCGCTCGCGAATTGTAGAGAATTAGGACGGCTGCGGTTCACTCTTGAGTGAAGGGATGGGGAAGGACCCTTCTCGCCGTTTTGGGCGGTTCCCAACAATACTCATGGTTCCGGTTAGAGAGCCTAAGACCTACTCGATTTTGCTGGCCGATGACCTGACGCTGGTCAGGGAGGGGCTGGCTGCGTTATGCCGGACCTTGCCCCACTACCGGGTGGTGGACCAATGTGCCGACGGGGCGTCGGCCCTCCGCACGATCATGATGAACCGGCCGGACATAGCGGTTCTCGATCTGAACCTGCCGGACCTGTTCAGCCTGGCAATGGTGCGTAAACTGCGCGAAGCTCAGATCACGACGCGCATTGTCGTCCTTTCGACGCGCAAGGACCGCAAGACTGTGGTGGAAGCCTTGCGCGCCGGCGTAAATGCGTTCCTGCTCAAGTCGGGTCCCGCCCATCACCTGCTCGAAGCCTTCGAGCAGATTCTGGATGGCGGAATTTACGTCTCTCCGTCGCTCGAACTGGACAAGATCTTCAGCCCCGGGCAAAGATCCATTCCGGACGATCCGCTGGAGGCGTTAAGCGCGCGCGAGTATCAGGTCTTCTCTTTGTTGGTCGAGGGAACCCGCGCCAAAGAGATCGCCGCGCGACTTGACTTGAGCCCCAAAACTGTCGACACCTATCGCGCCAGCCTGATGCGCAAGCTCGACATCCATGACGTCGCCAGCCTGGTAAAATTCGCCATCCACCGGGATTTGACCTCCACCCGCTAGGCCGTTCTGGGCCGCAGGAACAAAGTTCGGCCGGCTCCCCAGCAAGCCAGATACCGTTCGACGGCATCTGATCCCCTTCGAGTAGCGCTCCGGCGCCGCCCACTGTTACTCAATTGCTCGGTTTGACCGCGCTATGCTATTAGTATTAGTTCAGACAAGTGGTTTCAACCCCGCCCGGCAATCCCCGAAGGGTTAAAGCGAGAGAGATTCTATGGCGTACGTAATTGCGGAACCTTGCATCGGAGTGAAGGACGCGGCTTGTGTGGACGCGTGCCCAGTCGATTGCATTCATCCCAAAAAAGATAGCGATAAATTCGCGAACGAAGAGTTGATTTACATCGATCCGGTAGAGTGCATCGATTGCGGAGCTTGCGTGCCCGTGTGCCCGGTATCAGCCATCTTCGCCATCGACGACCTTCCTGAGAAGTGGGCCGAATTCGCTCAGAAGAACGCGGCTTACTTCAGTCGCTAGCAGCACCACCACGCTCCAATCCCTACGGCCGGTACGTGGCGGACTGTATGTCCGTCTCCCATATTTTCACTTCGCGAATGCGCACCGGAACGGGTGCGTCCGCGAGCCTGCCGGTCATCTGTTGGTAGAAGTATTCGGCGATATTTTCGGCTGACGGGTTGATGGTGTCGAAGGGCGGAATTTCGTTGAGAAATTGGTGATCGATGCGGTCGAGGATTTCGCCCATCAGGCTTTTGACGTCGAGGAAATCCACCAGCATGCCGGTCTGGTCCAGCTTTTCACCCTCGATCACCACGCGAACTTTCCAGTTGTGGCCATGCACGTTCTCGCAGCGTCCTTTATAGTTGCGTAACGCGTGCGCGGAGGCGAAGCCTTGTTCCACGGCTACTTCAAACATGATCGAAAAACCTTTCCACGTCGTCTCGGTTAGTGGTGAACGCGTAATCCGGCAGGCTGTCAAAAAAGATTTGTCCGTAGCGAGTCTTGGTGATGCGATTGTCGAGCAGCGCCAGCACGCCGCGATCCGTTCGGCTGCGGATCAGCCGTCCGAATCCTTGCTTTAACGCGATCGCCGCCTGCGGCACCTGATAGCCCGCGAAGGGATCGCCCCCATCGTTCCGAATGGCTGCGATGCGAGCTTCGACAACCGGGTCACTGGGCACGGCAAACGGCAACTTATCGATAATCACGCAGCTCAATTGTTCGCCCGGCACGTCCACGCCCTGCCAGAAAGAGGACGTCGCGAACAGCACCGCGTTGGGCGTCGAGCGAAATTCCTCCAACAGCGCACTACGCGGCCCGCTGCCTTGCAGTAGCGTTTGGAAGGGCACTTCGAAAGAGACTTTGTCGTAGATCAAGCGCATCTGCTGATAGCTGGTGAAGAGAACGAACGCTCGGCCGCGGCTATGCATCAGGATTTCGATCACTTCGCGGGCTGCTGCCGCAGTAAATGCGGGATTGCGCGGTTCCGGCAGGTCCTGAGGCACGTACAACAGAGCCTGCTGGTTGTAATCGAAATGGCTCTCGACCACCAGCGTGCGAGAGTTGCGCAGGCCTAGCCGCTGCTTGGTGAATTCAAACTCCCCGGCGACGGCCAGGGTAGCCGACGTCAGGATCGCCGTATCGATGGCGTCGAATAATTTTTCATCGAGCAATTGCGAGACATCGATGGGGGTGGCCTGCAAGAAGGTGCCGCGTCCGCGGCGCTCGATCCAATAGACGTACGCTTTCTCGCCGGACTCCATCCAGAACTGCAAGCGGCGGGAGATTTCCCGCGCACGATTCACCAGCGGAATGGCTTCCTCCGGCGCAGCCCGCAACAGTTCCAGTTGCAGCGCGACGATTTCGAGTGCCGCGAGGATGTCGCGATACGCTTCTTCGTGCTGCATCAGGAACGCTTCGTGGGAGCGAAACCCTGACCGTCCCTCGGTCGCGCCGAACAGTCCGAAGAACTGTGCCGCGCGCTCGCCCAGCGTAATCAGGATGCGATCCAGCTCCTTTGACCCGAAGCTCTTGCGAGCGGCCAGACCAGCCACATCACGCGTCAGTTCTTCGAACTGATAAGTGGATACGGTGGTTCCAAAATACTGCCCGGCGACGTCTTCGATATCGTGCGCTTCATCGAAGATCACCGCGCCATAGTCCGGAATGATGCCTCCGGCCTCGCCCCCCCTGCCGGCACCCATCGGCCCGCCCTTCACCGCGAGATCCGCGAAGAACAGGTGATGATTGACGATGATGATGTCGCTTTCCTGCGCCCGCTGGTGCATTGCCGTGATGAAGCAGCGTTCGAACTGCGGACACTTCTGCCCGGAGCATAGTTCACTGCGGGCGTCGATCTTGGTCCAGGCGGTGCTCGCTTCCGGCAGAGTCTTGATTTCAGAGCGGTCGCCTGTTTCGGTTGTCTTCTCCCATTCGCGAATGATTCGGAAGTCGGCAACCTCTTCGAGGCCGTCGAGAATCGGCTCGTTCTCCGCGTCGTAGATTTTTTGCCGGCACGCGTAATTTCCGCGCCCTTTCATGTAGCAGGCGCGCAGCGTACCCAGATGCTGTTCGAGGAACGGGATGTCTTTAAAGAAGAGTTGTTCCTGAAGGTTCTTGGTGCCCGTCGAAATCACAACGCGCTTGCCCGAAAGAATGGCCGGAACCAAGTAAGCGAGCGTCTTCCCCGTGCCCGTTCCCGCCTCAACAATCAAGTGTTTCTTCTCGGCGAGCGCCGATTCCGCTGCCTCCGCCATAGCGAGCTGCCCGGAGCGGAATTCAAAATTCGCATGCCACTCCGAAAGTAGTCCTTTACGGCCAAAGAACTGGCGGACGGTGATTGGTTTGGTTGCGGGAGACACCTACTGGACGATTTTAGCAGTCGGTGAGATCGCCGCCGCGCGTTTATTTCTTCGACATCGCCACGGTCGTCAGCACGTCCCATTGGAACCGCGTGAACCTATACAGCGAGTCTTCGAGCATCCGCTCCTGGTCGCTGTGAGATGCGAACCCTTTGGAAGCGTCCTCTTCATCCACTGCGGGTCCGATGCCATAGCACTGCATGCCCTTGGCACGCAGAAACGCCATGTCAGTAGCGCCGGTGCTCATGGTGGGGATGGTGGGGACCTGGTAAATCTTGCGGTTGGCGGCTTCGATGGCGTGATACACCTCGGAATCGATCCGCGATGGATCCGCGCCGGGGCGCGCATTCTTATTCTCCGGGATGACCTCAATCGCCGGATCGTTAATTACCTTGCGCATCATATCGAGAAAGGCCGGCATGTTCTCATCCGGCAGGGCTCGAATATCCAGCAGGGCTTCCGCCTCCGATGGAATCACGTTGATCTGGAAGCCGCCCTTGATGATATCGGGTGAAACCGAAGTGTGCAGCATGGAGTACCGCCAAGGTTCGTGTTCCGCCAGATACTCGCGGCTGGCGGCGGCCTTGGCGGGATTGAGCAGGCCGTTGTAGCGTTCGGCCTCCTGCGGAGTGCTGATGGTCGCCAGCTTCTCGAAGTACGCGCGGGTGGTGTCGTTGAAACGCATCGGCGGATCCCACAGCGCGACCTTTTCGACGGCTTGCGAAAGATGGACGATGGCACTGCTACGCATCGGCCGCGAGCCATGGCCTGAAGGTCCGTGCGCCACCAGGCGCGCTCCATTCGGCCGCTTTTCGCCGGTTTGGACCAGAGAGTAAAGATCGCGCCCCTTGCTCCGAACTACGCTTCCCGACTCCGCCAGGCACGCTTCTGCGTCGATATCATTCCAATTTTCGCTTACCAGGCGCTCGATGCCCGGCCCCGTCGACGCTTCCTCGCCGGCTTCCGCCGCGAAGATCACATCGCGGTCGAGCGCGACGTTGCCGCGCTTCAGCAGCAGCATCGTCATCATGTCGGCGGCCACTTGCCACTTGTTGTCGAGCGTCCCGCGTCCGTAGACGTAGCCGCCATCGCGCGTCGCGCTGAACGGAGGAAAACTCCATTTGGCCGCGTCGACTTGTACCGTGTCCGTGTGGCCCACGATCAGAATCGGCCGCTTCGACCCGTTGCCATTCAGCCGCGCGATGAGATTCGCACGCGCCGGGTCCTTGGCGCTGACGATAACAGGAATCCCCTCGCCTTCCAAGACTTGGCGGATGTATTCGACAGCCCTGGTCTCGTTGCCGGGCGGATCGGTGGTGTCAATGCGGACCAGCGTCTGGTAGTGGCGCAATAATTCAGGGTTAACTTTGGGCCAGTCGACGGATTGTGCTTCCCCGAATGCGCCGACAACTAATAAAACCGCTGAACACAGGATGAAGGGCCGCATGCTGCGATGTTACCGCAACATGCTTTGCCGCGAAGATGGCCTTGTGCCGA
>JBDTTL010000105.1:0-13322 GCA_039930665.1 Acidobacteriota bacterium
CGCCCGACAACTTCCGACCCGATTGCATTCAGCGCGTTGCGCAGCAGGTTGACGAACACCTGCAACAGGCGATCGGGGTTGCCGATCACGCGATGCTCCGTGTTCGCGTGATTCGAGAACTCCACATGCGAAGACTTCTCGTCGATAGCCACCAGGGTCCACGCTTCATCGATCAGCGGGCGCAGCGCGGTGGGCTCCATTTGGGTTTTGCGGACGCGCGCGAAGTCGACCAGACTCTCGCTGATGCGGCGCAGACGGTGTGTGACGCGCTGCATGCGCGCGAGACGTTCCTGAGTGTGCGAGTCCGGGTTGGTCTCGATCAGCTTCTCGATCGAACCCGCCAGCACCGCCAGCGGTGTATTCAACTCATGCGCCACGCTGGCGGAGAGCAGGCCGAGGCTGACCAGGCGATCCTGTTCTTCGATGCGGCGCAGGGCGGCGGCCAGTTCGTCCTCGCGTTTGCGCAGCGCTTCCACGGTGTCATTGCGGGAGCGCATGATCTGCCCGATCTCGTCGCCCATGATTTCCGGCTCGGGGATTAATTCCGCTTCGCGGTCGCCCGCCTGCGTGGCCGAATCCGCCGCCAGCATCCGTCGAAGCGGCCGGTACACGTACCAGGGCATGATCACGGATTCCAGAGCGATCACCGCCAATAAATAAATTATGCCCAACACCAGGAACAGCCTCACTCGCGCTTGGGTCAGGGCGGACTGGAGAGAACGCTGCGTTGCCTGCCCTGTGGCTCCGGTGGGAGGCCCGGAGACGGCAATTTGGTGCGCCCGGGTGTCGTTGACCAGTTGTTCGTAAAGCGGGATCAAGGAGAAATAGGTCGCGGCCGCTAAGACCAGGAAGAACAAGTTATGCAGTACCATCAGTTTCGGGCGAACTTTAAGGTTCCCGAAGGCCCTGCTTACGGTCTCTCGTTTCCTGTTAGACAAGAATTTTTACTCTAGTTGCGCAACGGATGCCGTTATGGTAGAAATATTGTTGACCCGCACGAGCGCAAGGTTCTGAAGTCCGGAGATCAACACTCGAAATGGCTGTTATCTTTCCGAAGTCGTCTGACATCATATTAAAGGTCCTGGGCGTGGTAGTAGGCGTAGGCGCGCTGATTGGCGTTGCCGCCTTCTCCTATTACTCCTACCCAACGGTGATCGATACAGGATACCAGCCGGTGCAGCCGGTTCCGTACAGCCACAAGCTGCACGCGGGCCAGTTGGGGCTGGATTGCTATTACTGCCATTCCACCGTCTACAAAGCGGCGTTCGCCGCGGTGCCCGCGACCAGCACCTGCATGAACTGCCACACGCAGGTCAAAAAAGATAGCCCGCGCTTGGAGCCGATCCGGCAGAGCTTCGCCACCGGCCAGCCGGTGCATTGGGTGCAGATTCATCGCCTTCCCGACTACGTTTATTTTAATCACTCGGCGCACCTCTCGGCGGGCGTGAGCTGCGTGAGCTGCCATGGCCGCATTGACCAGATGATCGAAGTCCATCAGGAGAAGCCGCTCAACATGGCCATGTGCCTGGAGTGCCACCGCGATCCCGCGCCTAACGTGCGGCCGGCGAATCTGGTCACTAAGTTGGATTGGGTTCCGGACCGCGATCCGCGCGAGATCGGGAACGAGATTATCGCGCAGAAGCATTTAGATCCTCCTACGAATTGCTCGGGGTGCCACCGATGAGTTTGATCAATATTCAGGCCCCGAAGGGGACCGGCAAGAAATATTGGCGCAGCTTGAATGAGCTGGCCGACACGGCGGAGTTCCGCGAATGGGTCCACCACGAGTTTCCGGCGAATGCGACGGAGATGCTGGACGGCAATTCGCGCCGCACGGTTTTGAAGTTGATGGCGGCTTCGTTCGGACTCGCTGGTTTGGCTGCGTGCGGCCGGCCGGTGGAACACATCCTGCCCAATTCGGCGGGGACCGACGCCGATATCTATTTGCCGGGCGAGCCGTTTCACTTCGCAACGGTGATGTCGATCGGCGGGCACACGACCGGGCTGCTGGTAGAGACGCACGACGGACGGCCGACCAAGGTTGAGGGCAATCCGGATCATCCGCACAGTCTGGGCGCGGCAACCGCGATGCAGCAGGCGCTGGTTCTGGGCATGTACGATCCGGACCGTTCCGCCAAGGTTTTGCAGGGCGGGAAGGAGTCGACGTGGCCGGCGCTGGAGGCTGCGGTACAGAAGTTGTCGCTCGGCAACGGCACAGGCCTGCGCTTCCTAAGTGGATTTGTTTCGTCACCATCGCTCGCGTCGCTGCGCGCGGATGTTCTGAAGAAGTTTCCGAACGCCAAGTGGGTGGAATATGAGCCGATGTCGCGCGATAACGAACTCGCGGGGACAAACATGGCTTTCGGCCAGCCGCTTTATGCGCAACCCGCCTTCGAGAAGGCCAAGGTTGTGGTGTCGCTGGATTACGATTTCCTGAACCTGGACGCGCCCACGCCGTATTTCACGTCGGCATTCTCGAAGCGCCGCAAGGTGGCAGCAGAGGAAGATCTCGACAAGATGAACCGGCTGTATACCGTCGAGAGCCAGTTCTCACTTACTGGCGCCAACGCGGATCACCGGCTGCGCATGAAGGGATCGGATGTGCGGCAGTTCGCTAGCGATCTGGCGGCGGCGCTCGGTGCGATGCCGGGATTAAACGTTGTCGGTAACGGTGGCGCGGACAAGCGTGCGAAGTTCCTGGCAGCGGTGGTCAAGGATCTGAAGGCTGCCGGAAGCGAAGCTCTCGTGGTGGCTGGGCCGCGGCAACCTGCGAGCCTGCAGGCGCTGGCGGCGCTCATCAACGAAAAACTGGGCAGCCAGTGCATGAGCTACACCAAGCCGGCGATCGATAAATCCAACTCGGGTGTCGATGCGTTGAAGACGCTGCAAGGTGAGATGTCGGCCGGTCAGGTATCGACGCTGGTTGTGCTGGGCGGCAATCCGGTTTACTCAGCTCCGGCAGATCTGCAATTCGCGGTGGCGCTGTCGAAGGTAGCGACATCGATTCACCTCGGCGCGGAAGACGATGAAACGGCCGCAGCCGCTACATGGCACATTCCGCAGGCGCACGTTCTCGAATCGTGGGGAGACGAAGCGACCTCCGAAGGTCTGGCTGCCATTCAGCAGCCGATGATTGAACCGATGTACGGCGGCAAGACGCCGTTGGAGATTGTGTCTTGGGTGACTACGGGCAAGTTCACGAAGTCGCATGACATCGTGAAGAAGTTCTGGCTCGACCAGATCACTTCTACCAAAAACCAGGGCGACAAAGAACAGACCTGGCGCAAGGCGCTGCACGATGGCGTGGTGGCTTCGTCTAAGGCCGTCGATCCGGTGAAGGTCAGCGTGGATGCGAAGAAGCTGGCGACAGCGCTGGCTGCTGAAGCTCACGCGGCGGGGACGGGAATTGAAGTAGGGTTCTATCCGAGCTCGTCGACGTGGGACGGGCGGTTCGCCAATAACGGCTGGTTGCAGGAAGCGCCGGACCCGATCTCGAAACTGGTGTGGGGCAACGCGGCGATGATCAGCCCCAAGATGGCGCGGGATCAGAAACTGACCGATGGCGATGTGGTTTCGCTGTCGAAGGGCAATTTCAAGATGGAAGCCACGGTGATGATACAGCCTGGGCATTCCGACGATACGGTTTCGATCGCGCTGGGATTCGGGCGCGAGAAATGCGGACGCGTGGGCAAGGATGTCGGGTCGAATGCGAACCTGATCCGAACCAGCGACGCGTTCTACTTCGCGCCGGGATATACGCTGGCGGCAACCGGCAAGCGCGAGACTCTGGCGACCACTCAAGAGCGCGGCAGCGGCGACCAACAGCATGACCGTCCGCTGGCGCGCGAGGGCTCGATCGAGGAATACAAGAAGAACCCGAAATTTGTGGAGGAGATGGAAGAGGTTCCGGAGATTCACTCCATCTATTCCGAAGTAAGTTACGCAACCGGCAACCAGTGGGGCATGGCGATCGACTTGACGTCGTGCACCGGCTGCAATGCCTGCGTGGTAGCGTGCGTGGCGGAGAATAATACGCCGGTGGTGGGGAAAGATCAGGTGATTCGCGGACGCGAAATGCACTGGATCCGCATGGACCGCTACTATGCGGGCGATGAGAACGATCCGGAAGTGATCGAGCAGCCCATCCCCTGCATGCAGTGCGAAAACGCGCCCTGCGAAAACGTTTGTCCAGTGCAGGCCACCAGCCACAGCCCCGAAGGACTGAACGACATGGCGTTCAACCGCTGTGTCGGCACGCGGTATTGCTCGAACAACTGCCCCTTCAAGGTGCGGCACTTCAACTTCCTCAACTTCCACAAGCACGAGCCGGAGGTTGTCGGTCTGGTTTATAACCCGGACGTCAGCGTGCGGATGCGCGGCGTGATGGAGAAGTGCACCTACTGCGTGCAGCGCATCGAAGAGACCAAGATCAAGGCCAAGCGGGATGGGCGCCGGGCGATCAAAGACGGCGAAATTAAAACTGCTTGCCAGCAGACGTGTCCGGCCGAGGCCATCGTATTCGGCAATATCAACGATCCCGAAAGCAGGGTCGCAAAACTGAAGAAACAGGAACGCAATTACGCCATGCTGGCTGAGCTTGGCATTAAACCGCGCACGACGTACCTGGCGAAGCTGCGCAATCCCAATCCGGAGTTAACTGCATGAGCGCGGTCCTACAAGATCCGCAGTTGATGGAAGTCAATCCGCCGCTGGTGCGGAGCGAAGATTATCACGACCTCACCGAGCAGATCAGCGCGATCGTCGAGGGCGACGTCGTCAAGACGCCGATGAAGTATTGGATCACGCTGGCGATCACGGCATCGGTCACGGGGTTGCTGGGGTTGATGCTGGCATACCTGGTCTCGACCGGGATCGGCGTCTGGGGCAACAACAAGCCGGTCGGGTGGGCGTGGGACATCACGAATTTCGTTTTCTGGATCGGTATCGGTCACGCCGGCACGCTGATTTCGGCGATTCTGTTCCTGTTCCGGCAGAAGTGGAGAACGTCGATCAACCGCTCGGCCGAAGCCATGACGCTATTTGCCGTGATGTGCGCGGGCATCTTTCCGCTGTTCCATACGGGGCGTCCGTGGCGCGCGTATTGGCTGTTCCCGATTCCCAACACGGATTTGAATCTGTGGCAGAACTTCCGCAGCCCGCTGATCTGGGACGTGTTTGCGGTGTCAACTTACTTCACGGTTTCGCTGCTGTTCTGGTTCACTGGCCTGGTGCCGGATCTGGCGACGCTGCGCGACCGCACTACGAACAGGGTCAAGCAAGCGATTTTCGGACTGTTGAGTCTGGGATGGCGCGGGTCAGCCCGGCACTGGAACAATTACGAAAAGGCCTACCTGATTCTGGCGGCGATTTCGACGCCGCTGGTGCTCAGCGTGCATAGTATCGTTAGTTTCGACTTCGCAACGTCGGTGATTCCGGGGTGGCACACGACGATTTTCCCGCCGTACTTCGTTGCCGGCGCTATTTTCTCCGGGTTCGCGTGCGTAATGACGCTGCTGCTGATTGCGCGCTGGAC
This sequence comes from Acidobacteriota bacterium, assembly GCA_039930665.1. Classification (GTDB taxonomy): domain Bacteria; phylum Acidobacteriota; class Terriglobia; order Bryobacterales; family Bryobacteraceae; genus Palsa-187. The sequence continues at coordinate 5,534 of JBDTTL010000105.1, forward strand.
GCTCAATCTGCAGAATTTGATCACCATGAAGCACCTGGAGAACATGAACAAGATCATCCTGGTGACGGGTTCGATCGTGGGTTATGCGTATGCCTGCGAGTTTTTCATAGCCTGGTATAGCGGCAACATGTACGAGCGTTTTACGTTTCTCAATCGCGCCTTCGGCCCCTACTGGTGGGCGGCGTGGTCGATGTACTCCTGCAACGTATTTATCCCGCAGCTCTACTGGTTCAAGCGCATGCGCAACAACCTGTGGGTGATGTTCATCATCAGTATTACGACCAATATCGGAATGTGGTTTGAGCGCTTCGTCATTATCGCCACCAGCTTGACGCGCGACTTTCTGCCGACCTCATGGGGTTACTTCCATCCCACCTACGTCGACATGTGCACCTTCGCGGGCACGATCGGTTTGTTCCTGACGCTGTTCCTGATCTTCGCGCGCTTCCTGCCGATGATCGCTATCTCTGAAGTGAAGGGCGTGCTGGCGGTTCAGAAACACCAATTCACCGAGGAAGAGGTGATGGCGAAATGACCATCGAGGAACTGAAAGATAGGATCGGCATCGGCGACGATAAAATCTACGGCGCTATGGGCGCGTTTACGGCTCCCGACGAACTGGTGGACGCCGGGCGCAAGATTCGCGAGATGGGCTACACCAAGCTCGACGCCATGTCGCCTTTCCCGGTGCACGGGATCGACGAGGCGATCGGCGTGCCGCCGTCGAAGCTGGGCTGGCTAGTGGTCTGGTTTTCCGCCTTGGGGGCGGCTACCGCTGTCACGCTGATCTGGTGGGTAGGCGCCGTGAACTATCCCCTTGTGATCGGCGGCAAACCGTTGTTCGATTTTTCCTATACGATTCCGATCGCGTTCGAGCTGACGGTCTTGTTCTCGGCTTTCGCCAGCTTCCTGGGCATGTGGGCCATCAACGGACTGCCGCGGTTGTACCATCCTTCGTTCAAATATTCGCAGGCGCACCGGGCTTCCGATGACTTGTTCCTGCTGGTGATTGAGGCCAACGATCCGAAGTTCGATGCGCAGCAGAGCGTGGAACATTTGCGCAGCGTCGGCGCGGGCGATGTGGAGGTAGTGGCAGGATGAAGGTCTTGAAGGCAGGGTTCATCGTCCCGGTGCTATTGGGTCTGGCGGGCTGCTCCAGCGTGCAGCGCAGCACGCCGATTCAAGTGTGGGACGACATGAAGCATCAGCAGAAATTCAAGGCGCAGGCGCCGGTGGACGGAATTTTCGCCGATGGCCGCTCCAACCGTCTGCTTCCGGAAGACACCGTTCCGCGCAGCGGGTATCGCGACGATTCGTCTTACAATACCGGCCTTGAAAACGGTATGTATGTCGGCAAGAGCCCGGTGCCGATTACTCCTGCGCTGCTGGAGCAAGGTCAGGCCAGGTTCAATATCTATTGCTCGCCGTGCCACGATCAGACCGGTATGGGGCGCGGGATCATCCCCGCACACGTGCCCATCTGGCAGCCTTCAAACTTGACCGAAGATCGCGTGGTGGAGTTTGCGGACGGCGACATCTTCAACGTGATCAGCAATGGCCGCCGGACCATGCCGCCCTACCGCTACCAAGTGGTGGTGGCGGATCGCTGGGCAATCGTCGCTTACGTGCGCGCGCTGCAGCGGGCCGCGCATGGTACGCCAGCCGAGGCCCCGCCAGGGAGTATTATCGCCGCGCTGAAATAATGCCATGAGCCAAACCCATTCACATCACGCAATTGCGGTAGACAACTACCAGCTCGAAATCGGCCGCTGGACTACGGGCCGCAACGTGTTAGTATTCGCGGCGCTGCTGGGCATCATCGGATGCATCGCCGGCTATTTCACGAATCCGGCGCGGCTGTACCAGTCCTACACGGTGGCCTTCACGTACACTTCATTGATCGGCCTGGGCGCGTTCTTCTTCGTCATGGTTCAGTTCCTCACCGGTTCGGCGTGGAGCGTGACCACGCGGCGCATCATGGAAAACGTGATGATTACGCTGCCGGTGGGCCTGCTACTGTTCATTCCGATTGCCATGGGAGTGCATGAGATTTACCCTTGGGCGAATCCGGAGGCGATCCGTTCCGGCGCCATGCTGGGGTCCAAGGGCACTTATCTTACGCCGAATTTCTTTATTATCCGCACAGTGGTCTACTTCTTCCTGTGGTCGCTGTGGGCGGGGTCGATTTATCACCAGTCCACGAAACAGGACACGCAGCGGTCGGTAAAGCAGATGTATATCGCCTCCCGTTGGAGCGCGCCCGGTCTGTTCCTGGCAGTGGCCGTGGGAACGCTGGCGTCCTACGATTGGCTGATGTCGCTCGAGCCCAGATGGTATTCGACTATTTTCGGATTGATTATGCTCTCGGGCGGGGCGCTGTCGTTCTTTTCGGTGTTGACGCTGGTGTGCCTGGCTTTCCGCCGCGCCGGGATTCTGAAGAATTCCATTACCGAGGAACACTACCACGATCTGGGCAAGTGGCTGCTGTGCATGACCTGTTTTTACACTTATGTTGCGTTTGCGCAGTACTTCTTGATCTGGTATTCCAACATTCCCGAAGAGACTATCTGGTACCGCCATCGCATGGTGGGAGCATGGTTGCCGATTAGTCTGGCGATGCCTTTTATTCGCTTTATCATTCCGTTCTGTATCCTGCTGTGCCGGCCGGCGAAGCGCAGCCTGAAGGTGATCGGCTTCATCGCGGTGTGGAGCCTGGTGGTCGAATATATCGACCTCTACTGGATCGTTATGCCGACCTATTACAAGACCGGGCCGCAGCTTCACTGGCTGGATCTGGCGACACTGGTAACTACCGTCAGCATATGCGGCCTGGTTTTCTGGAGCCGCTTCCGGGCACACAAGATGGTGCCGGTGGGCGATCTGCGGCTGGAACAGAGCCTGCATTTTGAGAACGCTTAAAGGAGGATTACGATGAGCAAGTCGGATGAACAATACGACCACCCGATCGAACACCACAATCCTCAGGAGGGCTTCGACCATACCGAGCCGAATACTCCGGCGATCTGGTTGTTCACCGTTGTCAGCATACTGGGATTGATTCTGGTGATCGTCGCGGTGCAGGGCTATTTTGAGGACATCTACAAGAAGGCCGTATATGAGCGAGTGCTTTCCGTTCCTAGCGAGCAATTGCAAGACGTGCACAATCGGGACAACTGGAACCTGACGCATTACATGTACGGGAACCTGGACAAATCGACGAACCGAGTGCGAATTCCGATCGACAAGGCGATGCAAGCGTTCGCGGCAGAGGCAGCCGCGGGCAAGCTGTTCTATCCGGCCAAGGCTACGGCAATCAAAGTTGAAGAGCCGGCTGGTGGTGCGGCTCCGGGTGAAGGTGCGGCTCCCGCCGGTGGTGCCGCAGCAGTTGGTAGTGCGGCCGCAACTGGGGGTGCTCCCGCTGCGGCTGGCGCGATGCCGGCTGGGGCGAAGGCTCCGGCTGGGGAGGCCCCCCAGAAGTAGGATTTGTTATGAATTTTCGACGCATAGGAATGTTCGGTTTGCTGGCACTGGGTTTCCTAACCTGCGCCGCGTTTCCGCTGGCGGCACAGTACCGGATGTCCAAGATCGGCGACACGAGTCTTCCGGCGAACGTGCGTCCGCCGCAACTGGAAGGCGTGGGCGTCGAGGAGCATCTAGGCGCGTCGATCGATATGAACCTGATGTTCACCGATGAGAGTGGCTACCCGGTGAGGCTGGGCAAATATTTCAACCAGGGACGTCCGGTGATCCTGGATCTGGTGTACTACAACTGCCCGATGTTGTGCACGCTGATCCTCAACGGGCAGACCGAGGCCATGCGCAATATCCCGTGGACGCCGGGCAAAGAATACGATGTGGTCACTATCAGCATCGATCCGCGCGAGTCCTTCGACGTCGCGCAGAAGAAGAAATCCATTTACATGGGCAGCTTTGACCGTCCTGCTCCGGGCTGGCATTTTCTGACGGACCGCGACGGCAACGTGCAGCGCCTGGCCAAGCAGATTGGATTCAACTATCGCTACGATCCGCGCATCGAACAATACGCGCACGCCGCGGCGATTATGGTGCTGACGCCGCAAGGCCGCATGGCGCGCTACCTCTATGGAATCCGCTTCAGCCCGCGCGATCTGCGCTTCGCCCTGGCGGAAGCCTCCGAGGGACGCAGCACCCTGGCGGTCGAGAAAATTTTGCTGTTCTGCTATCACTACGATCCGAAAGCCGGCGCTTACGTTTGGTTCGCTCTCAACGTGATGCGCCTGGGAGGCGCTCTGACCGTCCTGATTTTCGCGTTTTTCGGGTGGCGGATGTTCCGAGTGGAGCGTAGACGAACCTCAGCGCGGTTCAAGGAAGGTCTTGCATAAATGGAGTGGCTTCGCAGGTTATTATTGCCGATCGATCAAGGCTCGGAGTTCGCCAAGCACATAGATTTTATGTACATGGCCATTCTGTGGCTGAGCATCATCATGTTTCTGGGTCTGATGATCCCGATGTTCTATTTTGCCTGGGCCTATCGCTTCAAGCCCGGCCGTGTGACTCCGCACCAGACGCATAATACAGCGATGGAAGTTACCTGGACGGTAATCCCACTGCTGCTGTGCGTGGGACTGTTCTTCTGGGGGATTGTCGGCTACATGCAGTTTGCGGTGGGACCCGGGGAATCGATGGAAATTCAGGTGACCGGGAAGCAGTGGCTGTGGCAGTTCGAATTTCCCGACGGCACGCGGGCGGTGAACGAATTACACGTCCCCGTGAACAAGTCGGTCCACCTGGTGATGACCAGCGAGGATGTGCTGCACGATTTCTTTATCCCCGATATGCGCGTGAAGCGCGATATCGTACCCGGGCGCTACACCGAGTATTGGTTCACGCCCTTGACGGTGGGCGAACACGTGGCAACCTGCGCGGAGTACTGCGGCAAGGGCCACTCCGATATGAAGGCCAAGGTATTCGTGGATACGGCGGCGGATTTCGCCAAGTGGATGGAGACTGGCGGCGACGAATGGATGCATCATACGCCGGAAGAGTGGGGCCGGATCCAGTACGAAGATAAAGGTTGCATGAGCTGCCATAACGTGGATGGCACGAAGAGCAAAGGGCCGTCGTGGAAGGGCATCTATGGAAGCATGGCCAAGCTGAATAACGGGGCTACAGTCCTGGTGGACGAGGCGTATCTTCGCGAGTCTATGATGCAGCCGGGGGCTAAGGTGGTGGAGGGATTCGAGAACATTATGCCCACTTTCCAGGGTCTTTTGCGCGAGAATGAGATTCGTGGGTTAGTGGCGTATATAAAGTCGTTGAAGTAAGGGCAATCACATGGAACACACACTCACAACGGGCGCTGTTATCGGGGACCGGCCGCGGCCCGTCAAGAATTATCTCAACGAAACTACCGGTTTGTGGAGCTGGATGTCGACGGTCGACCACAAGCGCATCGGCATCATGTACCTGGGGGCGGTGTGCTTTGCGTTCCTCCTGGGCGGGATCTTTGCACTGCTGGTGCGGCTCTCGCTGCTGAATCCGCAGCACACCTTATTCGGGAAGCATTGGGTGACGGCGGAAATGTACAACCGCTTTTTCACCCTGCACGGCGCGATCATGGTGTTCCTGTTCATCATTCCTTCGATCCCGGCGTCACTCGCAAATTTTGTGCTGCCGATGATGCTGGGCGCCAAAGACGTGGCTTTCCCGCGCTTGAATCTGACCAGTTTCTATCTGTGGTGCGCGGGCGCCACGCTGGCAATTGGTTCCATGGTGATTGGAGCTGTCGATACCGGCTGGACTTTCTACACGCCTTACTCGACGACTACCGACGGGGCTGTGGGATTGATGACGATGGCGGTGTTCATCCTGGGTTTCTCGTCGATCTTTACGGGATTGAATTTCATCGCAACCACGCATAAACTGCGGGCTCCGGGGATGGGCTGGTTCGATATGCCGCTGTTCGTGTGGGGCATTTACGCTACTGGCGTGATCCAGATTCTGGCGACCCCGGTGCTTGCGATTACCATGGTGCTGCTGCTGATCGAGCGTGTGTTTCTGATCGGCATCTTCGATTCGCGAATCGGCGGCGATCCGGTATTGTTCCAGCACTTGTTCTGGTTCTACTCGCATCCGGCGGTGTACATCATGATTCTGCCGGGCATGGCGATTATCAGCGAAATTATTCCGACGTTCAGCCGAAAGACGATTTTCGGGTACCGGGCGATTGCGTATTCGAGTGTATCGCTGGCGCTGTTGAGCTTCATCGTGTGGGGACACCATCTGTTCGTGGCCGGCGAGAGCGATTTGGCGAACGTAATTTTCTCCGCCCTGACGTTTCTGGTAGCGATTCCATCCGGCGTAAAGATGTTCAATTGGCTGACCACCATGTACAAGGGAAACATCAGCTTTGAAACGCCGATGCTCTACGCCATGGCGTTCCTGTTCCTGTTTGCCATCGGGGGCCTGACCGGAATTTTCTTCTCGACGCTGGCGGTGGATATTCACCTCACCGACACCTACTTCGTGGTGGCTCACTTCCACTACGTGATGATGGGCGGCACTGTGATCGCCTTCCTGGGCGGCCTGCATTACTGGTGGCCTAAGATGACGGGCCGGATGTATTCGGAAAAGTGGGGACGCATCGCAACCGCGCTGGTCTTCATCGGCTTCAACATGACCTTCGGCTCGCAATTCATTATGGGCGGGCAGGGCATGCCGCGGCGGTATTTCAATTATCTGGATCAGTTCCAGCCCATCCACGCATTTTCGACCTACGGAAGCTGGGTGCTGGGGTCGGGCTTGTTCCTGACGGCGATCTATCTGCTGGCATCGCTCAAGACGGGGCCGCTGGCGCCGGATAATCCATGGGGCGGGACCACGATGGAATGGGAGTCGTCGTCGCCGCCGGTGGTACACAATTTCGAAGAGCAGCCGGTGTTTGAGCACGAACCTTATGACTACCGCCATAGGACGGTAACGCACGTATGAGAGTCCACGCATGAGCACGACAACCGTTGATCTACATCAGGATCCACACGGGCACGGTGGCGAGCATGATCCGCATCACCAGCATCATTTCACCACCATGGAGCAGCAGTTCGACACCAGCAAGATTGGTATGTGGCTGTTCCTGGTTACCGAAGTCCTGACCTTCGGAGGGTTGTTCGCCGGCTTCGGCTTGATGCAGAACAAGTATCCGCAGGAGTTCGTAGCAGCCCACGAAGAATTGAAGCGCTGGGCCGGCACCACGAATACCGTGGTGCTGTTGATCTCCAGCTTCACCGCTGTAATGGCGGTGCTCTCGGCGCGCACCAACCAAGGCAAGAAATGCGCGATGTATTTGTGGGTAACGGTGGGGTTCGGCGCCATCTTCATGTGCATCAAGGCGTACGAGTACTCGGTCGATTTTCAAGAAGGCCTGTTTCCAGGGAAGTATTACAGCCATCACGGTGATTTGATCGCGGGCAGCCACGGCTACGCCACATTCTTCAGTTTCTATTTCATGATGACCGGGCTGCACGGTCTGCACGTTCTGATCGGCATGGGTCTGATGAGCTGGCTGGCGATTCGAGCGAGCCGCGGCGAGTTCTCCGACAAATACTACACGCCTGTCGATCTGGTGGCGCTGTTCTGGCACCTTGTGGACATGATTTGGATCTATCTGTTCCCGCTGTACTACTTAATCACATGAGCACGCATACCGAACACGCAATCAATCCGAAAGCAGAAACAGTAAAATACCTGATGACGCTGGTGGCGCTGCTGATCCTTACGGCGATCACGGTAGGCGCATCCTACATTAATTTTG
>JBDTTL010000106.1:0-13174 GCA_039930665.1 Acidobacteriota bacterium
GGTGAACTGCTTTCCTTGACTGGGTGGGAACGGCACATACGTCACGCCGCCCCAGTGGGTAACGATTTGTCTTCTTGGCTTGCGGCAGTACTCGATTCAGCAGGGAAAACATGCCAGATTCTATCGCATCACGAGGTGATCGGGATCGCTACATCCCGCCCCCCTTCGTATACCGGTCGGCTCCAAGAACAGGAAGTTGCCAAAAGGACGCCCGGGGTGTTCAGGGACACTACCAAATCGTCAGAACGAGGTTGGCTTCAGTTCCGGTGCACCTACGACGCCGACTGGACCTGCATATCGAGCGGAGCCGAAACCCAGGATTGGGAAGAAGATGAAGCCGAGAAACACGAGGCCGAATGCGAACCCGGGGGGTTTGCCAAAGCTCTTCGCCAAATCGATGCAAACCAAGATTCCGACTACGATGTTGACCAAAGGGATCATCAGCAATAGGATCCACCAGATCGGTTTTCCGACAATATCGAGCAGAACGATTGCATTGTAGAGGGGAACAATCGCCGCCCACCCAGGTCGTCCGGTCTTCGAGAACACCTTCCATATCGATGCGATCATCACAGCCGCGAACGCGAGCATGATGATTACGAACACACCACTGAACAGAACCGTTAGGCCACCCAACAAACCTACCACTGCATCATCATTCATGTCTGGATCCTCCTGATCGGACTTGGAGATATATTCTATACCAAAGAAGCGTACGAAGCATCTTCTTTTAGCCACACTTCTTTTAGCGACACATCGGCGCAAGCTAAAAAATTCCCCTATTCACTCGGACGGGTACCAACGGGCCAGCGAAGGGGTTTCCACCTAGCTTCAGACGAAACCGTTTCGTAAACGCTCGGGCGCATTCCAAGCCGCAAGACTGTCCAAGCGTGACTATGTTAGGAAATCGTTCTCCGGCATCCAATCGAGAGCGCGCCTAGCGGCTAAAATGGTGATCCGGGTGTCCTGGTGAGCGAAAAATCGGTACAACACATGCAGTGCATGGAAGTCTGGGGCGGAAACCAGCTTACCGCACACGGCGTCGAATTCGGGGGGCTGGACACCTGGGTCTACAGCAAACCGTATCAGCAGGCCCACGCCGGTGGGGACATCTATTACGCGTCGAGCTGCGCCACGGGTCGAATCAGTCGCCTGCTGCTGGCGGATGTGGCGGGACATGGGGCCTCGGTCGCTGTGACCGCAGCGGACTTACGAACGCTGATGCGGCGGTTCGTCAACCGTTTGGACCAAACGGAATTCGTGCAACTTCTCAATCAGCAGTTTGCCAGTCTATCAAGAGAGGCCGTCTTCGCAACCGCGATTGTCGCGACGTTCTTTGAACCCAGCCGGCGCCTGACCCTATGCAACGCGGGGCATCCATGTCCCTTGCTCTACCGGGCCGCCGAGCGGAAGTGGGATCTGCTAGGCAACCTAGGAGCGGGAGGTAAGGCTGGTCCTAGCAATCTGCCGCTCGGGATAATGAACATTACGGAGTACGATCAGTTCGACGTCGAACTGGATTCCGGCGATTGCCTGCTCAGCTATACCGACGCGCTGATTGAATCCAACGACGCAGACGGTAATGAACTGGGTGAGGAGGGTCTGCTGCGGATTGCTCGCCTTCTCGGAGAGTTGGAACCCCAAGAACTTGTCGAGACGCTGCTGAACGAGATCGCGAAGCGCTATCCCGAGAACCTGACCGACGACGACGTGACGGTGATGGTGATGCGAGCCAATGGGCGAAAGCTCGACTATTCGTTCGGCGAGAAATGGGGGGCGATGCTTCGGTTTGGCGCCTCGCTGATTCGCGCCATTCACCCAGCGCCGAACGGCCTCCGTTCCCCGACGCCAATCTGGCAAATATTGGCGGGGCGGTCATTCCCGCGCTCGGGCGGCGCTGGCGTTCGGCCGGTTCAAGCCCGAAGTTAGGGCTTTCGGCGGACCCAACACCAAGTGCCTCGCCTCCGCCCACAGGCGCGCGACGTGGCGTCGCTCCAGCCGGTCAGCGGTTAAGCCGGCTTCGGCGTGCCAGGCGGTACCAGTACGGTGTGACCTGACCGGTCCGTCACGTCACTTGACTCCGGCTGACGGGCCTTCTATTCGCCCAAGGTGGACGCTCCCGTCGGGAGAGCCATCAAGCTGACTCGGCTAGGTCCTTTTTTCTGGAGGATCTGAACAAACCACGTCACCCTTTTGATGCAATCGGATTGAGGTGCCGGTGAAGTCTGAAAGTTCCTTCGTTGAGGGGGTCTTGTGCCGTCGGCTGGTCGCTGGTTGGTATCCAGCTTTCTTCAGGGCCTATCCACGCTTTGATAACGTCCGACAAAATCTCGGCCGCGCCGCTATCCTCACGCAAACCGAGCACGTCCATGCACTTCTCCAGTCGCTCAGCGACCGGGGATATTTTTCGCTCATAACGGCGAGTCTGGCCTCGAATAGTGCAATCCAGATGATGCCGATGCCCATCGAGGTCCGCGCTATTCGAGATTGAGTTCGGTCTCTCCTGGACGTCCCCCCAGTTCACGTTGGGGGTCCGCCTCAAGCGAGGCTTTAAGCCATTTCGCCGCTTGCGCATTGGCTTCGATCTCGCCCTCCCTATAGGTAATGCCTCCCGATTTTTCGCGCACGGCGTGCTTCAGCACGACTTGTGCGATCTCGTGGCGAAGCATCCAATCGAGCGCGCCTAAGAAGAAGCGGACGCCGGTCTCCAGGGAAGGGAGGGCCTACAACCCTTCGCTTAACAGCCGACCCAGTTCTAGGAGCCTCGCAGTGCAAGCACGAGACTTAGACGCGCGAAAGATCAATTGCTTCGGTAATTTGGGGTACTCTGGGGGTACTCCTAACTATGAACGTTCAGTTCCGAAGGGCCATCGTACCGAAGGAGATTCGAAGTCTTGTGATTTTCGACCATAAGGCTTTTCACGAGTACCCAGGAGACTGGTTCGAACGAGACGATTGGAAAATCTACGAATCTTGGTGGCTGATTGTCGACGGCAAGAGAGTCGGGTGTTGCGCCTTTGAGCCCAACGTGGACTTTAAAGAAGACATAAGCAAAGACCGCGAGAATCGTCGCCTTCGCGGCTCCCTGTATATCGCGTCGACGGCGATACTGCCGCAGTTTCGAGGTTTAGGTCTCGGCAGGCTCATGAAATGCTGGCAAATCTGTTATGCGCGCAACCATGGGTTCACCCGGATCGTCACGAACACCCGGAAAAGCAATAGAGTCATGATCGCTTTGAACAGGAGCTTCGGCTTCAAATTCCTGCGATCTACGCCTAGCTATTATGGAGATCCATCAGAGCCGACCGTTGTAATGGAACTACGCATTCAATCGCAGCGTAACTGATACCGTCGTTCTATCCATCCAGATATCGAATTCATCTGGAATCGCCAACTTGCGCCAACTACGATAAACGGAAGGCTCGCGGCCGGGATCTAACGTCCGATCAGCTCAACTGATCTCGCTGTGCTTATCCTATGATTTCATGGCTCACCCGACGGTACTATTCATCTGTCCATCGGCTTCGAGGTTTTTAACAATCTCTCTCTCCTACAGCGAGATTCATTGTCGGCGATACTCCCGAGGCGTTCTCGAAAGAAGCCCGGTACGAGGCGAACGCCGTGTTATTCACCGGCTCTTTGGGAACGACCCTTCAGAGGATCTACCCAGATTTGCGGCGGGTTGAGTGGATTCATTGCCTTTCGGCCGGCTTGGTGGTGGAGGCCATTTATCGCAATCCCTCCTCCCGTTCTAGTTTCACCTTCAATTCTGTTGTTGGGATCGTGATGCGATATTCGGAAACGCCGGCTTGGTCAAGCAAATCGAATCGGCCCCCGATGCTCGGCGGCCCGTCCTGCCCGCCGAGGAACATAACCGATCGCTCTGCTACAGTTCCACTCATCAGGCGACCGTCGCGAGTCCATTGCCATTTGCCCGAGTTCAGTTTGGTGGGAGATCCGATGTTGAATCGCATCTTTACGGTAAGGATTGACGATCCGTCGCCGAATTTGGCCTCCGCATCCAGGCGATCCCCATCACGTGTGCCCCTCACTTGCGTGAGACTGTATGCGGACAGATTCACGTGTCCGCTCAGATCCTCTACAGGTACTCACGGCGGTTTCGCACACGCAGCGATGAGAGCGATCGCGCAATAGAGTGGCGCACACCTAAGTAAGGATCTCCGAGGCCCGACGGCTAATGCCATGACTCTATGTTCGCGCGATTGGCTTGGGCCAAGGTGATTGGCGCTAGACCGCTACCCTCAACTTGATCGCATCGTTCGGTGCGTGAATCAGATCCTGCTTGGTTACGATGCCGATGCCGACGTGGGTGAAAGTTGCCGTTGACGCTTGGACGGGTCCTGCGGGCGTGGCAGATGGGTATGTATTCCGTTCTGTTAGTCGGGCCGACCGTGTCGGTAGCGAACGCCTGGGCGAGAAGGTCGTCTGGCAGATGCTCGGGCAGTACGCTGCCGCGGTAGGCGTTCCCGGTATCGCGCCTCACGACCTGCGCCGGACTTGCGCGAAGCTGTGCCGGGCCGCCGGCGGCGAGCTTGAGCAGATTCAACTACTCCTTGGTCGCGCTTCGGTCCAGACTACCGAGCGATATCTTGGTAACGAATACGTCCGTGTTTGCCGACAAGATGCACCAGCGACCGTCGCGCTGTTGGACGTGCGCGAACGTGAGCGCCGCAACCTCGCATCGGCGGAGGCCGCAACCGAGAAGGACAGCAAGGATCGCGCGGTCGCGCAGTCCTCTCACTGTTGTGATGTCGGGCGCGTTTAGAAGTCCCTGCGCCTGACGTACGGAAAGCCAGTTCCCTGTGCGGATACCGACGGATTTCGCGCTTTTCACCCGCGAGAGATCCCAGCGGCCAATTCCGGCGCGAGCAGCCCGTTGTCGGCAGCCTCGGCGGCCAACTTCCGAATCGCCGATATTCTAATAATGATGGGCGACGACCCGAGGCCACGCTCTTCTAGTGATACCCGCCAAGCGCTAACGGTCTCCTTGGTGAAGCCGGGGCGCGGCGCCTGCTGGAACCAGCCCAGGAACTCATTTCGCGCCATGTTGTACACGCGCTTGGTAATCGGAGAGGAGACGCTGTCGAGCACCCGCGTCTTCAGTTTCTCCCATTCTCTAATCTTCTCAACTGCAATCAAATCGTTCATTTGGTGTCCTGATATTGGGCATTATCGGGAGCTTCGTCATGTGGACATTACCTCAATCAACGGCAATTCGCTCCACGGCCAGAGCCCCTTCGACGGGCTTCTGATATCATCACTTACAAACGCGGAACAGAGGAGCTTTTATGCGTAAGTCCATCGTTTTCCCCCTACTGGCACTTGCTGCGGTCAGCCTCGCCCAGGCGCCCATTACAAGCAACCCGCTGCCCGAGCCTATCGTGAAGAAAGGCTTGGCTGTCGAGGTTAAGGACGTGGTCCGCCTGCCCGATACGCGTGAGACGCGGTCCGCCGATCAAGACGTCTCCGCCGGCAACTACGCGCGCGTGAGCTACGTGAAAGACGCTCCCGACGGCCGGCGCTTCGCGAATGATTCGCGGGGCTTCCTGTACATCATTGACTCGAACAACCAGACCCACCTCTACGCCAACATCGGAGCGGCGTTCCCGAACGCGATCTACAAGCGCCTGGAGAGCGGCTTCATCGGCTTCACCTTTCATCCCGAGTTTGCAAAGAACGGCCTGTTCTACACGGTGCACAGCGAGTACGCCAAGGATAATCCGAAGAAGCCAGATTTCATCCCCATCGGCTACGGCCTGAAAGACGTGACGTATCACAACGTCATTACCGAATGGCACGCGACCAATCCGGCGGCCAACAACTTCGAAGGGACGCGGCGCGAACTGCTGCGCGCGGCCCACATCGTTGAAAACCTCACGCACCCCATGGGCGCCGTTGAGTTCAACCCATACGCCAAGCCCGGCGATGCCGACTATGGGCTGCTCTACACGAGCGGTAGCGACTTCGGATTCTCTAACGGCGGCGGGCCGCAGTCGAGCAACCCTCCGCAGACGCAGCGCACGGATTCGATCATCGGCGCGATTCTGCGCGTCGATCCGCGAAGTCCCTCCGTTTCGCATGAACCGAAGGGCCTGGGCGATTACACCATTCCGATGGCGAACAAGTTCGCGGCGGACGGCAACCCGGCGACGCTCGGTGAAATCTACGCCTACGGATTCCGCAATGCGCACCGGCTATCCTGGGATACCGATGGCACTATGTTCGCGTCCGATATCGGTATGAACAACATCGAAGAGATCAACATCGTCCACAACGGGGGCAACTACGGCTGGATGAAACGCGAGGGTTACTTCATCAACGGGCGCTCGGCTGGAGGGGCGCTGAACGAACTTTATCCGCTGTCGGCGGAGGTTCTGGGCGGCAAGAATAAAGACGAATTCATCTACCCGGTCGCTATGTACGATCATGACGAGGGCCGCTCGGTGACGGACGGCTTTGCTTATCACGGGAAGATCGCCGCGCTCAACGGCAAGTTCATCTTCGGCGACATCCAGCGCGGGCGCATTTTTGCGGCGGATCTCGCCGCGCTGAAGAAGGCTGATGACGGCATTCCGCGCACCGTCGCGCCGATCGAAGAAGTTCAACTTTATGTCCGCGATGCGAGCGGCAAGCGTCAGGATGTTACGTTCTGGGAATTGATTGAGAAGACCATGGGAACGAAGGTCCAGCGCGCTGACCTGCACATTAGCCGCGGGCGCGACGGTGAACTCTTCATCCACTCTCGCCAGGACGGAATGATCCGCGCCCTGGTCCCCGATAGCGGCGGAACGACTACGGCCAAGAAGTAGGAAGTATTTCATGAGCGGCTCTTGCTTCTGCTGTTGCCAGCCGTAGGGCTAGCGCAAATACTCGCATGTCTCTGATTCAGGCGGATAAGCTCGCCAGATCCAGAAGAAGGCACTTGAGTTGGCGCAAAGGCCACCGCCCCCCAACGCATAAAAGCCCACTACCGCCATGAATGCGGTTCGGAAATCTTGCAGGAGGTCGGGCGCACTAATCTCGTGATTCCACTTTGACGTGTAACGGGCAAACCGGAGAAGTGCCCGATGTGCAGCATTATCGGCTCTATATCGACAGCCGGAATTCTGACAAAAGTACTTCGATCCAGGCAAACACTAGGTTTAGATCTGCGTGACGATGGCACGCCTTTTCCGCTAGGCTGGGGTAAGACCATCGGATGGATGGATTACCGGGTGAAGAAGTGAAAGCAATTCTAGTTTTGGTTTTTTTGGCGGTCGCAGGGATGATTTCCCTTCTGGTAACGTCTTCCAACACCGGGCTGAGCATCGCGCCAGCCGTCAAGACCATTTCCCTAAGCACGCCGGTAACGGTGCATATGAACAATGCGCACGGCGTTCGGCGGGTGGCGGCATATCTCGAGCAAAACGACGCACGCTATCCCGTTTACGCGGAAAGTCGGGCATCGACGTGGATCCTCTGGAGCCGGCACCAGCCGCCGCGCAGCGTCACTTTCGAAGCGGGCAAAAACCGGGCGCCGAATCTCAAAGAAGGCAAGGCACGCCTGGTGATCGAAGCGGTCTCTAATGATCTGCGGGCGAACACTACAGTCAACGCGACGGACGTGGATGTGGTTCTCGAAGCGCCGCGCGTCATTGCCGACGAGTTCCAGCACTACGTCAATCAGGGCGGTATGGAACTGGTGACCTTGGCCCCCAGCGGATCGTGGAACGATGCCGGCGTCAAAGTGGGAACATACACCTTCCGCAGCTTCCCTCTTCCCGGAAAGGACGTGAACCGGCGCTTCGCCATGTTCGCCTATCCCTGGGACTTGCCGCCGGACGTCAAGCCGCTAGTCTATGCACGCAACTTGGCCGGCACAGAAGCCACGGGGCAATTCTGGTTCAAATTGTTTCCGAAAAAATACCGCGTGAGGGATTTCGAGCTGACGGACGCGCTCATCGAAAAGCTGGTGAACTCGGTCGATCCCACCAGCCAGGTTCTGCCCGGTAAGGACGTTCTCTCACGTTTCCTTTATATAAACAGAACCATACGCCTCCAAAATAACCAGCAACTCGCCGATCTCCGATTTAAGACCGAGCAGAAGGCGCTTTGGAACGGCCCATTCATTCATTGGGGCAAAGAGGAATCGGTTTTTGCCGACGTGCGGAATTACATCTTCCACGGCAAGAAGGTCGATCAGCAGGTGCACCTCGGCTTCGATCTTTCCGACGTAAAGAACTCACCTTTTCAGGCTGCCAATGACGGCCGCGTCGTGTGGGCCAAGAATCTCGGCATCTATGGCAACTGCATTGTACTGGACCACGGCTACGGCCTCCAATCGATCTACGGCCATTTGCGCGAGATCGACATCAAGGAAGGCGAGATGGTCAAAAAGGGACAGAAAATGGGAACCTCCGGCGAGACCGGGCTCGCCGGCGGCGTACACGTACACTTCAGCATGCAGATCGACGGCGTGCAGGTCAACCCGCGTGAATGGTGGGACGAACACTGGATCCACGACCGCATCATGAGCAAGCTGTAGAGTTCCGATCCGGGAATTACTCCGGTTCGACGTTCCCTGTAAGCTGTCGTTATGGCCGAGAAGAGGGCTAGAGCAGCATTCGTCGAGCCGATGCTTCTTCTGCGAACGGAAAAACTACCCGAGGGGCCGGACTGGCTGTACGAGCTGAAGTTCGATGGCTACCGTGCCTTAGCAATAAGGAGTGGCGCTCGATGCTGATGGCAAGCCTTCCTTCAACCTGCTGCAGAACTACGGCTCGGCGGGGGCGCCTCTACATTTTTTCGTTTTCGACCTCCTCCTATTGAATGGTAGAGACGTGATGGACAAGCCGCTGGTGAAACGACGCGAGTTGCTGGAGAAGCGCGTTCTGCCTAAACTGTCAGAGCCTGTCAGATATTCGCCTGAGCTCAAGGCGAGCCTAAAAGATTTGATCCAGTGTCGAGGAACCGATAACGAACATCCTCAAGATCAAGGTGGAGTCCTGGAGGTACCGTGCGGCGTCAACCAACGCCGGCAAACAGCCGCCCGTGCAGTATCCTATCTGGAGGTGATGATCAAACTTAGTGTGATGTATCCGCAATCAGATGGCATGAAATTCGACATGGACTACTATCGCCAGACTCACCTTCCAATGGTGCGAAGGCTGGTCGGTGAGAAATTGAAGGGGTTGTCAATCGATCACGCCATTGCGGGCGAGGATTTGCCAGCCCCTTATGCAGTGATTGCAAACCTTTTGTTCGAGTCGGTGACGACGATGAAGGCCGCGCTTGCCGAACATGGTCCAGAGTTGATGGAGGACATTCCGAATTACACGAATGCGCAAGCGGTCATCCAGATTAGCGAAACATCTTAGCAGCGTCCCGTTCTCCACCATTATCGGCAACGAACAGCTAGTGACCGCTACACTGGCTGGATTGCACACGGCCCATGCCGAGCTATACATTCCAATGACATGGAAGTAGACTGAAGTGACTCACTGGAATACGCAGAGGAGGCGGTAGATACCCGCAACGCTTGCGGAACACGTGACTGCCTCAAAGGTGGAAGGAGCATTCGCCATGCCTGAAGAAAAAATTGACGTGGGGAGACTCGCTATGCGCCTCGCCTTTGCAGGCATCTTATTCGCGGCCTGTGGGGCGGTGCCCGCTTACGCGCGCGTCAAGAAGGTTCAGATAACCGCGAAGGAATCGCCTACGTTCGGCGGCTATTCTTGGCCGGACGTTGGACAGTACGAAAAAATCGTTGGAAAGGCATTTGGCGAGCTCGATCCAAAAGATCCGAAAAACGCGGTCATCGTCGATCTACAACTGGCGCCCAAGAACGCCGCGGGTAAAGTCGAGTATTCTTTCGACTTTTACATCCTGAAGCCGATTGACCTTGCTAAAGGCAATCACAAAATGATGTACGAGCCGCCTAACCGCGGCAGAAAAACCCTTGGCGCCCTCAACCGGGGAGTCGGCACCAACGATCCCGGCTCGATGGACGATGCCGCAACGCTTGCGAACTCGTTCCTAATGCCGCAGGGATACTCAATATCGTTCAGCGGCTGGGATTTTTCGGCCGGAACTAATACGGCGAATTTCAATACCACCATTACACTGCCGGTAGCAAAAAATCCCGACGGCTCTTCGATAACCGGACCGTCGTATGAGTACATCGTAGGTTCTGGGCCCTCCCGCAACCTCTCTTATACGGCTGCGACCCTCGATAAATCGAAAGCCTCCCTGACCCATCGGGTTCACTTGAATGACATGCCGGAGACTATCCCTGCGTCCGGCTGGCAATTTAATGCCGGCGGCACGTCTATTTCGCTGCTGCCTCAGGGGACGTCGTTTGCCCAGAATGATATTTATGAATTCAGTTACACGGCCCAAGATCCCACAGTCAATGGCGTGGGCTTTGCCGCGGTTCGCGACTGGAATGCATGGCTGCGGTACGAAACCAAGGACGACGTGGACACTCCCAATCCTCTCGCTGGCGATATCACCAGAATCTACACCGAGGTTTCCTCACAGCCCGGCCGCCTTCTCAACGATTTCCGGTATCTAGGCTTCAACCAGGCTGAAAACGGCAGGCAAGTCTTCGACGGTATGTTGCAGTGGATCGCCGCCGGCGACGGCATCAGCATGAATTACCGCTGGTCGCAGCCCGGCCGAACCGAGCGCAACCGGCAGGATCATTTGTATGTCGAAGGCCGTTTTCCCTTCGCGAATGTATCGTCTAAGGATCCGATCACTGGAAGAACAGATAGCCGTTACGCAAAGTGCGAGCTCACCCAGACTTGTCCCTACGCAATGGAGATGTTTTCCAGTAACGAATATTGGGTCAAAGCTGCGTCTCTAATGACCACCGATCCCACCGGCACCAAAGATCTGCCGGACTCGCCTTTCACACGCATCTATTTCATGTCCAGCATGCAGCATGGAACCGGGCGCCTCGGTGCCAAGGGCGCCTGCCAGCAGTTACTGAATCCGCTGGATTCACAAGCAGTGCAGCGCGCACTGTTCACCGCCATGGACAAGTGGGTTACTGCGGGAACGCAGCCACCCCCAAGCCAGTATCCAAAGCTTTCAGACGGGACGTTGGTAAAGCCGGATCAGAACTCGATAGGATTCCCCCACATTCCTGGCATCGCTTACACGGGTTTCAAAACCACGCGTTATCTGCTGAATTACGGGCCGGACTTTTATAGGACTGGGATTCCGACCATCAATCCCCCGATGTTCAGTACGCCTTACCAGGACAACCCGGCCAACGGTCCGATTTACCCGAGCTTTGTGCCCAAGACCGATGCGGATGGCAATGATGTTTCGGGCGTTCGTCTACCGGATGTCCAGGTGCCTCTCGGCACTTACACCGGCTGGGCGGTTCGCGCGGGCCCGCAGGGAAACGATGGTTGTGAAGGCTCCGGCCAATATATCCCATTTGCCGCAACCAAAGCCGAGCGCCTGGCAAGCGGCGATCCGCGATTGTCGCTCGAAGAACGTTACCCGGATGTCGAGACTTACTCCTCGATGCTGCATAACGCAATCAATAATCTTCAGCGTGCTGGCTTTTTACTACCGTTCGACGCCGAGAAGATGCTCGATAAAGACCTGACCAACCTGCTGAGCAAGGGTCCCTCAAAAACTGCGGCCCGGTAGGTTGCCATTCGCACCAAAGCAGCCTCCAGTTTGGAGCGTCGTTCCCCGAACCTTGCGTTCGGAAAATACGAAGAAGGTATTTGATCAAGCGAGCGAGGCGCTGCGCAGGGACGTAACGCGCGTTCAGTCCGCGCGTTATGAAGTATGATCAATAGCCTCCAAGCTCTTCGTTGGCGCTTATGCGGTTTGCGCGTCAACCGGCAAAGTTTGCTAAGTCCGTGTTACCCGTTACCGCGCGGCGGCCTGCATGGCGGTGATTGCTTTCCGCCAGCTTGTTCCGCGATAGTACGAAACCAGTGCTCCGCGCGGATAAGAGGCAGCCGGAGAGCCTGAATCGCGCCTACTTGACGGGAGCTCCGGGCGTGCTCTGGAAGCCCCCGAATAGCTTCCGGCCGTCCGGCATGGTAACGGTGCTCGCGTTAGCCACGTTGCTGCCATTTTTCGCGGCATATCCAGCCACCGTGACCCGATCGCCCTTCTTCAGCTCCGCTCTCTTCCATCCCCTGCGCAAAAGGCCGCCGGGACTTCCCATTTCGAAGCCCCAACTGATGACCTTGCCCCCTTCATCCTTCGCCGCAACGTACAGCCAGGCGTGCGGATTGGTCCATTTGAACTCACTCACTGTGCCAGAAATTGAGACCAGCTTTTTCGCGTCGTACTCGGCAGCGAAGGCGTGGTGCGCCGAGACGCGCATCGTGGTCAAAAGCAGTGCGCCAGCTACAGCGCGCAAGGTCTTGCTCATTTTCAGGAAGTCCACCTCGTCTTCGATGAATCAAAAGTGCAATGGCGTGATGCACGCGCCTGCCTTCGAACTTTAAGGCAAAACCATAGTAGCGCGTCGGCGGAATCGAAGGTGATGCAGCACACTGGTACCCTGGCTCAAGTCGGAGGCTACTAGAGCCGTGACTACGCCCGTTATCGGTCATTATCGGTAGCCGCTCTGGGCGTCCGCGAAAACCGATTACTTCCTTACCTAGATCAACCGCTGTATGACAGCGGAAACGCTGACGACGAACACTACTCACTGCAGGGCAATTAGTTGGATGGGGTCGATATTGGAGCACTCTAGTGTGGCCCTATGCTACTTTGTCGCCACCAGGAGTCCCAGCATCGCCGTCGAAACCGCTTCCGGTTTCTCGCGTGGCAGAAAATGCAGGGCCCAGATCGGCGCGGTCGGGATTCGCATGCCGACTGGCGCAGCTCACACGTACACTACCCTGCCGGCGCTGGCGAAGTAGTGTTTTTTTAAGAGCGGTCCGTTCCTGGAGAACGCTGGTCCGCAATCCCGGGCGCACGATATGTCACTATCGGAACCCGGGAGGTATCAGCTCTCCGTACGAGTACGAGTGACGGACGGGCCCTATCCTGTCAAACGCTTTAGTTCATGATAAGCTTGTCAAATTCTGGCGAAGGCGATAGCTGACTGTGCCGCCAAGTGCTCGCAAGAACAAGGGAGAGTTCATGACGCGCGTTCTGCTGCTGGGCTACGATCCAGAGACTGTGGATT
>JBDTTL010000107.1:0-13166 GCA_039930665.1 Acidobacteriota bacterium
ACTGGTGACCTCGTCCTTACCAAGGACGCGCTCTACCAACTGAGCTACAACGGCCAAACTCAAAATCTACTACAAAACTAATGGTGGACAGGGGAGGATTCGAACCTCCGTAGCTCGCAAGGAGCGGCAGATTTACAGTCTGCTGCCATTAACCACTCGGCCACCTGTCCGACTCGCCACGCGCTCCCGCCAGGATAAGCCAGCGGAAATGCAGGGAAAGGTCCGCAACGGCCACAACATTCGCGGACTCGTAGGCGTAAAAATAAGTATAGCAAACGTGCTAGATTATGCGAATGCTTGGTTCCACTAGCGCCCGGTTTCGACGTACTTGCAAACCTCAGCCCATTTCGACGGAATTGCCTTCCACCGCTCCGGCCATCTCGCCTTGACCTTAGGTCCAGGATGATCCGAACTGAGTAGTTCTGGTTTTCTAATTTGCCATGCCCGTTCTTCGAGGTAGGATCGTGCAGCGGTTGCCTTGAGTCCCACCATCATCACGGCGCGCAGTTCTGGCAGAAGCCTAACTAATCCTTCCAGGCACTTCAGCCCATCTTTTAGCTCGTTAGCGGTAATATCAACCGTGCCGTTCCACCACGGGATCACATTCCAAATAACGGTGAGCTTTCGCGGTATGTCCGCCTGTTTCATAAAAGCGAGAATTGCTGCGGCGGTGGAATCATCGTTGTTACGGCTGATAAAGCCTGACTGCGCCGCTTTCGGTCCAGGTTTCTGAAACAGGAAAAGTACCTGCGCCTTGTCTCCGCCGTCTAGCGGGTCGAACTCGGGAACTTCCACCGCATCACGTTTGCGTAATTCGGCAACATAAGTGTTCAGACCCGATATGTGCGTTTGATTGCGCATTGCCAAGCGTTTGCTTCGCACATTCTGATCACGCATTGATCTGGATCGGTCATCAACTTCCAGCAAGCACCTTGGTTCACCCATTAAGTACCTACTCCAATCAGGTTTGGACATGAGCTTATCATGCTTCGGGGCTTCAACGCAGATTTCAGACACTACCCCGGCATCGATACCTGCTATTATAGTGTTATATGCAAAAGCACCATGCGGCTCCCTCCTCGTACCACTTCAAAAGGGCCAAAACGGATGGCCTTATTCAGGTTCTCAACGAAGGCTCGTATGTTATGGCGGAATATAGCGAACGGACGGGCAAGGTGAGCTGGCAGAGGGTGGTTCTGGCGACCCAGAAGGAAAAGATCGAGAAGTGGTTGATTGAACACTATCCGGTCCACCCCGCAAAGGCCGCGCGCGCCTAAGGTTGCGGTACAGCTTTCCCCGGATCTTCGACTGTCAACGCTGTTTGGCCTTTTCGATCTCGCGGTCGGCGTGTGGATCGACATTTAACTTGTTCCCGCCAGCGCGATAGCGGTAGATCGCGATTCCCAGGATCAGAAGCACAAACAAGGTGATGGCAAATACCTTTTTTGCGCTCATTTACACATTGTCCGTGCAACTACTGCATTAAGGTATGAGGCGGGGTTATCGCGTGCGCAATGCTTTCCGCCGGAGAAGCGGCGGGAGTCCAGGCCTCGGCAAGGGCACGCTGAAAATTGCCGCCGAGTATCAACTCGATGTTGCCGTCGGAATAACTGCGGCGGACCAGGCCTTCCGTCAGATCGTAAATCTTCCTGGCGTAGTCGATTCCATCCAGGTCGTATTTTCTGACGGGACGAACATCGCGCCCGTCCAAGTCCTCGTCGCTGCCGACGCCCACGTGTTCTATGCCCACGAGTCCGACGACGTGGTCGATGTGATCCAACACGTTCTCGATAGTGGCCGGGCCACCGGCGCTCACAAAGCCGCGAACCATGGTGATGCCCATCACCCCGCCTTTCGCCGCCATGGCGCGGATGGCTTCGTCGGTTTTGCAGCGTGCCGCGGGAACCAGAGCGCGGCAATTAGAATGCGTCACCAGCACCGGCCGCCGGGAAGCGACGATGGCGTCGATGGTAGTTCGGTCGCCGCAATGCGAGATGTCGATGGCCATCCCCACGCGATTCATGCGCTCGACCACTTGGGCGCCGTACTGGGTGAGACCGGAGTCACGGGCATCGGACGATCCCCCGCCGATGCGGTTGCCGGTATAGGTTAGCTGCGAGATGCGTTGTCCGAGCCCGTAAAAGCCGTCCACGTCGGCGAGCGTTCTGAAATGCACGGAGTTTTGCTGGCCGATCAGAATGCCAATCTTGCCGAGCGCTTTGGCTCGCTCGAAATCCGCCGCGCCGTCGATGCGCAGGAACTCCCGCGGGTGGGCCGTGAGGAAGTTATCCCAGCCGGTTATGTCGCGGAAGGTTTCGCGGTAAATGTCTCCGGTAGTGTAGCCGACAGCCGGATGAAATACGGTGATGCCGGAATTCTTAAGGCGCTGAAAGTCGGCGGGCTGGAAAAGTGCGGGCTGTGCATGCCAACCGGACATCTTGCGATAGTCGAGTGTCAGGAGCCCCAGCATGTCGATGACGGTGGAGCGATGAATCAGATCGACGGCGCGCACCGAGTACTCCGGGGCGCCTTTCGCAAATAGAGCGAAGCGGCCCCGATTGATCATCGGGAGACCGAGAGCCAACGCCGAGCTTTTCAACAAAAAGCGACGTGAGATCACAAAAGCTGGCCGAGGTGAATAAGTGTAGCACACCTGTTTTTCCCGCTTCAAAAAATGGCCGGGGTGCGTGCGGAGTGGCTCGAAGCCCGGGGTCGGCTAGCGGCTTGGGGCGTCCGGAAGCCTCGATTGGTGCGGAGCCCGGGGCGGCGTAGAACTCGGGGCAGGGGTGGAGATTGGGGGCCGCGCGGAACTCGGGGGAGGGGTTGATCTTTGGGTTGATGCGCAGCGTGGGGCGGCGTGGAACTCGGGGAGGGGCTAGCTAGCCGAGATCCGCTTCTCCGGCTACCCCTAAAGGCCTTACAAGATAGAGCCGATGAACGCGGGTGAGGTGGGGAATCCCGGCTCACCGATGTGCGGAGCCTGCCACAGGCTTTGCGGGAAGTTGCGTCGAGGGCAGGAAGGCTACCGACACACTATGGATAATTCGCTGGCCGCCCTTGCCGAGAACGTCGGTAGATCCCCAAGCCACCTGCAGCGGCTGGAATTCCTGGTCAGCACGGTACCGGCGGTTATCTACACGTGCAAGGCGGATGGCGACTACGGCGCGACGTTCGTTAGCGACGGGGTGCGCTCTCTGTGGGGTTACGAGCCAAAAGAGTTCCTGCAGGACCCGCGATTTTGGATCGAGCGGCTGCATCCGGAAGACGCCGACGGAATTATCGCAGCACTTGGACGTTTGCCCGCGGCAGGCCAGTACAGCCACGAATACCGTTTCCGCACCCAGAGCGGCGAATACCGATGGGTAAGGGATGAGTTGCGGTTGCTGCGGGGTCCGGCGGGGGAACCGCTGGAGATCGTCGGACATTGTTTTGACATCACCGAGCGCAAGGAAGTAGAGGCGGCATTACGCGAAAGCCAGGAACGTAACAATCTGGTGACGGAAGCCACGCTTGACGGCATTTTCGATTACAACCTGGAGACCGGAGAATCCCACTTTTCGCCCCGATTCAAGGAAATCCTGGGGTACGCAGGAGATGAAAGGCCGCAGGCTGGCTGGTCGTCGTTCGGCTGCGTCCATCCGGACGACTTAGCGTGGTTAAACGAGTTGGTAGTGCGCCGGGACACCGATCAGGCTATAGAGAGGTTCGAGCGGGAGGTGCAGGTGCGGCGCAAGGACCGCGAATACTGTTGGGTGGTGGCGCGCGGACAGGTGGTGCGGAATGCCGTGGGACTGCCCACACGCTTCATCGGCGCGATTCAGGATATTACAGAGCGGAAGAGTTCCGAGGACGCAGTGGCATTTCTGGCGTCTATCGTGCAGTCTTCCGAGGACAGCATCGTCGGGAACCGAACGGATGGCATCATTCTCAGTTGGAATGCCAGCTCAGAACGGTTTTGGGGGTACACCGCCGAGGAAGTTATCGGGAAGCACGTCAAGATCCTGATGCCCCCTGCGCGGGTGCATGAGTTTGCGGACCAAATAGAGAAAATCCGTCGCCACGAAGCGATTCGGCGCTATGAAACCGTGCGGGTCAGAAAGGACGGCAGTCTGGTGGCGGTGTCGGTCATCCTCTCGCCAGTTACGGACCCCCATGGAAAATTGCTGGGCGTCTCGGCGATTTACCGCGACATCACGGCGCGCAAGGATGCCGAAGATCAACTGCTGGCGGCGAAGCAGGCCGCGGAGTCCTCCGCCGCGTCCCTGCGCGTAAGCGAAGAGCGTTATGCCCTGGCGACGCAGGCCACCTACGACGGAATCTTCGACTGGAACCTCGAAACCGGCGACTCCTACCTTTCTCCACGCTTCAAAGCAATCCTGGGTTATTCCGTAGATGAATTGCCGAACGACCCAGCGACTTTCATCGACCGCGTGCATTCCGAGGATCGCGAGAAGGTGAGCGCGAGGATTTCCGGGACCCTCCCGGCGAGCGAGACCGAAACCTTTGAGGATGAAGTCAGGGTGCGCTGCAAGGACGGCGGTTACCGCTGGGTGGCTTCTCGCGGAAGACTGGTGACGGGCCTCGACGAGAAGCCGACTCGCTTTATCGGCTCCATTCGCGACATTACAGTGCGCCAGGAAGCGGAAGCGAAACTGGAGGCCAGCGAAAAGCGCCTGAGAGACATCCTGGATTCTCTGTACGGATTCGTGGGACTTTATACGCTCGACGGCAACGTGCTTTACGTGAATCGTGCTCCTCTTGATGTGGCTGGAGTTCCAGGCGAGGAGGTGGTGGGGAAGCCGTTCTGGGAGGCCTACTCGTGGAGCCACAGCCCGGAGGAACGGGGTCGCCTGCGGGACGCGATGGCCCGCGCGGCCGAGGGCGAAGTAGTGCGTTACGACGCTAACGTGCTGATGCAGGGCGGGCAGGAAATGGTGGTAGACGCGGCCTTCGGCCCACTGCGCGATGAGCGGGGCGACATCGTCAACATCATCGGATTCGGAGTGGATATTACAGCCCGCAAGGAGGCCGAGGCCAGGCTACTGCTGGCGATCCAGGTGGCGGAAGTCGCCAGCCGCGCGAAGAGCGAATTTCTCGCCAACATGAGCCATGAGATCCGTACGCCGATGAACGGCATCATCGGCTTGACCGAAGTGGTACTGGAGTCAGCGTTAAATCCAGAGCAGCGCGAGTATCTGGATCTGGTGAAAGGGTCGGCCGACTCTTTAATGACGATCATGGGCAACATCCTGGACATTTCCAAGATTCAAGCGGGAAAGCTAGTTCTGCACCCAAAGGAATTTTGGATTCGGGATCTGGTGAGAAGCACCGTTAAGGGATTCGAAACCGCCGCGGCCGCGAAGAATCTCCTGCTCACATGCGATATTCACCCTGAGATTCCGGACGTGCTGCTGGGGGATCCGGACTGCCTGCGGCAGGTTCTGGTCAATCTGCTGGGCAATGCAATCAAGTTCACCGCGTCCGGCGAGGTGAATCTTACCGTTGAGATGCCGGCGGCGAACTCCGATCAAGTGCGCTTCCTGGTGCACGATACCGGGATAGGCATCGCCCCCGACCAGCAGCAGCGGATATTTGAGCCGTTCACGCAGGTGGATGCTTCCTCGCGGAGGGAATTCGGAGGCACGGGACTGGGCTTGGCAATTTCCTCCCAGTTGGTGGACATGATCGGCGGCGATTTGTGGGTAGTGAGCGATGGCCATTCGGGAAGCACGTTTCATTTCACCGCGCACTTGACACCCGAAAGTGCACCGCCGGAGTCCCTGAGCCGGGCCGTCCAGGAGCCGGTACTGGAATATGCAATGGAGTGCAAAACGGAGTCGCCGGATGAGCGCCGCAGATTCCCCCGGTTCAAGTCCCATGACGTGGCCAAGTTGAATTTGCTGAGTTCGCCTTCGCAAATCGGTCTCGATGTTCGGGTTCTGAACGTATCGAGTGGTGGATTGCGGCTATGGGCCGATCACCCCGTGGACGCCGGGACTCTAGTGGAGATTCAGCGGGGACATGAAGTCGCGGTGGCTAGCGTGCGTTATTGCGTTGCCGCCGAGCAAGGGTTCCACGCCGGCCTAAGGTTTCGCGGCCACTTCGATAAGTAGGAAACCGCGCTCGTGGGCGGGAGTCCGTTCGCGGCTCGCCGGCGCAGGCGCCTCGCCGCCTATTTAGCCGGCGCGGCTTGGAAGCGAATCTGCCGCAACCGTTCCGCGTCACTCGAAAGGTCAGCCTTACCGGCCGGGAACTTGTTGGCACTCAGAATGTAGGCCACCAGACTGGCATTCTGTTCCCGGCTCAAGGTGCCCGGCTTATCGGCGGGCATGGAGGTCTGGATCTTGTCGAACAGATCGCCGACGTTCATCCCGTCCCAGTTCATGACGAAATCGGAGCCCGAGAGCGCGGGCATCTGCCCTTTACCCTGCATCTTGTCTCCATGGCAGGAAGCGCATGCGGTCAGGTAGAGCGTGGCCCCGCGTGCGGATTGCTGGTCGGAATAGACGCCGTCCCAAACCGTCGCCGGAGACTGCGCTGCTGCCAGCGCGACTGTGAATGCCGCGGCTAGCAGGATACCGCTGCGGTGCGTGCGCCCCATAACCACACCATAGCATCATGTTTTCGAGGCGCATGTTTTTAAGACCCATGTTTTCGAGACCCATGATAAAGTTGTGGTCGGGCGCGGCCTGAAGCGCGAACTCGGACAAGCGCCATACATACCGCTAAGGAAGATGCCATGATCCCGAATCGTACTCCCGTGAGTTTACCGAACCGCCTCGCAATCGGACTGCTGCTGGTTGGCGGCGTGCTGACTCCCGGCCTGCATGCCGCCGATGCGCCTACATGCGATCAAGGCAATGGCGGGATCACGCTTCCGGCCGGCTTTTGTGCGTTTGTGGCCGCCGACGGGCTGGGCGAGGCGCGGCATATCGCGGTGGCCGCCAATGGCGATGTGTATGTGGGATTGATGAACGGCGGCGTGGCCGCGTTGCGCGACACCAACGGCGATGGCCGCTTCGAGATGAAGGAAAAATTCGGCAGCATCAGCGTGACAGGTGTTGCGCTGCGCAACGGATATCTTTACATCGCGACGCCCAATTCGGTTCAACGTTACAAGCTCGCGGCCGGACAGTTGAAGCCCGCGGGCGAGCCCGAGATCGTGGTGAAGGACCTGCCCGGAGTTTCGCAACATGGCGATAAGGGCATTGCATTCGACGGCCAGGGATCGCTTTACGTAAATGTTGGCGCGCCGTCCAACGCCTGCCAGAGCCGGGACCGCCGCGCCGGGGTGCCCGGCCAGGATCCTTGCCCGCTGCTCGCGGAACACGGCGGCATCTGGAAGTTCGACGAGAACAAATTGGGTCAGACGCAGGCCAACGGCACGCGCTTCGCTACAGGAATGCGCCAGATGCCGGCCATTGCGTGGCACGAAGGCGCGTTGTATATCGCGATGAACAACCGCGATTCGCTCGACACTCTGTGGCTGGGAAAGTTTACGGCGCAGGAAAATGCCGAGCGTCCGTCGGAGCCGCTCTATCGCGCAGTGCAAGGCTCCAACTTCGGCTGGCCGTATTGCTTCTACGATTACGGGCTGAAGAAGTTTATCCTCAACCCCGAATACGGCGGCGACGGGAAGGCGGTGGGGCGCTGCACCGAATTCACTCCTCCGGTGGCGGCATTCCCCGCGCATTGGGCGCCGGTCGATCTCATGTTCTACACGGGCACACAGTTTCCGGCGAAGTATCGCGGCGGTGCGTTCATCGCGTTTCATGGGTCGTGGAATCGCGCGCCGCTGCCGCAGGCGGGATATAACGTTACTTTCCAGCCTTTCGCGGGCGGCAAGGCGTCGGGGAGTTTCGAAATCTTCGCCAGCGGATTTCCGGGCAAGATGCCGCTGATGAATCCGAGTGACGCGGTGGCGCGGCCGGATGGCGTGGCGCAGGCGCCCGACGGATCGCTCTATATCGGCGACAGCGAAAAAGGCAAGATTTGGCGCGTGCTTTACCGGGGCGGAAAATAGCAATGATTTTGACGCGTCGTAACTTCGGCAAGGTGGCTTTGGCTGGCGTTCCCAGTTTGCAAGCGCTGGCGCAATCGGCGGCCAAGCCGGATAAGTCTTTAATCCACGGTGTGCAGTTTGGCTTGCAGCCTTTCTGCTATCACGATCTTCCGATGTTTCCGGAGAATCGTCACATTCTCATTGAGCGGTTGGTGCAGAACGGCATGGGCATAGTGGAGCTTCATGCGGTTTGGGTTGAGCCGCGCTTCGATAAGCCGGGCGTCAGTGCGGAAGAGGTCCGCGAGAAGTTGCGGAACTGGCGGCTGACAACTCCGGCCGAATACTATCACAAGGTCAAGAAGGAATTCGACGACGCCGGCATCGAGATTTTTAGTTACTACATCAATATCGGCGACAGCCACACGGACGCCGAAATCGACGCTATCTTTGAAGGCGCAAAAGCTCTGGGAGCGAAAAGCATCATCGGCTCCTATGGATTGGCCGTGGCACGCAGACTGGGTGCTTTTCCGGGCAAGCACGGGATGTACGCAGGCTTGCACAACCACGACAATGTGTCGGACCCGGACGCGTTCAGTACAGAGGCGACGATCGTGAAGGGCCTGTCTTATTCGCCCGATTTCAAGGCGACGCTGGACGTTCGCCACTTCACGGCCGCAAATGGCGATTGCCTGGGGTTCCTGGAGCGGCATCACGAGCGTACGGCCGCCGTCCATCTGGGTGACCGCAGGAAAAACAATGGCCGCAGCACGCCGTTCGGCGAGGGCGACGCGCCAATTATCGAAATTCTGCGGATGATCCGCGACAATCAGTGGCCCATTGTCGCCCTGCTCGAATTCGAGCACGGAACCCTACGCACGGAAGTCGAAGAAGTGCAGATCCAGTTCGATTACTGCAAGCGGGCGCTGGCATAGCCGGGGAAACCAATGTCGCATAGCAAAAACCTTTATCTGACTTTGTGCGGAATGATTTTAGCGGCAGGTTGTGCTGCGGCGCAGCCGGCGGCGCGACCGGGATACGATGTCAACTATATCGGTCCTCCCATGGCGGATCCCGTCCTGCAGCACAGTAAAGAAACGTATGTGCTGTTTGGATGCAGCTATTGCCACGGTCTGTATCTTGTCGCGCGCGGCGAAGCTACGGATCTGATGCATTCGCGACTCGTTGGACGGGATGAGAATGGTAACGTGATCGGGCCTCTTCTGCGATCCGGCATTCCGCAGACTGCGAAGCTGTCTCCTATGCCGCAGTTCTCCGATTTGAGCGATCAGCAGATTGCCGATTTAGTGCGATGGATTCATTACGGGCGCCAGCAGGGACGGTACAAAGAGCTCATCCAGGCGAAGTTGGGTTCGGGCGACGCCGCAGCGGGCAAAGCATATTTCGAACAGTCGTGCATGTCCTGCCACTCGGCGGAAAGCGTGGCGAAGAAGGGACACGATGCGGCTGCTCTGAGAGCGCAGATCCTTAGTCCCAAAGGGCTGGACGCGGCGCCGTCCTGGAAGCTCGAGCGGCTGAACGATGCGAAAACGATAGCCGCCCGCCAGCGGCATCAAAAGATGCTTGAAAATTACTCGACTGACGATGTGGCGAATTTAGTAGCTTACCTGCAAAGCGTGAAGTAGGTCGTTTCGCGCTATTTGATCGGCGGGACAAACGGAATGGACCGCGCGAAGAACCAGCACAGGAAGAACACGACCGGTAGCATCGCCATCAGATAGAGTGTCGTGTAACCCACGAGGTCGCGCGCTTTTAGGCGCAGAATTCCCAGCAGGGGAAGCATCCAGAAGGGATTGATCAGGTTGGGCATCGCCTCGGATACGTTATAGATCTGAACCACCCAACCGAGATGCACGTTGTGCGCGATCGCGGCTTGCAGCACATAAGGCGCTTCGACCACCCACTTGCTGCCGCCCGACGGGATGAACAAGCCTAGTATGGCCGAGTAGCTGGCTGCGAGCAGAGCGAAAGAATCGTGGGTGCTGGCCGACGTGAACAGGTGCGCGAGTTTGGCGGAAAGTCCCGTGCCCGCGATCATGCCGAAGATCATGGCGTAGAACGGAAACTGAATCAGCACGCCGCCGGTGGCCGGGATCGCTTCCGCCACGGCGCGCACGAAATTGCGGGGACGCCAGTGGAGCAGCAGACCCACGGTGAGGAACATGAGGTTATAAGTGTTGAGGTCGAGCGCGGCGAGCGCTCCCTGCGGCGAAGTGCGGAAAACGTTCACCAGGTAGCCGAGCAGCAGGGCTCCCACCAAGATGGTGAGGATGGGACTGTACTCCAGCCACTCGCCCGGCTTGCTGTGGCGCTCGCTGGCCTCGACGGGCGGCTTGAAATGCAGGCCGTAGCTTTCGGCAGTGTGCGCGTTCGCGGCCGAAGGGACGGAGAGATACGCCACGATTCCACACATCAGAATCAGTACCAGCGCCGTGACCATGCTCTGCCAGAGGAATAGCGTTTGGGTGAGCGGGATGAGTCCGCTGATGGCGAAGAGCGACGGCGGCATGGAAGATTTGGTGGCCATCAGCATGGCCGCCGAGGACGACAGTCCGAGGGCCCACACGGAGCAGTTACCGAGATAGGCGGCGGCGCCGGCGGCGCGATAGTCCATGCCTTTGACGCGGCCGGTCATTTCGCGGACCAGGAAGCCGCTGATGATGGGGCTAAGTCCCCAGGAGATCAGAGAACTGACGGTGGCGACGAAGGCGACTAGTGTGATTGCGCCGCGGGGAGTGGTGGGGATGCCGGCCAGCCAGTGGGTCGCGCGCCGGACCAGAGGCGTGGAGGCGACTACATAGCCGCCAATGATGATCATCACCATCTGCATGGTGAAGGGAACCAGGGTCCAGAAATTCCTGCCGGCTTCGATGCCGAGCTGAGTGGGGCTTTCGCCAGCGACGACACCAAGAGCGTAGACCACCAGCACGCCCAGAAAGGCGAAGACCAGAGGGTCGGGGAACCAGCGCTCGCTCCAGTTGGCGAGGGCCAGGCCCATGCGCGCCACGCGGCCGTCGGTTACCGGTAAGTTCACTTTTTTGGCGGCTTGCATGGATGCGGCGTCAGACTATTATGCTTCAAACTCAGTTGTGTAGTTCAAACGCGTCCCGTCGTTCAAACCCGGTCGTTCGCCGGTTATGGGCCTCAAAATCGGGTTTTCTGCCGATAGATAGGTATGGGAACTTCCTGGGAGTCCGCCGCTGAGTCCATGCGCGAGGCGCGCGACCAGCGCCAAGCGATCATATCCGCCTTATACCAGCAGCGGCGTTTGCACCCCACCTCGCCGGGCATTACGCTGACCGATCTGGAGCAGATGCTGAAGGTGTCGAAGACGGAGCTGGAATTCAGTCTGTGGTATCTCACCGAGGGTCTGTTCGTAAAACGGACGGACAATGGGACACATTCGATTTCGCTTAAGGGCGTCGATCTGGCGGAAGATATGATCGACCGGGTGACTGTCCAGCGAGGCGAGCCGCTAAAATAGAGTAGTGTTTGGCGGCCTTATAGACACGGTTTCGCGGCGGCGCGCGCTGGTCATCGCACCCTTGGCATTGGGCGGCGTTGCGGTAGTCCTGTCGCAAGTGGGACGATCTGCTGGCAGCGGAGTGGACGCAGAGATCACGGTCGTCGACTTCGACGACGCTGGCCGCAAACTTCGTACGTCCGTTCGTAAGAAAGTCGTACGCTCCGACGGCGATTGGCGCAGTCAGCTAACGTCGGCGCAGTATTGGTCGGCGCGGCGGGGTTCGACTGACACGCCCTTCACCGGCACCTACTTCCAACTGGAAACCGCGGGATTATACCGCTGCGTCTGCTGCGGGGATGCGCTCTTCAGTTCGTCGACCAAGTTTGATTCCGGCACGGGCTGGCCGGCCTTTAGCGCGCCCGTGGCTGCGGAGAACGTGTATTCGCAGGCAGACAACAGCTTTTCGATGCAACGTGTGGAAGTGCTGTGCCGGCTGTGCGATGCGCACCTGGGCCACCTGTTTGATGACGGCCCTCTGCCCACGGGCATGCGCTACTGCATCAACGAATCGGCGCTGCGACTTATTCCGAACGCCAGCTAAATTTCTTCACAACTTTCGCGAACTCGCCGATGACGCTCCTTAGGAGGGCGTGTGCACCCAGACACCGAAAGACGAAGACATCCGCGATCAGGCGGGAGCGAGAGTCAAGCGAAGCTCCAGGTAAACGGCTCCGAGGTCACATTGGTGGACTTCAGCAGCGGCGGTCTGCGGATCGAGATGCCCAAGCAGATGCACCCAGGCGCGGTCGTCCGAGTCAGCGGCGAGATCGAGGGATCGGCAGGACGGATACCAATCGAGGGACAATGCCAGGTGTGCTGGTGCTCGGAAGCGGGCGAGGGCTTATTCCACGCTGGACTGTCCTTTGAGAAAGCATCCGACATTCCGCGCGCGCCGGTGGAGATGCTGGGGAACGGCGTCGACTATTATGAAGTGCTGCAGGTGAGCCGCCGAGCCGACGCGGACACCATCCGCCGCGTGTATCATCTGATGGCGCAGCGCTACCATCCGGACAATCGGGAGACCGGTAACGACGACTTGTTCCGCCAGATCGTGAAGGCGAATGAAGTGCTGGGCGATCCCGAGCGGCGAGCCGCCTTCGATCTCCAATTGGCATCGCACGACCAAGCCCGGCTGCACTTGTTCGAAAACTGGCAAAGCACCAAGGGCGTGCAGGCGGAGGTGCTCAAGCGGCATGCTATTTTGCGACTGCTTTACAACCAGCGCTTCACCGACGCAGACCGGCCGTGGATCGTGCTTCGTGACTTCGAAAATATGATGGGCTGCCCGCGCGAGCACCTGGAGTTCAGTTTTTGGGTCCTGCGCGAAGGGAAGCTGGTGACGCGCGGCGACAACGCGCGCTACGAGATCACCTACCAGGGAGTGGCGGCGGTAGAGGCTGCAGAAACCGGTGACAAACCGCCCGCGATTTACCCGCTGCTCGCGGCGGCGCCTGACCCAGTGAATTGAACTCTCAAGATTCTCCGCGCGCGAAGCGCTGGCAGTTAGAATCGGAACGTGAAGCCATTCTTTATCGGGATGATCCTGGGCTGGATTGTGCTGCCGCTGATCGGGCTGCTGTACCTCCGGTTTGCGTATGTGCCGGTGGCGGTCGACGGGCC
>JBDTTL010000108.1:0-13074 GCA_039930665.1 Acidobacteriota bacterium
GCGCCGGCACTGCCGGCAGACGGGACCAATATATCGTGCCAAATCAAACCTCCCTAAACTTCAGTCAGGTGCAGTTTACGGCCCTGGGGGCCTTCTTCCTGCTTTACTTCTTTAACCGCCCGTTGCCGGGCTTCCTTTACTTCTAGTAACCGCCCGTTGCCGGGCTTCAGTCAAACTCTGCGCTTCTTGGGTGGACGGCAGCCGTTGTGCGGAATGGGCGTGAGATCCTTGATGATTCTCACTTCCAAACCTGCCGTCGACAGCGCGCGCACCGCCGACTCCCGGCCCGCACCCGGGCCGCTTACTTCGACATTCACTGTCCGCACGCCCGATTCCTTGGCCTTGTTGGCCGCGGTCAGCGAAGCCTGCTGCGCCGCGAAGGGCGTTCCCTTGCGCGATCCCCGGAACCCCAGCGAACCTGAACTCGACCACGACAGCACGTTCCCCATGGGGTCCGTGATGGTGATGATGGTGTTGTTGAAAGACGCCTGCACGTGGACCACGCCCACGGGGACCATCTTCTTTTCCTTCTTCTTGAAGGTCTTCTTCTTGCCGCCTTTGGCCGCTGTCTTCGCTGGTGCTTTGGTCGCCATGTATTGTTTTCAGCTCTCTTTAGGTCTTCGCGCTGGCTTTCTTCTTATTGGCCACAGTGCCGCGGCGCGGGCCCTTACGGGTGCGCGCGTTGGTGTGAGTGCGCTGTCCCCGCACCGGCAGGCCGCGACGGTGCCGCATGCCGCGATACGAACCCATCTCGATCAGGCGCTTGATGTTCATCGAGATTTCTTTGCGCAGATCGCCTTCTACCGACCCCTCGGCTTCGAGAATCTGGCGGATGTGATTGATTTCGTCTTCCGTCAGCTCCGACACTTTTTTATTTGGATCGACGCCTGCCCGGTAGCACAGCGATTTGCTGCGCGTCCGCCCAATACCGTAGATGTAGGTGAGACCGATCTCGGTCCGCTTCTTCGATGGTAGATCAACGCCTGCTAAACGCGCCATGGGTTACCCTTGCCTCTGTTTATGCTTCGGATTGGTGCAGATGACCCGCACCACGCCCTCGCGGTGGACGATCTTGCACTTGTCGCACATTACTTTTACGGAAGCTCTAACTTTCATAATTCATCAACCTTTCGTCAACAACTCCACAATCCTGCCACGCGTCCGATCGTGCGGCGAAAGCTCCACTCGCACGCGATCTCCGGGACGCACTCTCACAAAATTCACTGTGGCCGCGCCCGCCGCGTGCGCTACCACCACATCTTCATTTGCCAGCTTCAGCCGATAAGCGGCGCTGGGTAACAGCTCCACTACAGTAGCCTCTTCACTGGCTCCCGACTTCACGGCCGGGTCAGAACCCACGGCCCTTCGGCCGTTACCGCCACCGTATGCTCGAAGTGGGCCGAATACTTTCCATCCTCGGTCACTGCCGTCCACTTGTCGGCTCGCACCCGGCTGCCCGGCGCTCCCGCGTTCACCATCGGCTCGATGGCCAGCACCATTCCTTCTTTCAACCGCGGATTCTCATTCCGGCGGTCGACGTAGTTGGGAACCTGCGGCTCTTCGTGCATCTGCGTCCCGATGCCGTGGCCCACAAACTCCCGCACTACCGAAAACCCGTTCGCGGTCACATGCCGCTCCACTGTCCCGCAAACATCGAACAGCCGGTTGCCCGGCCGCATCTTGTCGATCGCCAATTCCAGCGATTCCCGGGTTACGTCGATCAGCCGTTGCGCCTCTGTCGAAATCTCGCCGACCGGGACCGTGATGGCCGAATCGCCAAAATACCCATTCAACTGCACGCCGGTGTCGATCGATACGATATCGCCGCTTTTCAAAATCTTCTTCTGCGACGGCATACCGTGGATAATCTCGTCATTCACCGACACGCACAATACAAAAGGAAACTTGCTACCCGCCGTCGGGTTGGGATAACCCTTGAAAGCCGGCCGAGCGCCACCCTCAGTAATCATCTTCTCGGCCGCCACTTCCAGATCGTAGGTCGAAACGCCCTCCGCCACCATGCCTCGCAACGTGCTCAGAACCTTGTAAACCAGCAGCCCAGCGGCGCGCATCTTTTCCAGCTCGGGCTGATTCTTACGAACAATCATTTATTTAGCGACCAACCTCAGTTTCGATATCCCTTGTCCTTCAACATCCCTTGAATCAGTCTGGCGATCGCTTGCGGCCCGCCCGCCTGAGCTCCATCCACCTCCCAGACGTGGAATCCGGACGACCGAAAGTACTCCAGCACCGGCGAAGTCTGGCGGTCATACGCTTTCATCCGCTCGGTAACTACTTCTTCCCGATCGTCATCGCGAACCACCAGCGTCGAGCCGTCATAATCGCAAACTTCCGAAACCGTGGGAGCGTTCGGAGACAAACTGTACAGCGCACCACATACCGGACATTGCCGCCGTCCGGCAAGTCTTGCCACAATAACATTATAGTCGACCTTGAGATGTACCACCACGGCCGCAATCGACCGCGATCTCAGCATCTCTGTCAGGATCCCCGCCTGACTCACCGTCCTCGGATAGCCGTCCAGGATAAATCCCGGCTCGCAATCCGGCTGTTCAATTCTCTCCGCCACCAGCGCATTCACGGTGGCGTCCGGCACTAGCGCACCGGCTTGCAGGAGACTCTCTACCTGCAAGCCCAATTCGTCTCGCCGAGCCACTCTCTCCCGCAACATATCCCCAGTCGAGATATGCGGCAATTCAAGCGTGTTTTTCAACAGCTTGGCTTGCGTCCCCTTGCCAGAACCCGGGGCACCGAAAAGGATCAGGCACAGCCGGTTCATCTACGGGGCGTCCCGGCGGCAGGCTAGATTACGCTCCGCCGGCCGCGTATCCGTCCCGCCCGCGGAGTAAAGCCCTCATAGTGGCGCATAATCAACTGTGCTTCGATCTGGTTCACGGTATCCATCGCAACGCCGACCACGATCAGCAAGCTGGTTCCGCCAAAGTAAAAATTCACGCCCAGTCCATCCAGTAACCAGCGCGGAAAAGTCGCATCAATCCAATTCCCGATTCCCGGGAGCCGTTGCAGCTTGATGCCGGAAATCATAATCTGCGGTAGCAGAGACAGGACGGAAAGATACAGCCCGCCCACCACCGTGATCTTGGTCAAAATATTGTTCATGTAGTCGGCGGTATTCTTGCCCGGACGGATGCCCGGAATGAAGCCTCCGTACTTGCGCATGTTGTCAGCCGCTTCGTTGGGATTGAAAATAATAGACACGTAGAAGAAGCAGAAGAACATGATCAGCACTGTGTAGAGTAAGTAGTACAAAGGCGTAGAACCCGCCATCGAGCCCAGCATGCCGCTCAGGACCGGCGAGTCTTTGACGAATTGCGCGGTCGCCAGTGTCTGCGGAAACGCCAGCAGGGAACTCGCGAAGATCACCGGAATCACGCCTCCGGCGTTCACCTTCAGCGGCAGGTGCGTGGACTGCCCGCCCATCATGCGCCGCCCGATGACACGCTTGGCATACTGCACGGGTATCCGGCGCTCGCCGCGCTCCACCAGAACAATGAAACCCACCACGGCGATCATCATGATCAAAATGATGATGACCTGCAGGGCGTTCCAGTCGCCGGTACTTACCTTGGTCCACATTTCAAGAATCGCCGCCGGCAGTCCGACCACGATGCCGGTAAAGATGATCAGCGACATTCCATTGCCGATGCCGCGTTCCGTAATCTGCTCGCCCAGCCACATGATAAAAGCGGTGCCGGTGGTCAGACTGAGCACCGTCATCAGCACGAATCCGACTCCGGGACTGGTGACGAAACCCTGCTGCGCCCCTTGCAGCGCCATGGCGATACCGAAGGATTGGATGACGGCGAGGATAACCGTCAGATAGCGGGTCCACTGGGTAATTTTGCGCCGCCCCAGTTCCCCTTCTTTCTGGAGCTTTTCGAGCGTCGGCACCACCACGGTCAACAATTGCAGAATGATCGACGAGGTGATGTAGGGCATGATGCCCAGCGCGAAAATAGTTAGCCGGCGAAAGCTCCCGCCGCTGAACACGTCCAGGTAGCCGAACAGCGTGCCTTGATTCTGCCGGAAGAATTCCTCCAGCTTGTTGGTGTCGATGCCAGGGGTAGGGATGTGCCCGCCCAGGCGATATACCGCCAGCAACGCCAGCGCGAACAGCAGCCGCTTGCGCAGATCCGGAACGCGAAAGACATTTGTAAAGGCTTCGAGGAACTTCATGCCTGTTGACTCCTGGTTTTAAACCCGGGTGATTGCCCGCCGGTCTAACTCCCGATCACTTCCGCGGTGCCGCCGGCTGCCTGAATCTTTTCCAGCGCCGACTTCGAGAAAATATGCGCCTTCACGGTGATGGCGCGCTTGAGATCGCCCGATCCCAGCACCTTCAGCCCGTCCTTCAGCTTACGGATCACACCCAGCTTCAGTAGTGACTGCGCATCGAAGCTCGACCCTTCCAGCTTCTCGATCGAACTCACATTCACGATGGCGTAATGGGTCTTAAAAATATTAGTAAAGCCGCGCTTCGGCAAACGGCGGTGCAGCGGCATCTGGCCGCCTTCAAACCCGCGCATGCGCGAATAGCCCGAAATCGATTTGGCGCCCTTGGCGCCGCGGCCCGAGAATTTCCCGCGCCCGGTACCCATGCCCTGACCCAAGCGGCGCTTCTTGTGTTTCTGCCCGGGGGGCGGTCTTAGTTGACTGAGGTTCATGCCGTTCCTCTTCTTTAATTCTTATTCCACGATCGTCAAGAGGTGAGGTATCTTCTTCACCATACCGCGAAAAGCCGGGGTATCCGGACGCTCCACAATGCGGTTCATTTTCTTCAATCCCAGCGCCCTGACGATGACTTTATGTTTTTCAGGCGTACAAATGATGCTGCGAATCAATTTAATCTTTAT
Source organism: Acidobacteriota bacterium (assembly GCA_039930665.1). GTDB lineage: Bacteria > Acidobacteriota > Terriglobia > Bryobacterales > Bryobacteraceae > Palsa-187. The sequence goes on from JBDTTL010000108.1 coordinate 4,896, forward strand.
AGTTCCCGCCATGGCCTATCTCACCTTATCCAGCGCCAGCCCACGCATCTCTGCGATTTCGCCTCTGTCCCGCAGTCCTTCGAGCGCGTTGATTGTCGCTTTTACCACATTGTGGGGATTGCGCGAACCAATGGTTTTGGTCAGCACGTTAGGAATTCCCACCGCCTGAATCACCGCGCGCACCGGGCCACCTGCGATTACGCCGGTTCCCGCGGGAGCCGGCTTCAGCAGCACCTGCCCGCTGCCGAACCGCCCCAGCACCGGATGCTGAATGGTGGTCGCCAGGACGTGAATCCGGCGCAAATTCTTTTTAGCGGCTTCAATGCCCTTCTTGATCGCCGCCGGAACTTCCTTGGCCTTGCCGGTGCCGAATCCCACGATCTTCGCGCCGGGATCGCCGACCACGACCAGCGCGGAGAAGCTCATATTCTTGCCGCCCTTGACGACCTTGGTGACCCGGTTGATGGACACCACCTGTTCCTTGAGGTTCAGGCTATTGGCGTCAATGCGCTTGGCTGTAGTTGTCGACATGCTTAGTTAAAACTCCAATCCCGCTTCACGGGCCGCCTCGGCCAGCGCTTTCACGCGGCCGTGATAATGATACCCGCCGCGGTCGAACACCACGGCCTTGATGCCTTTGTCCTTGGCTCGCTCGGCCACCAGTTTCCCGATGGCTTTCGCGCCCGACAAATTGCCGCCGCCGCTCTTGCCGGTCGCCGCCACTTTTTCCGAAGATGACGCCGCGACCACGGTGTGCCCCGCGGTATCGTCGATCACCTGCGCATAGATGTGCTTCACGCTGCGAAACACAGCCAGGCGCGGCCTCTCCTGCGTGCCCTTCACCTTGCGGCGAATACGGGTATGAATCCGCAGCCGGATAGCATTTTTCGAGTCGCGTGCCATATTACTTGCCTCCCGACGCGCCGGTCTTGCCGACCTTCTTACGCAACAATTCGCCGACGTAGCGGATGCCCTTGTTCTTGTACGGATCCGGCGGACGCAGCGCCCGCATCTTGGCAGCCACCTGTCCGACGATCTGCTTGTCGGATCCTGTGAGCGTGAGCGGAGTCAAATTATTGGCCGGCTTGTCTACTTTTAAATCCACTCCGTCCGGCAGATAGAACTCAATCGGATGCGAATAGCCCAGCGTAAAGGTGGCAATTCTGCCCTTTACATCGCAGCGGTAGCCGATCCCGAAGATGGCCAGCTCGCGCGTGAACCCGGTCGAAACACCCTGGATCGCATTGGCGGTGAGCGCTCGCGTCAATCCATGGAGCGCGGCTTTGTCGTCGCCGTCGCGCACCACCGTGAGCACTCCGTCCTTTTCCGAAAACGTAATGCCGGCGGGCACCGGGACAGTCTGCTTGCCCTTGGGCCCTTCGACAGTCAACTGATCGCCGACCGTGATCTTTACGCCCTTCGGCATCGGAATCAGCTTTTTTCCTACTCGTGACATAAAATCTTTCTCCGTCGCTTACTGGTCCCCGGCTCCTGGCCGCTGGCCCCTACCATACGTGGCACAGCACTTCGCCGCCGACGCCTTCCTTGCGCGCCGTCGAACCAGTCATCACGCCCCGCGGCGTGGTCAGGATATTGATCCCCAGGCCGCCCAAAACGCGCGGCACTTCCTTTGAACCCACGTACACCCGGCAGCCCGGCCGCGATACCCGCTCAATCCGCGAAATCACGGGGACATTACCAGGGGTGTACTTCAAATAAATGCGGATGGACTTCTTGTTGCCTTCTTCCGTCAGCTTGAAGTTGGCAATATAGCCTTCGTCCTTCAGGATCTTGGCGATGTCCGTTTTCAGCTTCGATGAAGGCACGTCCACTTTCGCGTGGCGCGTGGCCATGGCGTTGCGAATGCGTGTCAGCATGTCGGCGATCGGATCGGATGTGGTCATTCTTTGTCGTCCTCCTGCGTCACTTCTACCAACTGGCCTTGATCACGCCGGGGACTTCTCCCGACAATGCCAGTGCCCGGAAGCAGATGCGGCACAGCTTGAATTTTCGTAAATAACCGCGCGGCCGGCCGCAGCGCAAACAACGGTTGCGATGCCGGCACTGCAACTTGGGCGTCTTCTTCTCTTTGGCGATCGCCAATTTTGTATCGCGTGCAATTTTCGCAGTAGTCGCCATGAAATCCTTTACTTACTGAAGGGCATTCCCATGTGCTTCAGCAGCGCCTGTCCCTCCGCATCGGTGTGCGCGGTGGTGGTGATGCAAATATTCATTCCCTTGGTTTTCTCGACTTTGTTGTAGTCGATCTCCGGGAAAATCAATTGATCCTTCAGGCCCAGCGTGTAGTTGCCTCGGCCATCGAAGGATTTGGTCGAAACGCCGCGGAAATCGCGGACGCGCGGGAGCGCGACGTTCACCAGGCGGTCCAAAAATTCGTACATGCGGTCGCCGCGCAGCGTAACCGCGCAGCCGATGGGCATGTTCTCGCGCAGCTTAAAGGCCGCGATCGATTTGCGCGCCTTGGTAATCACCGGCTTCTGCCCGGCGATGGCCGTCAGCTCGTTCACCGCGCCGTCGATCAGCTTGCTGTTCTGCGTCGCCTCGCCCATGCCCACATTGAGCGAGATCTTTTCGATTTTCGGCACCGCCATGGGGTTCTTATAATCGAACTCCTTGGTCAAGGCCGGAACCACTGTTTTAAGGTAAAGCTCTTTCAACCGCGCCATATCTTATTCCCTACTTCTTGTCTAAAGTCTCGCCGCCCTTTTTAGCGACGCGCACAGTGTGATTGCCTTCGATGCGATAGCCCACTCGCGTGGCCACGCCGCCGGCGGTCATGACCATCACGTTTGAAATCGCGATCGCGCTTTCGCGCTCAGCGATACCGCCTTTGATCTGTTTCTGCGGATTCGGACGTGTGTGCCGTTTCACCAGGCCCATGCCTTCGACCAGCACTTTACCTTTGACCGCATCCACCTGCAATACCCGTCCGGACTTGCCACGATCGCGCCCCGCTATGATCTTGACGGTGTCGTCCTTCTTGACCTTCACCTTCATTTTGATCTTGGGCTTGTTCTGGTGCCGGGGAGGAATTCTGCGTGGCATGGACTAAATCACCTCCGGAGCAAGCGAAACAATCTTCATAAATTTCTTCTCGCGCAGCTCGCGCGCCACCGGGCCAAACACGCGCGTGCCAATAGGCTCGCCGATTTCGCTGATCAGCACCGCGGCATTCGAATCGAAGCGGATATAGGTGCCATCCTTGCGCCGGGTTTCCTTGCGCATTCTCACCACCACGCAGCGCACGACTTTGCCTTTCTTAATGGCCGAATCCGGCGCGGCTTCCTTTACGCTGGCGGTGATAATGTCGCCCAGGCCGGCTCGCAGGCCCAGATCGCCGCCGCGCGGCAGGATGCACTGCAGCCGGCGCGCGCCGCTGTTATCGGCCACCTCGAGAATTGTCCGCATCCCGATCATAAACTTATCTCCTCAACCGTCCGGCTGGCTCCGCGGCCACCGGCTATCTGCCCTTCTTCTTTTTCTTTACCGATGCCCGCTGTTCCCGCCCGGGCTGGATGCCGATGGAGCTCAAATCCGTCGTGACCTGAACCGCCTTGCGCATCACTTCGCCTAAGCGCCAGCGCTTCAGCTTGCTCATGGGGCGACACTCGATGATGCGCACCACATCGCCTACGTTCGCGCGGCCCTCTTCATCGTGTGCGTAAAATTTCTTGCGCTTACTGACGATTCGCCTGTATAGCGGATGCGCCACGCGCCGCGTGACCTCGACCACAATGGTCTTGGCCATCTTGTTCGCGACCACATGTCCAACTTTTTCGTTCTTGTTGGCTTTATCGGTTTGGTTTGCTTTGGTTTCCGCCATAGGCACTATCCCTTACTCACTTTTTTTTGGCGGCCGGCTTCTTGGCTGCCGCTTTGGGAGCGGTTGCCTTTTTGGCCGCAGCCTTTTTCACCGGAGCCGTCTTTGCCGCAGGCTTGGCGCCCTTCTTAGCTTTGACAGGTTTCGCCGCCGGAGTTAATGCCTGCCCCAATTCACGCTCTCGCTGAACCGTCAGCATCCGCGCCCGCTCCTTGCGCAAGTTGCGTAGCTTGGTCAAACCGTCGGCCTGCCCCATACTCAACTGGAAGCGCAGCCGAAACATCTGCTCCGACGCATCGCGCAATTTCTGTTCGATCTCGGCAGCGTCAAAACCTCGTGCTTTATCCGCGTTCTCTTTCATGCGCCCTTACTCCGCCAAATCCCGCGTGACGAACTTTGTCGGCAATCCGATTTTCGCCGCCGCCAGTCGCATGGCGGCTGCTGCCAGTTCCTTGGTCACGCCTTCCATCTCGAACAAAATTTTGCCCGGCCGCACCACCGCCACCCACTGGTCCGGCGCGCCTTTTCCCTTACCCATACGGGTTTCAGCGGGCTTCTTGGTAATCGGTTTGTCGGGGAATAAACGGATCCAGACCTTACCGCCGCGCTTGATCGAACGCGTCATGGCGACGCGAGCCGCTTCAATCTGGCGAGCGGTAATCCAGCCGCACTCCATCACCTTCAGGCCGAAATCGCCGAACGCAAGCGACGAGCCGCGCCAGGCCTTGCCTGCCATGCGACCGCGCTGCTGCTTGCGGTACTTTACTTTCTTCGGCATCAACATGGCTTACTCTTTGCCTCCTTCGGGCTCGCCCGAGCCCTCGGGCTTGGTGTCCTCAGGTTTGATGTCCTCAGGTTTGGTGGTCTCCGGCTTAGGCTCCTGCTTCCAGGTCGGCGTAGTCGGAGCGGCCATGGGCGGCAGAATCGGCGCGGTTGTCCGTTCCGTCGGCGCGCCTTGAATGGCCCCATGCTCAGGAGCCGCTGCTACCGGCCTGGGCCCCCTGTCGCGTTCCCCTCGATCGCGGTCGCGATCCCGTCGTTCCGGGCGCGGCGCGCGGCGCGGCTCCGGCTCGTTGCGCAATCCCTTGCGCGGACCGCCGGGAAGAATTTCGCCCTTGTACACCCAGCACTTGACGCCGATCACCCCGTAAGTGGTGTGGGCTTCGCTAAAACCATAGTCGATATCGGCGCGCAGGGTGTGCAATGGAAGCTGCCCTTGCAGATACCATTCCGTCCGTGCGATTTCAGCGCCGTTCAGGCGCCCTGATACGCGAACCTTAATTCCCTTGCAGCCAAAACGCAGCGCAGAATCGACAGCCTTGCGCATGGCCCGCCGAAACGCCACGCGCTTTTCGAGCTGCAGGGCGATCGATTCCGATACCAGTTGCGCGTCCAGCTCCGGCTTGTGCACTTCCAGAATGTCGATGAAGATCTCGCGCTTGGTCTTCTTCGCCAAATCGCTCTTCAGCTTCTCGATTTCAGCGCCCTTGCGTCCGATAATGATGCCCGGACGCGACGTCGAAATGGTGATGCGTAGTTTGTTGCCGGGGCGATCCACTTCAATCGAGCTGACGCCGGCGGCCTTCAGCCGGTCGCGCAGAGACGCTTTCAGTTCCAGATCTTCGTGCAGCAGCTTGGCGTAATCCTGCTTGGCGAACCATCGCGACCGCCAGGTCTTGGTGACGCCTAGCCGGAACCCGTAGGGATGTGTTTTCTGTCCCATCTAGTCTTTGTCCCCCACCTTCACCACAATGTGCGCCATTCTGCGCTGATAGCGATACGCGCGTCCCATCGGCGCCGGCCTGACCCGCTTCATGCGCGGACCTTCGTTGACGTAGCATTCGGTGACGAATAGCTTGTCGACGTCCACATCGCTCGACCGGTTCTCGGCATTGGCAATCGCCGAGCGCAGCACTTTTTCCACCGACGGAGCGATCCGCTTATTGGTGGTGCGCAAAATGTTGATCGCGTCCCCGGCCTTCTGGCCGCGAATCAGGTCGATCACCAGCCGCGCCTTCTGCGGCGATGTGCGAATGTATCTGGCTTCCGCTTTCGCTTGCATATTTTCCTCTATCAAGCCGGCCTGGCAGTTTTTTCAGGAGCCGCCTTGGCCGCATGACCCTTAAACGTACGCGTAGGCGAAAACTCGCCCAGCTTGTGGCCCACCATGTTCTCGGTGATGTACACCGGGATGAATTTCTTGCCGTTGTGCACTGCCATCGTGTGGCCGATAAACTCCGGCAGAATCGTCGAGCGCCGCGACCAGGTGCGCACTACTTTCTTCTCGCTCTTCACGTTCATCGCCTCCACCTTCTTCATCAGGTGGTCGTCGACGAACGGTCCTTTTGCTAACGAGCGTCCCATGTATTCGGCTACCTCTTCTTCGTCTTCCGCGTCACGATCCACTTATCCGTGCGCTTGTTATTGCGGGTCTTGAAGCCGCGGGTAGGCTGGCCCCACGGGGTCACCGGATGCCGGCCGCCGCTGGTTTTGCCCTCGCCGCCACCGTGTGGGTGATCGACCGGGTTCATACTGACGCCGCGATTGTGCGGCATCTTGCCCATCCAGCGCTTACGTCCGGCTTTGCCCAGGCTGACGTTTTCGTGCTCCACGTTGCCCACCTGGCCGATCGTCGCCGCACATTCGAGCGTCACCTTGCGGATCTCGCCCGACGGCAGCTTCAGCAGCGCCATACCGCCTTCTTTTGAAACCAACTGCGCCTGTGCTCCGGCCGAGCGCGCCATCTGCCCGCCCTTGCCCGGCTTCAATTCGATATTGTGCACGATGGTGCCGGCCGGGATGTTCTTGAGCAGCAGCGAATTGCCGACTAGAATATCCGCCTCCGGTCCCGAAGTCACCTTGCGGCCAACTTCCAGGCCCACCGGCGCCAGAATGTAGCGCTTTTCGCCGTCCACATAATGCAGCAATGCGATGCGCGCGCTGCGATTCGGATCGTATTCGATCGACGCGACCACTGCCACAATCCCGTGCTTGTCACGCTTAAAATCGATCTCGCGATAAGCCTTCTTGTGCCCGCCGCCCCGGAAACGCGACGAAATGCGACCGGTGCTGCTGCGCCCGCCGGTAGCCGGCTTGCCTTTGACCAAACTCTTTTCCGGCTTCTGCTTGGTAATTTCCGCGCGCGAGACTACCGTTTGGAAACGGCGCGTCGGCGTAGTCGGTCTGAAACTTTTTACGGGCATGTTAGATCTCCGCGTACTCCGGCATCTTCTCGCCGGCCTTCAGGCGCACCCAGGCTTTTTTCCAGTCCGCGCGATAGCCCGAAAACTTGCCGCGCCGCCGGAGCTTGCCCGCTGTCATGGAAGTCCGAACCTCGGCCACTTTCACCTTGAAGGCCGCTTCCACGGCGTGCCGGATCTGGGTCTTATTGGCATCCACCGCCACTTGAAAACACAGCGTGCGATGATCGTCTTTCTTGGTAACGCCCTTCTCGGTCACCACCGGGCGCTTGATCACGTCGTATAAGTTCGCCATTATGCCAATGCCTCCGACAATTTGCGGGCGGCCGTTTCGCTGAGCAGCACCTGGTTATGACCTAGCAGATCGTAGACGTTCACGTCGCGGCTGGCCACCAGCTTTACGCCCTCGAGGTTGCGGCTGGAGAGCTGCAGGTTCTTATTGGCGCTGTTGTCGACCAGCAGCACGCTACGCTCGATTGCCAGCGTCGAGAGCGCCTTTCGCATCAGTTTAGATTTTGGCTCAGCCACCGCGAACTCATTTACCACGCGCAATTCACCATCGCGCAATTTAGCCGAAAGCGCGCTTTTGAGCGCACCCAACTGCATCTTGCGCGGCAGATGATACGAATAGTCGCGGGGTTGCGGACCGTGCGTGGTCCCCCCATGCCGCCATAGCGGGCTGCGAATCGAACCCATACGCGCGCGTCCCGTGCCCTTCTGCTTCCATAGCTTTTTGCCGGACCCAGCTACTTCGTGCCGAGTCTTAGTCGACGCCGTGCCCCGCCGCGTTCCCGCCAGATGGTGGCGAACGGCTTCGTACAGCAGATTTTCGTTCACCGGCGCCGCAAACACGGCATCCGATAGCTCGATCGAGCCGACCACTTTATTATTGAGATCGATAATGTCTACGCTGGGCATGGCTACCTCTTGGCCCTCCGCACGATGACGTAACCGCCATTGGGTCCGGGCACCGCGCCCTTGACCAGGATTACGTTATCCTCGACATCCACTTCGACGATTTCGAGGTTCCGCACCGTCACCCGCGAGTTGCCCATTTGGCCGCCCATTCGCATGCCCGGAAACACGCGCGAGGGAAAGCTCGAGGCGCCAATCGAACCCGCAGCGCGGTGGAACATGG
>JBDTTL010000109.1:0-13049 GCA_039930665.1 Acidobacteriota bacterium
TCGGTCGGCTGCTGCACGACGCTCGCGGAGCCTACGAAGACCAGCTCAAGCAGGCCATCCGCGGCGGCGAGATCGATTTCTCGCTGTTGACCGACGGGCTGCGCGCCGAGCGCGAGCAGGGCATCACCATCGATGTCGCTTACCGCTATTTCGCAACACCCAAGCGTAAATTTATTCTGGCGGACACGCCAGGTCATGAGCAATACACGCGTAACATGGCCACCGGTGCGTCAACCGCGCAATTGGCGATTATTCTACTGGATGCCAAGCGCGGCATCACCACACAGTCCATGCGGCACGCCTACATTGCTTCGCTGCTGGGGATTCCGCACTTCGTAATCGCCGTGAACAAGATGGACTTGGTGGACTACGAACAGAGCGTGTTCCACCGGCTTCGTGCGGAGTTTGCTCCGTTCCTGACGCGGTTGGGAGTCGACCGCGCCTACTTCCTGCCGTTGAGCGCGCTCAAGGGCGATAACGTCGTTGACAAGAGCAAGAACATGCCGTGGTTTGATGGGCACAGTTTGCTCGACCACCTGGAGTCGGTCGATACCTCGCCGGTCACGGTGCATGCGCCTTTCCGGATGGCAGTCCAACGGGTGGTGCGGCCGGACATGGCGTTCCGCGGCTACGCGGGGCAGATTGCTTCGGGAGTGGTGCGGCCGGGCGATGAAGTGCTCACGCAGCCTTCAGGCCGTCGCACGCGCGTCGAGAGAATCGTGGCCTGGGAAGGCGATCTCGAAGTCGCGCACGCACCCCTGTCGGTCACGCTTACTCTGGCCGATGAAATCGATATCAGCCGCGGCGATATGATCAGCAGCGGTCCCGAGCCGGTTGCGGCGCGGGCGATCGAAGCGACCGTGGTGTGGTTCGATTCGAAGCCGCTCGATCCCGCCGGGCATTATCTGATCAAACACACGTCGCAGATGGTTCCCGCGCGTATTGAATCGGTCGAATACCGCGTGAACGTCAACACGCTGCATGCGGAATCGGTGCGGCATCTGGCGATGAATGAAGTGGGTGTGGTTCGGCTCGCTACCGCCCGCCCGATTTTCTTCGATTCCTACCGCGAGAATCGGGGGGCCGGCGCGTTCATACTGATCGACCGCCAGACCAATGCAACGGCGGCGGCGGGCATGATCATTTCAGCCACCGAAGCGGGCACCGAGAGTGCCGCGGAACGTCTGGCCAGATTGGTTCGTGCATCGGTTCCTCCGGGAGCGCATCTAAACCTACCGGCGGAAGAAGAAGCCGCCATCGCGCTGCTGCGGCAGGCGCTGCAAGGATTCTTTCGTCATGAGTGAACTGGATCAAAAAATTCAAGACGCACGGCAACTGATTACCGGCGAACTGGCGAAGAATGGTGCGGCCTGCATCACTTCGAGTTTTCAAGCCGAGTGCGTGGTGCTGGTGCATCTGCTCAAAGAGAAGCGCCCCGGGATTCCGGTGTTGTTCCTGGAGACCGGCTACCATTTTCCGGAGACCATCGAGTATCGCGATCAGATGACGCGCGACTGGAATCTCAAACTGGTAAATCTCGAGGCCAAGCAGAGCGTGAAAGATCAGGAAACGCTCTTCGGCATCCTCAACCAGACCGAGCCCACCAAGTGCTGCGGCTTGCGCAAGGTGGAACCACTATTTGCCGGCCTGGCGAACTACGACACCTGGTTCACGGCGTTGCGGCGCGAACAATCGCCCACTCGCGCGAATCTGCAGGAAGTGGAGCCGTTCAAGCTGCCGGCGGGCAAGACGCTCGAAAAAGTGAGTCCGTTGGCGCTGTGGACCAATAAAGATGTGTGGCAGTACATGAGCCGGTACAACATCCCGGCGTTGCCGCTCTACGATCAGGGCTACACCAGTATCGGCTGCCAGCCCTGCACCGTGCTGCCTTTCGATCCCGATAATCCGCGCTCGGGCCGCTGGCAGGGGAAACAAAAACTCGAGTGCGGGATTCACATCCAAGCCGAATAGCAGGCGCAGCGCTGGCATGACTTACCTGCTCGGATTCGTTATCGCCGTCGCGATCGGCCTCACCGGCGTCGGCGCCGGTACGTTGACCACTCCTCTATTGATCCTGGCTGTGGGCTTGCCGGCGCGTATTGCTGTTGGCACTGCGCTTATCTTCGGCGCGGTGGTAAAGATCATCACCTCACCGGTGTATATGGCGCGGCGTCAAGTGGACTGGCGCACGCTGAGAATCATGCTGGCGGGCGGCGTGCCCGGCGTGTTGATCGGAGTGTCCGTTCTGCGCGGCGTGAACGGCAAAATCATCACCGGAGTGATCGGACTCACCATCGTGGCGGTGGCGATCTTCAACTTGTTCCGGCCGACCACGGAAAACCGGCGCGACCGGACTAAATGGCTCACCCTGATTGCTCTCCCGATTGGCACCGAGGTCGGGTTCTCCTCGGCGGGAGCAGGCGCGTTGGGCGCGCTGTCACTGCTGAGTATGACCAAGCTGAGCGCCGCGGCGGTAGTCGGCACGGACCTGGTGTTCGGACTGGTGCTGTCGCTGATCGGCGGCGGGGTGAACGCTGCGATGGGCAACTTAGACAGCGTGGTATTGCTGCAGTTGCTGGCTGGTGGAGTCCCGGGCGCTATCCTCGGCGCGTACCTGGCGGGGAAGGTTCCTTCGAAGCCCATGCGGATGGGCCTTTCGGGAGCAATGGCTATGCTGGGCGCCAGCTTGTTCTACAAAGGATTTTTCTAAGCCGCGCGGATCGCATGTGGATCGTTGCGAGTTGCAGAAGTGCCCAGCACACGGCCGAACGAGTCGCCTGATCGCTTCATCTTCTGGTCGTGGCCAAGGAGCCGGAAACCGTAGGCGTACTTCTGCGCGCGCTAGTTCGCGGCGTCTACCCGCAGCGGCGCTGCCAACTGGAAGGTGAGGATGGTCTCCGCGGGTATGCGGATCGCCGAGCCTTTGGTTACAATCTGTGTGCCCGCGCCCGCTCCGGCTCCGGACGCGGCGCCAATGGCCGCTCCCCTGCCGCCGCCTGCGATGGCGCCGATGATCGCCCCGATGGCCGCGCCCCCGCCGGTAAACTCAGCCGTCCGCTTGTTCTTGCCGATGCCGTCGCGACCCTTCTTTATCATGTCCTCGGTATCCAGCGTGTAGCGCCGGCCTTCCACCGAAACTGAATCCAGGTCCAGTATGAGGTCGGACGCGCCCTTGATTCGCCCGCCTCGGGCCGCCGAACGGATGACGATCTGGGCGTTTGAACCGCGCGGAATTACCACCGCCCCGCCCTCGTCTGTGACATCCCGCGTGACTTCAGCCGCGTAGGTCTGGCCTCCGGTAGCGACGGACGCATCGATCGTTTCCTCAGAGCGCACTGGAATCAGGGCGCCCGCAGGCAACGCGAGGGTCCTGGATTTAATCGCCGATATTCGCGGATGGTAGTGGTCGTCGTGATCGGCGCCCGCATATACAGGTGCGGATGAGACCGGAGCCGAGGAAGCGGGACTGGAAGTAGTCGGGGTGGAAGTAGCAGGCAGAGTAGTCGACGCGGCCTCGGGTGGCGCTTGGTCGTAGGAGACCGACTTCACCTGCGCCATAGAAAAGGTATGGGAAACCTTGTCGTCACCCATCAGCGTGATCCCCGAGGGCGAACTGGCGGTGACGATTCCACCCACCTCTGACCCGTCGCGCATGAGTACGGTAGCGTGAGGCCCATCGACCGGCGCCGTTCCCGAGTTGGAGCATGCAGCCAGCAGCGCCGCAAGCAGCAGCGCGGGTGTGGCAAGAGTTAGCTTGGTTTGAGAAGGAGACATTGTAATCCTTCCATAAGGATACAACTCCCCTTGCCGGTGTTACCAGCTACCGTTGAGGCTCTCGCTCTTTAAATCGCAGGTCGTGGTCGTAACCCCTGTCATTGTCGTAGCCCCGGTCATGCTTCGAGTGATTGTCGCGGTAGGCATCTGCATTGGCCTGCCTTTCCTTGGCCTGATGCTGCAGGATCTGGTCGATAATAAGCGCGCTGGCGCCGCCCACCGCTGCGCCGATCATAGCGCCTTTCTGGCTGCCCGTCATGCCGCCCACTGCCAGGCCGACTCCTGCGCCTGCGCCCAGAACCGCGGCTGCATGCTTGACCGGACGGCCGTTCGCATCCGTGCTGTCAGGCGCCACGCCGGATTCGTGCAGGGTTCGATTCAGGTTCAGATTCTGAACCATGCCGTTGAACATCGCTGCGCTGCGCATCAAATCGTTCAGGAACTCAGTGTTTAGCTGAATGTTCACCGACGGATTCGGCGGCGGCGTGGTTTGCGGCTCCGCCGTAGCCAGTCCAGTGATGCAAAAAAGAGCAGTCACGATTCCGAGCGTCGTCTTATACATTCTTGGGACCTCCACTCCTATACGTTACCAGGATGGAATCCACCCGAAGGAGGTTTCTGCTCGCAGCATTAAAGTTTATTAAATAGCGCCCGGCTTCCCGCTTAGAAGGTTGCGATGGGGTTCAGCACCGATCCAGTCGCCCCCGGTACCGCTGCGGGAGATGCGGTGACCAGAAAATCCCAGCGCTTACGGCGTTCTGCTTCTCTGCCAACCAGTTCCAAATCGCAGTTGTCGAAAATCGGCATTCCCATCGCCACCAGCGCCAGCACGTGCACCGGCTGGGTGACTCCTTCTACGCGGGAAGGCAGCACATCCTGCGCGCCATCTCCGCCGAGAATGGCGACGTCCCGCACGTGCAGCCACTTTGCGCAACTGACATGAAGTCCCGCGAGCCCGCCGTCCGCGACCGACCATGGACCCTTGGCGTCGCGCCGCGCCCAGCGGCCGGTGCGCACCAGAATGACATCGCCCGCGCCGATTTTGACGCGAGCTTTCTTTTCCCAGGCATCCAGGTCTTCGGGGTAGATCGGCGTGCCTGGCTCCAGGTAATCGACGCCCTTGTGGCGCGCCATATCCATCAACACGCCGCGGGTAATGATGCCGTTTTTAAAATTGAGAATGCTGTTCTTGGTCGCCCCCGTTTCGAGCACCACGTCTTTCGAGTAGCCGTTAAACATTTTGCCGTCCCACAGAAAGTGACAAAAGGTGTCCATATGAGTGTGTACGTAGCCGTGATAGGCGATGAAAAACGAATCCGCGGTGTTGCCAATCCCGGTTGCGGGCGCCTCTGCGCCGGTGCGCAGTATTTTGCGAACGATGGGCACCGGGTTGTCGATGGCCTTTTCCATTTCCGCGTTGCGGGCCATGGAAAACGAAGCGCCCTCCTTTACTAGACCCACCGCCTGCTTGCGCTTGGCGGGAGTAATCAGGTTGACGGCTCCCATCTGGTCATCCTTGCCCCAGCGATTCCAGTTGGAGAGCTGCGTCATGAGCTGAACGAAATCTTCTTTGGTGGTGTGGTGCGAGTCTGCCGAGGCGGGGCTCGCAGCGGTCTGCGCATCGGCAAAGGATTCCGCCAGCGCCGAGAAAGACGCCGCGGCTGCCGCACGCTGGATCACCTGCCTCCGCGACAGGGCGTCATTGAAAACAGGGTTGTCGGAAGGCGCGTTTGGTTTCATGTTGTCGGTTTCTCCAGCAGCCAGTCTAGCAGGCGGTGGAATGAGATGATGGTGGCCATGAATCTGCCGATCCGTCATGCGCTGGCTACGCTGGCCTATCGTTTAGGTAAGGTATTGCGGGATACTCCAGCGGAGTTTCGCGATTTCCGGGTCGCTGAGAGCACCCGGACCCCTGGGCAGATTCTGGCGCATATCGGCGACCTGATGGACTGGACTCTTACGCAAGTCGAGGGGCGAAAACAAGGGCGCGACTCGACGCCGCTCGCGTGGGAGCAGGAGACCGCCCGTTTCTTCGCAGCGATCGAAGCTCTCGACCAACAGATCGCCGCGCACGGACTGGGTTCAGCAAGCGCTGAGAAATTATTCCAGGGTCCGATTGCCGATGCACTGACGCACACCGGGCAAATCGCACTCCTGCGGCGGATGGCGGGGATCGCGATTCGCCCCGAGAACTATGTGGCTGCGGAAATTACTGCGGGGCGCGTAGGGCCGGAGCAAGCGGCGCCGCGAGCGGAGTTCGGGTAGACGTGCTATTTACGGCCCAGCGGCACTGCGGCTTCGACGCCTAGCAGGCCGGCGCGATCAATCGACGTCTTCACGGAACCCGACGCCAGCACTTCTCCCAGCAGGCGATTCAGGGCGCCGAGACGCGCGGGATCGCCCTTGGCGAGAGCCACGGCTTGCCCTGCGACGAAGTAGTTGTCCGGCAGCACGCGGAGTTTAGGGAGGCGTGCTGCGGCTTCCATGAGGCGCTGGCGATTGGCGGCGAAGGCGTCGGCTTTACCGCTTAACAGCAGGATCGCAATTTCCTCCGGCGAGAGCATCGCCGGGACCGTATGCACATGATTATTTTTCAGGTGGGCGCTGAGGTAAACATCCTGAGTGTCGTTCTTGACGGCGGTAATCTTGACGCCCACGCGATCGGCATCGTCGACGTTTCGGAGCGGCGAATCGGCGCGAACGATATAGCTATTGGGCATGAGCAGCCAGGGGGCTGAGAAATCGACCTCGGCCGCGCGCGCAGCGTTATAGGCCATGAAACCGAGGTCGGCGGTGTGAGCCTCGAGGCGGGTGATGATGTCGCGCGCGCCCGCGGCAGGGATCAGCTTGTAGGGCACCCCGATGCGCCGGGCGAGTTCCTTGACCAGATCAGCAACTGGGCCGGTGACGGCGCCGCTTTGGGGATCGATGCGGCCGAGTACAGGATTGTCCGCAAGGAATGCCGCGCGAAGCGTGCCAGTGGGCGCGAGCAAAGGAGCCAGTGGTGTTTGCGCCATAATCGGCAGAGTGAACAACGGAGCCATAAGGCGGAGCAGCGCACAGGCGCGTCTAGGTGGCATGGCATGATTATAGGTCGAACGTATGTCCGACGGCGTGTTGTTCCAGTCCGGCAATTTGAGATTCGATAGTAAGCCGGTTCTGATCTACGCCGACGCGGCCGTTTCTTGCTGTCGTCTTAGTTCTCAGCTGCGTGTATTGAAGCGCCGGCTGACACAATGGGCGGAGAGCCAGCATGCAACTGGTCAGCTTTCGCGGCGCGTGGTTCTACGAGGGTCCGTCCGCGTGGACCCGCAGCACCAATCAGCACGTTTTTCGCGTGTTGACGAAAGACCGCGAGGGGCTGACGCGATACTGCTGGATCATTTTCGGGACGTTTTGGGCTTCAACCTGCGCTGACCGATCAAGCAAGTCTAGGGAACGATGCGGATGATTAAACGCGATTGTGACGATGTCTCGGCAGCAAGTTATGCCCCTCGGGCCCCTTCAAGCACGCCAAGTAGTTGACGAGCGAGCAAGGTATCCAATAACGTCTCAATACGTGCAACGTTAATGTGTCCATCGGCATAGGCCATATCGGCTTCTTCTAGGGCGTCATAATACGGAGTCTTATCTTGGGAAATCTGACCAGGGACGCTGTTCGACCCGTACAAAGGATGCCCTATTCGTAAACAGAGGACCAGATAGGAGACTGCTCGTGCAGTTCTTCCGTTGCCATCGGTAAAAGGATGTATCCAATTGAGACGCCAAAGGACGTAGGCCGCCAGATGAAGCGCGGACAACTTCGCCCAGTGCTCATTCACGTAGTCGCACATTTCTTCGACCAGCCCAGGAACTATGTGCGCACCGGGCGGCGTATGTCGGCTTCCTCCGATCGCGATTCCAGCCGGACGAAAGTTCCCAGCGTAGGAGCTAATTCCTTCTCACGCTATCCTGTGCAGATGAAGCAGGACCGAAAGCCTAAGCTTGAATGGCCGGTCGGGTTCCGTGTATGACTCAACGATCTCTGCGACCTCGTCGATCTGACGAAGGCCGTTTCTCGCTTCTTGGGCGGCTTTCTCGTCTGCATCTGTAATTAGGTCGGCTTCAAGCGCGCTGCTGGGTCGTATTTTGTCGTCAGGGTCAGCCACGATTCTTTTGTTGTGTTTTCGAGGGACTTAGTTTGTCCGCTTCCCGATCAATCAACTCACGAGTGATTCTGGAATTCTCAATCTTCGTGTTTCCGTAGGCGAAGCTACGTCTATGCTCCTCTTTCTCCGCCGCCGTGAAGCGATGGAGCCGCGCTGCGATGATCAATTTTTCTGTTTCTTTTGTCACTTAGTTCCTCCAATGTTAATGAAACAATCTAACACACATTTGTTTCCGTCACCTCATTGGGGGGAGACGTCTCAATACCGCACTCTTACTCCATTACAATCTTATACTGCCTGGGTTGCTCGCTCGTTTTTGGCGATGCTTGCGTGGGTGTGGGTGGGGTGTCCGGGGGCTGACGCGACTGTTACTCCATCGAATAATGGCCTCCAGCTTGCGCTACAATGAAAATCTACCTTCCGGTGGAGATCCCCAGGTATTTGAGACGCGGGCGAAATCATGTTCGATAACTTAAGCGACAAGCTGCAGCGCGTGTTCAAGACCTTGCGCGGAGAGGGCAAACTCTCGGCGGAAAACATGGAAGTCGCGCTGCGCGAGATCCGTGTCGCGCTGCTCGAAGCCGACGTGCATTTCCGCGTGGTCAAGCAGTTCATCGAAGCCGTCAAGGAACAGGCCATGGGCCAGGAAGTGCTCACTGCGCTTTCGCCCGCGCAGCAGGTGGTCAAAATCGTCCGCGACGAGATGGTCAAGATGCTCGGTACGCATCAGGCCAAGCTGCGAATGGCCAACGAGCCGCCCAGCATCTTCCTGATCGTGGGCCTGCAAGGTTCGGGTAAAACGACTTCGACGGCCAAACTCGCACGGTGGCTGTCGAAGAATGGCAGCTCGCCGATGATGGTTTCGGTGGACGTCTACCGTCCGGCGGCGCGCAAACAACTGAGCGTTCTCGCCCGCGACCTCAAGCTGCCGATTTACGAAGGTACGCCCGAAGAGACGCAGCCGCTCGAACTGGCGCGGTCGGCTCGCAAGGAAGCCATCCAGACCGGGCGCGACGTGGTGCTGGTGGATACCGCCGGCCGTCTGCATATAGACGAAGACCTGATGACGGAACTGAGCCAGCTCAAGGAAACGCTGAACCCGTCGGAGATTCTGTTTGTCGCCGACGCCATGACCGGGCAGGACGCAGTAAAGTCGGCCGACGAATTCCACAAACGCTTAGGCATCACCGGGGTTATTCTTACGAAGATGGACGGTGACGCGCGCGGCGGCGCGGCGCTTTCGATCCGGTCGGTCACGGGGCAGCCGCTGAAATTCGTGGGTGTCGGCGAGAAGCCGGACGCACTGGAACTGTTTCATCCTGACCGTGTGGCCCAGCGCATTCTCGGCATGGGCGACGTGCTGAGCCTGATCGAGCGCGTGGAAGAGACCATCGATCAGAAGCAAGCCGAGGAAATGCAGCGCAAGCTCATCGAGGACGACTTCAGTCTCGGAGACTTCCGCGATCAGATGAAGCAGATCCGTAAGCTGGGGCCGCTCGAATCCATCCTGGGTATGATGCCGCAGGTCGGGATGATGAAGGATCTGAAGAACGTCAAGGTAGACGAGAACGAGATCAACCGGCTGGTGGCGATCGTCGATTCGATGACGCCCAAAGAGCGCTCCAACCACATGATTATCAACGGCCAGCGGCGCAAGCGCATCGCCAAGGGCAGCGGGACTTCGGTGCAGGAAGTCAACACTTTATTGAAGCAATACGCGCAGATGCGCAAGATGATGAAAAGTTTGACGGGCGGAGGCGGCGGGTTCCTGGGCAAGCGCCTCGCGAAGATGATGCCCCCCGGTATGCCCTTCGGTCGGTAAGTTCTGGGTTTTAGCGAATTTGCCCTTTGAGCGGCAAATTAAGCAATATAGAAGGATAGGAGTTTCAAGGAATGCTGATGATTCGTCTGGCGCGGTTTGGCGGCAAGAAGAAGCCGTCGTATCGCGTGGTGGTGATTGATAAGGAGCGCGCTCGTAACAGCCGCTCAGTGGAAGTGGTTGGGATCTATAGTCCGGTGGCGACGCCCAAGGCCGTGAGGCTGGATCACGCACGCATCGAGCACTGGATGAAGAACGGCGCGCAGCCCTCGGCTACGGTGGCGCGGCTCATGAAGGCCAATCCGGCTGTGCCGGAACCGGTAGCAGCTGTCTAGGTCCAGATCTGAGTTTGAGAGGTAATGACGGTGAAAGAACTGGTAACGGAGATCGCGAAAATACTCGTCGATAACCCTGGCGAGGTGACAGTTCGCGAAGTCGCGGGCGAACAGGTTACGGTTCTGGAACTGAGGGTTGCGCCGGGAGACTTGGGAAAAGTGATCGGCAAGCAGGGCCGGACGGCGCGCTCCATCCGCACATTGCTGGGCGCCGCGGGAATGAAACAGAACCGGCGCTTTACGCTGGAAATTCTGGGATAAGCGGCGGTGGAAGACTGGGTAGCCATTGGACGGCTGTGGCGTACTCGTGGGAATCGCGGCGAGTTGTTGGGTGAGTTGGATAGCGGCGATCCGGCGCGTGAAGAGAAGCTGAAGCAAGTCGCACTTGAGGTGGACGGTCGTCGGCAGGTAATGCGCGTCGAGGAAGCTTGGCGGCACGACGGGCGTCCGGTGTTTAAGTTCGAAGGCGTGGATTCGATTTCGGATGCCGAGCAGTGGGAAGGCGCCGAAATACTGGTGCCGGCGAGCGAAGTGGAGCCTCCCGAAGAAGGGGCCTTCTCGTATGCAGACCTGGTTGGTTGCCGAGTGGTCGAGGGCGCGCTCTTGGGCGTGGTCACGGAAGTAGAGGAATATGGCGGTGCGCCTCTATTGAAAGTGGAGGCGGCGGACGGCCATGAAATTCTGATTCCGTTCGCGCGGTCGATTTGTAAAGAGATCGACGTGGCGTCGAAGACCATCCGGGTGGAATTGCCGGAAGGGTTGCTGGAGCAACAGTGAAGTTTCACATCGTGACGATCTTCCCCGAGTTTTTCCGGGGGCCGTTCGAGCACGGGGTGATTCAGAAGGCGCGCGCGGCGGGGCTGATCGAGATTCAGGTGCACGATCTGCGAACCTGGACGTACGACCGGCACCGGACCGTGGACGACCGGCCGTTTGGCGGCGGCGAAGGCATGCTGCTGAAGGCGGCTCCGATATTTGAAGCTGTCGAGGCGATTTGGCCCGGTCGTGTTAAAGGATCGGGCGCGGGATCGAAGGTGGTCCTGCTGTCGGCCCAAGGAAAAAAGTTCGATCAGGCGAAAGCGCGGGAGTTCAGCGCGCTGAAGGAACTGCTGCTCATCTGCGGACGCTACGAAGGCGTGGATGAGCGAGTGGCGGAGCACCTGGCGGACGAAGAGCTTTCGATCGGCGATTATGTGTTGAGCGGCGGCGAGTTGGCGGCGGGGGTGGTGCTAGATTCAGTAGCCCGCTTGCAAGCCGGAGTACTGGGGAATGAAACCTCCAATGTGGATGAGTCGTTCAGCGAAGAAGACTTGCTCGATTGGCCGCAGTATACGCGGCCCGCTGAGTTTCGCGGCTGGAAGGTGCCGGAAGTGCTGATTGGCGGCAACCATGAAGAGATTCGCAAGTGGCGCAAAAGCGCGGCGCGGGATAAAACCCAGCGGCAGCGTCCGGATTTAGGTTTGAGAAAGTAGAGAAGAGATTATGCAAAACGCAATGATGGCCAAGATCCTGAACAAGAACAAAAAGGCGACGCATCCCGAGTTCCGGCCTGGCGACACCATCAAGGTGCACGTCAAAATCAAGGAAGGCGAAAAAGAGCGTCTCCAGGTTTTTGAAGGCACCGTCATCGCCCGCAACAATACGGGCATGAGCGAAACCATCACGGTTCGCAAGATCAGCTTTGGCCAGGGCGTGGAGCGCATCTTCCCGGTGCAAGCTCCCGTGGTCGATCACATCGACGTGGTGCGCACGGGGCGTGTGCGCCGCGCAAAACTTTACTATTTGCGCGGACTTAGAGGAAAAGCAGCCCGTCTGCGCGAGCGCGTTTAGCTGGGTTCGTTTGGTTGCAGGATGCCCAGCAGCCGCTATGAGCGAGCCGCCCGAAGCGCCGGATACCGGACCATCGCCGGACTGGATGAAGCGGGCCGAGGAGCGCTTTTTGGCCCCGTGTTCGCAGCGGCGGTGGTGCTCGATCCCACGCGCCAGATCCGCGGTTTGGACGATAGCAAGCAACTCGAACCTGAGCGGCGTGAAGTGCTCGCGGAGCGAATCCGGGAGCGGGCGGTGGCGTGGGCCGTGGGCGCGGCGGACGCCTTTGAGATCGACCGCATCAATATTCTAGAGGCCTCCCGTCTGGCGATGGAGCGTGCGCTGCAGCGACTGAATGCGGTCTGCGACTACCTGCTGCTGGATGCGATCCGTATCGCCAGCCCGCTTCCACAAAAGCCTCTCATCGGAGGCGACGGGCTGTGCTTCTCAATCGCTGCGGCGTCCATCCTCGCCAAAACGGCGCGGGACCAGGCTTTAGTGAAATGGGATGCCGTTTTCCCGGAGTATGGCTTCGCGCGCAACAAAGGCTACGGTACGCGCGATCACCTGGACGCGCTCGTGCGAATGGGCCCCACCGCCATCCATCGCTTCAGTTTTGAGCCGGTGCGAAACGCCGGCCGACATCCAGTGTGGGCCGGATATCCCGCTCCGATTTCTTCGCAGGGCCAACTATTCGCATGTCCCTGACGCCTGAAACCACACCGACGTCCGAGCCCGCACAGGCTTATGGAACGCCTCCCCCTATCCCGCGGGGGAAGCAGCTAAGCGGTCTCCGGCGTCGGCTCTGGGTGATCCTATTCGCGATCTTCGCTTTCGAGATCGGCACCTTCCTGCTGGTGTTTCCGTGGATGGATTCATGGAACCTCAACCACCTTCCAAGCCTGTTTCCAAGGCATGAAGTCGACCTACAGGACCTTTGGGATGACCCCTACTTCCGGGGCGCCATCAGTTGCCTGGGGCTGCTGAATATCTATATTGCCGTCCGCGAAGCCATTCGCCTGAACCGCCGAGTCAAGAAAACTTAGTGTTTTCAGCTAGTTAATCCGGACGCAGGTAAATTGTTCTACCTCGCTTTATTTAGCGCTCGGCCTCTCAACTCAAACCATTCGGCGGTTGACAATTCAAGACGGGCAGTTTTATGCT
>JBDTTL010000110.1:0-13041 GCA_039930665.1 Acidobacteriota bacterium
CTCAAGGTCGCCCACTGCACCGACGTGAAGTGCACGAGCGCGACCGTCACCAGCCTCGACACCTCGGGCGATGTTGGCCAGATGATCCTCGCCGGTGACGGGGTTCTTAAAGGTGTCGCCGCGACCCTCGCCGATTCCTTCTGCTTTGAAGACGCTCTTGGGGCCGCTTCCTTCGATCGTAATCCTGGCCTTCAGCAGGCCGGTGACTTCAAAGGTCGGGCCCAGAAGTTCCCAGGGCATGCCGCCCAGTTTCCCCGTAAAGATTTGGGCCAGGGCCCCTATCTGTTGGTCCGTAGCGCTCGGCTCGACAACGAAAGCGCACTGTCCGTTGCCCTCATGAATGGCTTTTGGCCATGCGACAATCGCCGCGCACTTTATCCCGGAGAGATCCACGTCGCCGCACGAGCCACTGTCAATGGTCATTCCCACGAGGGCACGGCAGCTACCGTCCTTCGAGTTCGGGAAGCCGCCGAAGTTGCATCCGCAGCCGAAATCACAATTGCAAAACTCGTAGCCTTGACCCTTGAGCGCCCAGCGCGTCGCTATCGCAGTTGTTCCCATTTCCACTCCTTGGTCGCATTGCGCAACACCTGCATTTTCTCACACGTAGCTTGGGCCTCGAGACCGCCGATCAGAAGCTATCAAAAGATAGTGGCAAGCAAAACTAGCCAACTGCCGATAGAGACGACAGATGCCTGGAAGATGATGGATCGCTTTCGGGGAAGGAGATTAAATATGCAGCTTGTGGCCTTTTTCGGCGCGATCGGTGTTGGGTATTTAATTGCTTGGAGCGCACAGATTTTCCATTTTTAACTGCAGGTTCACCGCCCTTTGAACGCCCGAACGGATTAAGGCCAGCCGATTTTTCGGTCCGCTTCCTCTGACTGGTGCTGGGTGGCACGCATGCCCTTCAGAACCTCCGGATCAAGAGGATAAATCGTAAGATCCCGCAAGGCCACTCGTGCGGCCCGTCCATATGCGATAGCGCGCGGTCCAGTTCAAGGATGGTACCTACGTTCATATCCAGTTCGTGCTCCTCGGGCTGCGACAACTTGCCGATGGATACTCCAGATACGCAGTACGGGTTTGCTCGATGTGGTTGCCCAGCACGTGCGAGATCAGCTTGCCGTCGGTGAACTCCGCCAGACGGTGAATGCTCTTCTTGAAATCCGGGAAATCGGTGACATACAAGCGCCCGGGATAGACCGTATCCCCGGTCAACAATACTCCTGTGCGTCGGTCATAAAGCGCGAAGGAATCGTCGGTGTGTCCGGGAATAGGTACCAGGTCCATCATGCGATTGCCCAAGTCGAAGGCCTTGATTTCTTCCGGGCAGTGTTGAAATCCGAAGAAAGTCTTTAGGCTCTCGACATCCGGCTTGATGAGGGTGGTGTCGGGCCGGTCCGCGAATTGGGCGTCGCCCGCCACGTGGTCACTGTGATGGTGCGAGTGAACCACAATCAGCGGAATGGAAGTGCGGTTGTTCACTTTCAACCAGCGCTCGATCAGGCGATCCACGGCTTCGCGGGTGCGTGCATTGCGCGACCCGGTATCCCAGAGCAGCGCCCGCTCGGATCCGAAAATCACATGAATGAAGGGCTTTTCGTAGTCGGTACAAGCCGATTGCCGCAACATATAAAAGTTTGGATTGTACTCATGAGCATAAACTTCTTCCATCTCCATGCAGCGGGGCTGGCGGTAAGCCAGCCGTCGGGCAGCACGCCCGGCTCGAGTCCGGCGCCATTCGGTTGCTGCGCTTGCGCCCACGAACTCATTGCGATCAAAAATAGCGGGAGCCATAACCAAATCATCGTGTGTCTCCAGTGTTATGGGGATTCGCGGCTGACGTGGCAATCCAGCTACAACGCGGCAGGCAGGAAACCCAGCTAGCGAGATCAGCGGAATGCTGTCAATGACCGCTATAATGCAGGAACGGCAGGGTTACGCAGAAGCCCGACGCCGGCCCAAAATTCTATGATCCTTCCCGATTCCCAAGCTGCCACGCTCGTGCTTCTGGTGATATCGCTTCTTTGCTGGGGTTCCTGGGCCAATACACTGAAACTGGCCGGAAAATGGCGTTTCGAGCTTTACTATTACGATTTCGCCATCGGGTTCCTAGTCCTGGCCGTAGTGGCGGCATTCACCGGCGGCACTTTGAATTCCCGTGAATTGACTTTCCAGGATAATTTCCTGGTCTCTGGATATCGGAATTTCGCCTACGCGATCGCGGCCGGAATTATCTTTAACGCCGGAAATATGCTGCTGGCGGCAGCAATATCCCTGGCCGGGATGGCGGTGGCGTTCACCGCCGCGTTCGCGACCGCGCTGGTGGTTTCAACCGCCTGGACCCTCATCTTCGACACGTCGAACGGAATCGTGCTGTCGCTTGGCGGCGCCGTGCTGCTGCTGGCCGCGTTGGTGCTGGGCGCCGTTGCGTATAGCGGTTACCTGAACGCGCGGGCTGCGGCAGCCAAGAAGGACATTCCGCAAGTGGACCCCCGCGAACGGCGCGTCCAAACCCCTCGATCGCCCAACGCGGCGCTGCCGATCGCACTGAGCGTAGTGGGCGGAATTGCGCTGGGCCTTTTCCGGCCGCTGCTAGATGCCGCACGACAAACTGACGCCGGCGTGGCGCCTTATGGGTTAGCGTTGTTGTTCGGCGCAGGCATTTTCTTATCCACAACAATCATCGATCCGTTCTTCTTTACCTTCCCGGTGGCGGGTGGTCCGATCGGTTTGGCCCACTACTTCAAAGGCACGGGCAAGCAACATATGCTGGGACTTTTGGGGGGCGTTATTGCCGGGGCGGCGTTTCTGGCGGGAATGCTGGCGCTCGGCGCGGCCGCATCGGCGAGAACCGCTGCCATGCCCGGTTACGCTTTGAGCCAGGGCGGGCCGGTGTTGGCCGTCGCCTGGGGCCTATTCGTCTGGCGGGAGTTCCGGAGCGGCAGCGAGCGGAGCACGCTGCTATTTCTGCTCATGTGGGTCCTGCTGGCGGTCGGGGTGGGTTTGTTGGCGGTGGCAAAACGTTAGCCTGCACGCATGGCCCTCGGCCTTCGTCTAAGCTGGTAAGCACCTGTGTCCAAGCGATTCAGCAGCTCGATTTTGTTGGCGCTCGCCGCAACCCTTCCGGTTTTCGGAGGCGAGTTCGCAGTGCTGGCAAACGGCTTCCGCATTCATGCCGAGCGGCATGAGACGGCTGGACCGGACGTGGTCTTGTACACGAACAGCGGCGTGATCGAGATGCCGGCCGCTGCCGTGGCAGCGTTTGAAATCGAGGAATACATGCCGCCGCCGGTCGCTCCCGCGCCGGCCTCCGCCCCCGTTCCAGTGAAAGACGCAACCACTCTGGTTCGCGATGCGGCTCGCCGCACGGGCCTGCCGCCGGCGCTGGTCGAAAGCGTGGCGCGCGTGGAGTCGAATCTCCGTCCGGAAGCGATATCGCCCAAAGGGGCGCTTGGCGTGATGCAACTGATGCCCGCCACCGCGCGAGCGCTGGAGGCCGATCCGCACGACATTGCACAGAACATCGATGCCGGTGCGCGCCTATTGCGCGAACTGCTGATCAAATACGATGGCGACGTGGTGAAGGCACTCTCGGCTTATAACGCCGGCTCGGGCGCTGTGGATCGCTATCGCGGAATGCCACCTTACGCGGAAACGCGGGATTACGTTGACAAGGTGATCCGGGCGTATGTGAAGACCGGCGCGAAGTAAACTAATAACGTGATCGGGCTTGCTTTATCGATTGCGCTCTTCAGCGCTCTGGCGTGTCTCGCGCAGGAGCAAACTGCAACGCTGGCGGGCACAGTCGCCGATTTTTGGGAACGCCCATATGGGACGCGAAGGTGCAACTTGAATCTGAAGGATCGGATGGTCTGCACTTTTCCGGCCCGGCCGACAATTTAGGCCAGTTCCGATTTGCCGATATACCGCCGGGTACTTATCGTCTCAAAGTAGAAACTCCTGGCTTCGAGACATGGCATTTAACTGGAATTCGACTAGTTGCCCGCGAACACCGGTTGCTTTCGGAAACGATCCTAGTTTTAGGGGGAGTTTGCGGTAAGTCACCAGTCGACCCCATACAGCGCTTGGCGCCTGGAGACAATTCGAGCACCCTACGGGGTTCAGTACTAAGCGATTCAGGCGCGCCCATCAGCGGGGCGAGTGTGTCCTTAAATTGCCCCAGATGCCTCACTAAGTCGAATCGGGACGGCAAATTTGTGTTCTCCAATTTAAAGCCTGGGCACTACACGCTCACGGTTTCAATGAGCGACTTTTACCGACGGGAAGTCTTGCGCAATTCTTTCGTCTACCAGAACCTTGATTGGACCTACGGTCCTATCACCCTCGAACGGTGTCCCCCTGAAGGATGCGAACGAATCCCGCAGCAGCAAAAGATCGGTCCGCGGTGCGAGTAAATCTCAGCTTGGCCGCTTCCACCTGACAATCGGTTTGCGTGCGGCGGTAACTTCGTCTACCTTCGCTGTGCGCGTGGTATGAGGCGCGGTCTTCACCAGATCCGGCGTCTCGTCGACTTCTTTCGCAATAGAAACCATCGCGTCGGCGAAGAGGTCGAGCTCCCGCTTGCTCTCGGTCTCGGTAGGCTCGATCATCAGCGCGCCTTTGACGATCAACGGAAACGCCACCGTGTACGGATGGAAACCGTAATCGATCAGGCGTTTGGCGATGGTCATAGTATCGACGCCTTGCTTGGACTGACGCGCGTCGCTGAAAACGCACTCGTGCATGCTGGGTTCTTTATACGGCATGTCGAAATACGGCTCCAGCAATTTGCGAATGTAGTTGGCGTTGAGCAGCGCATCGTACGTGGCTCGCGGCAGGCCGTTGCCGCCATGCGCCATGATGTAGGCCAGCGCGCGCACCAATACTCCGAAATTGCCGTAGAACGCGCGCACGCGGCCGACGGATTGCGGACGGTCGTAGTTCCAGGACCATTGATCGCCAACGCGAGCCAGCCGCGGGATGGGGAGAAAAGGCTCCAGATGCTGCTTCACCGCGACCGGGCCTGCGCCGGGTCCGCCGCCGCCATGCGGAGTAGAAAATGTTTTATGCAGATTCAGGTGCATCACATCGACACCGAAATCGCCCGGGCGTGAGATTCCAGCCAGCGCATTCATGTTGGCGCCGTCCATATACAGCAGCGCGCCCTTGGAGTGCATGATCTCGGCAACCTGGCTGATATTTTCCTCGAACACGCCGATCGTGCTCGGATTGGTGATCATGATCCCAGCAACATCTTCGTCAACGGCGCGCGCCAGGGCTTCGGTATCCACCATGCCGCGCGCGTTAGAAGCGATGTTTTCGACTTTGTATCCGGCCATGTGCGCGGTGGCCGGATTGGTGCCGTGAGCCGAATCCGGAATCAACAATTTCTTGCGAGGGTTACCCTTAGCGGCGAGAGCCGCGTGGATTAGCAGGATGCCGGTGAACTCACCGTGCGCGCCGGCCGCGGGTTGGAGCGTGATAGCGTCCATGCCGGTGATTTCGAGCAAGCAGCGCTCCACCTCGGCGATCACCTGCATGGCGCCCTGCGAAAGCGAGTCGGGCTGATACGGGTGAATCCACGCCATGCCGTCGACGCGCGCGGCCTGTTCGTTGATGCGCGGATTGTATTTCATGGTGCAGGAGCCGAGCGGATAGAGACCCAGGTCGATAGCGTAATTCCAGGTGGAAAGACGCGTAAAGTGACGGATGACGTCGACCTCGCTGACCTCCGGGAAGTCTGCGATTTCAGAACGCGTGTTCCCTGCCCCCAGCGCCTCAGCGGCGTCTACCATGGGCACGTCAAGATCGGGAAGTTGATAACCCATTTTGCCGGGTGAACTGCGTTCGAAGAGCAGTTCTTCGTTTTGCGTTGGGTTGGTACGAACCTTCTGGATGCTCATGCGAACACCTCCGCCACCTGATCCATCTGCGGTTTTCTGGTCATTTCGGTGCAGCACAATAGCATGGTGTTCTTGAGTTCGGGATAGAACTTTTCGAGCGGTAGTCCGCCGATGATTTTCTTCGACTCCAGCGTCTTATTGATCGCGGATACGCTTTTGGTTTCGGCTTGCGCCACGAATTCGTTGAAGAATGGTCCGCTGAAGCGCGGCTTCAGCTTGCTTGCAAGGTAGTGCGCTTTCGAAAGATTCTGTACCGCCAGTTCGCGCAGGCCCTGCTTGCCGTAGACGGCGAGGAACACCGTCGCCATCAGGGCGATCAGCGCCTGGTTGGTGCAGATATTCGAAGTCGCCTTCTCGCGGCGGATATGCTGCTCGCGGGTCGCAAGCGTCAGGCAAAACGCGCGGTTGCCGTTGGAGTCCTTGGTTTCCCCAACCAGACGCCCGGGGATCTGGCGAATCCATTTTTCCTTGCAGGCGATCACACCGGCGAAAGGACCACCGTAGCTGGGTGGGATGGCGAATGACTGCAACTCACCGGCAACGATATCGGCATCGCGCGGCGGTTCCAGCAATCCCAGCGATACCGCCTCCGCGAACACAACTACCAGCAGCGAACCATGCTCATGCGCGATAGCCGCGGCCTGCTTGACGTTTTCAACGATCCCGAAGAAGTTCGGCGTCTGGATAATCACAGCCGCCGTGTCTTTGGTGATGGTGCGCGACAGGTCTTCGATATCGAGCAGGCCCGATTCGGCGTCATAACCGAACTCGTCGAGCGGAATCCCTTGATGCTGCGTATAGGTGTGCAACACTTCACGATATTCGGGATGCACGCTGCGGGCTGTGAGAATGTGGCTACGCCCGGTAGCGCGAATCGCCATCATGGCCGCTTCGGGCACGGCCGTCGAGGCGTCATACATGGACGCATTCGCGACATCCATGCCGGTCAGCTGGCAGATCATGGTTTGAAATTCGAAGATCGCGGTGAGCGTGCCTTGCGAAATCTCAGCCTGGTAGGGCGTATAGGACGTCAGGAATTCGCCGCGCGAGACCACGGTATCCACCATGACGGGGCGGTAATGATTGTAAACTCCGGCGCCCAAAAAACACGCGTAGCCATTCCCTCCAGCGGCGGCATTCTCCGCGCCGCGAGCCTTAAAATAATCCAGGATGTCGTATTCACTGCGGCCCGGCTCGATGGCCAGCGGCTTATGGTAGCGAACGCCCGAGGGCAGGTGGGCCACCAGGTCTTCAATCTTTTTAAGACCAATGGTGTCGAGCATCTCGCGACGCTCTGCGTCTGACTTAGGTAGGTAGCGCAACGATCATTTACCCTTCTCCCAGATAGGCTTGGTAATCGGTTGGGGAAAGGAGCCGATCGATTTCTTCCGGGACGGACAGTTTAATTTTAGCAATCCAGCCTGCTACATGCGGATCTGAATTCAGCAGTTCCGGAGTTGCGGTGAGAGCGTCGTTCGACTCCACCACTTCGCCCGATACTGGAGCGTAGATTTCGCTGGCGGCTTTGACGGATTCGACTACAGCGAAGCTTTTACTCTGCTCGACATGGGTGCCGACTTTAGGCACTTCGACGTAAACGATGTCGCCAAGCTCGTGCTGAGCGTGGTCTGTTATGCCGATAGTGCCGACGCCGTTTTCAACGTGCACCCATTCGTGTTCTTTGGTGTAACGATAATTAGTCGGATACATTTTCTACCTCGCTCGCTTATAAAAAGGCATCGGGATAGTGACGGCTTCCACACCACGGCCGCGCACCGAGATTTCGATGGCGTTTCCGGGCTCGGCCAGATGCAGTGGAAGATAACACATTCCGAGGTTTTTGTTTAATGCCGGCGCCGGTCCCCCACTGGTCACCCAACCTGTTCCCGCGCCGCCTGTCAGGATTTCGTAGCCATCGCGGGCGATCCCGCGACCTTTGACTTCAAACCCAATCAGCTTGCGAGCAATCCCCTGTTGCTTTTGTTTTACCAGGGCCTCACGGCCCAGGAATTCACCCTTTCCCAGTTTAACAATCCAGTCGAGCCCCGCTTCCCAGGGCGTGGTGGTGGCATCGATTTCGTGACCGTAGAGCGGCATGGCTGACTCCATGCGCAGGGTGTTGCGTGCGCCCAGTCCGCAGGCAATGATCCCGAACTCGGCACCGGCGGCGAGGATTTCGTTCCACAGGCGCTCGGCGTGTTCGGGCGCGACATAAATTTCCCACCCGTCTTCGCCGGTGTAACCAGTACGCGCGATGCGTGCGGGTACGCCGGAGAAATGACCGTCGACGAAATGGTAACGCTTGACAGGTGTGAGGTTAAGATCGGTCAGCTTCTGCACGACTCCGGTGGCCACGGGCCCTTGCACCGCTAGCTGAGCGTAGCGCGGGCCGGCGTTTTCGACGGTGGCGTCGAAACGATTATTGGCGGCGATGTGCTCGTAGTCCTTATCTTGATTCGATGCGTTGACGCACAGGAAGTAATGCTCATCGGCAACTTTGTGGACCAGAATGTCATCCACGAACCCCCCGGCTTCATAGAGCAGCGCCGAATACTGGGCCTGACCGACCTTAAGCTTGGACGCATCGTTCACGGTCACATGCTGCACCAGATCCAACGCCTGCGGGCCGCGTACTTCGATCTCGCCCATATGGCTGACGTCGAACAAGCCCACGCGTTCGCGAACCGCGCGGTGCTCGTCGATGACGCCCGAGTATTCGACCGGCATGTCCCAGCCGCCGAAGTCGACCATCTTCGCGCCCATGTTGCGATGCGCGGCGTTCAAGGGAGTTTTTAAGAGAGCCATGCCGCTATTTTTTGACCACCGGCCGGATCATATCAAAGCGGTCGCGGACACGGCTATAAGAAGGGCCGCCCAGACGCGCGACGGGTTTGAGCTTGTCGGGATCGATGAACATGTCTTTGTCAATGATACTATCCCGCACGTGAAACCGGATCACTTCACCGATCACAATGCTACAGCCCATCGGCTTGCTGCTGAGCTCGATAATGTCGTGCACCCGGCATTCCAGATTGACCGGCGATTCGAGCACCCGCGGAGGCTTAACCAGGTCGCTAGGGACGCGAGTGAGCCCCGAGACGTCGAATTCGCTGATGTGGGGTGGATAATCGCCGGCGGTCAAGTTCATGTGCTCGGCGATCTCTTCGCTGACGATGTTCACCACGAATTCGCGTGTGGCCTGGACGTTGCGCAGCGTGTCTTTGAGCGGACGACGATTGGAGGCGCTGAAAATAACCATAGGCGGCTCGCCGCAAACCGCGTTAAAGAAACTGAAGGGCGCGAGGTTGGCGACGCCTTCGGGAGATAGCGACGATACGAAGCCGATGGGACGCGGAATCACCGTGCTGGTCAGCAATTGATACGCGATGGCGGCGGGAACCCCCTGAGGATCGATAACCACTCCTCCGATTATGACGCATCGCCCCGCGGCGGCTTCCGTTTTGGCTGGAACTTTCACTCGTTCGACAGTGTCAAAGAAGCCAAGGAGGAGGCGCCACATGGCAATGTCGGTTGGTGGAAACTCCCATCAGAAAGCAGAAATGAATGTCACGCCGTTGATCGATGTTCTGCTGGTTCTGATCATCATCTTCCTGTTGGTGGCGCCTCAGCTTTCTCACGGCCTGAAAACCTCGGCGCCTGACGCGTCGGATCAAAAGGCGTCCACGCCAAGGGACGACATTGTACTAACCGTGGTCGGAGATGGAACAGTTCTGCTCAATCAGGAATCCGTGGCGCTGGAGGATCTGCAAGGCCGGTTGAAGGACCTTTTCAAGAATGCCGCCGATCACGTCATCTTTGTACGCGCGGAAAAAGACCTGGATTTCCAGCAGATCGCCGAGGTGATCGACATTACCAAGGGTGCCGGCCTCGAACGGGTGGCTTTGATGCCGCGATGAACGGGCGCGGCAATGCCATACCGGTGAGCGGTTTTCGCGGTGGCTTCTGTTTTCTCTGTACGACTCCTTACTCTTGAACTGCTTTTCCTGCGAGGGCCCTCTTGGCCGGCATTAACCCGTGAAGCCTCCCTTTCAAAGGGGAAGCCCGGCGATCTTGGAGAGACCGCCTACCGAGCGGGACGGAGTTCCAGTGCTCCGCTACTACCACACCGCTTTTACGCTCTGCGAAAGGGTCTAGAATTCCGCTCACGTGGCCCTTAGCCCCCGGTGGGTGGGACGGGCTCTCACGTTGTCAAGATATGACGCTTGTTGGCGCGGGGCGGAAAGCCGAAGCGCGAGGTGGTTGATACGGCACGAGAAAGAGATTGAGCGCCATGCGTGAACACACTCTACTCTGTTCTGAAATCTCGACAACGCCTTGCGAGAGATTCAGTTCCCGCACTAGAAGCCTGGACCGGATCGACTCGCGGCTGGACTTACGACACCGAAGGCAGGCCGCTGACCGCCACCTATCCAACTTGGTCCGGCAACCTCGGCTCTAAATACACCTACGCTACGACTCCGTGGGGCGCCTCAATACCCTGACCGACACCCGGAACACCCGCACGCTGGTTTCGGGCATGACCTACGGCGTAGCAAATGAAGTTCTGGGGATCACCTCCGGCTACACCACCGGCGTCAATAGCGAAACCCATACCTACAACAGCATGTTCCAGTTAACCCAGCTTCAGGTGGGTTCCGCTTTGAACATGCAGTACTCCTACTCGTCCACCCAAAACAGTGGCACGATCACTTCGGAATCGGATGTAATTACCGGCGAGCAGGTTGCCTACACGTATGACGCACTAAACCGGCTGGCGTCGGCGCAGACGACTCAACCCGGCAGTACCCAATGGGGCCTAGGTTATAATTACGATGGTTTCGGGAATCTAACGGATCAGAACTTCATTAAGGGTTCGGTACCGACGATGCACGTGACTTACAACGCTTCGAACAACCTGCAAACCGGGGATACCGCTGACCTCAACGGCAACATCGGCGCCGGATACATTTACGATATCGAGAACCGGCTCGTGCAGCCGGGAAGCTCGGCCACCGCCCACTATGCCTACGACACCGGCAACAAGCGGGTATGGCGGGGCGACACCAGCTCGGGCTTGGATGAAATCACCTTCTGGGCCGGGAAGAAGCTGGCGACTTATGGAATCTCCAGCAGTGGCGGCGTCCTGTCGTTCACTATGACCTCGACCAGAGTGTATTTCGGTCGCAAGATGATCTCGGCGGGAACCTATGTTTCCTTCGGTGCGAGCGATAAGGTGGCGCTGGCTCCGATCGTGGCAGACCGCCAGGGCTCAATCAAGAAATTCTATCCCTTCGGCGTCGAACGCCCCTCAGCCACTGCAAACGACACGGAAAAATTCACCGGCTACTTCCGGGACGCCTCGACCGGGCTCGATTACGCCGATCAACGCTATCATCAGCCGGGCGTGGGCAGATTTATGACCCCGGACCGGCTAACTGGGAAGAGCAGCGATCCGGGCAGCTTGAACAAATATGCCTATACCGGAGGCGATCCGGTCAATCGCACCGATCGCACTGGACAATGTTGGGACGATTATAATGATTTGTTCTACTTCCCCGACGTTCCTTGGTTGTATGCACCAGAGGACGCGTTTCTACCCATCTCCAACGGAGGCTCGACATCATGTACTCACTTTGTTGTTTCAGTGGCCTGGGTAGGTGTAGGTGCCGGTGGTAATGGCGGCGGAGGTGGTGAATCGACAGATCCACCTAAGCAGGTGCCGTGCGAGATCCACTTGTTTTATCGCCCCATTGACCTGCCCGGAATAAGTTTGGTGGCTAATCACGCTTTTCTCTACGTCGTAAACAGAACCGGGTTCAGCTTCATCCTCGAAGGTGAACCGACGAACAACAGTCCGAGTTTTGCATCTATACTGGCCTATTACGGGGCTGGAGGTGCGTTACCGTCGCCTTGGGGACGATTAATAGGTGTAACCACCCCCGGAATTTTAGGTGATCCCAACAATCCCAGCGATGACCCGTTCAACACACTTCATCTTCCTTTGCTCTCTAAATCGCTCGAACAAGGCGGCGTGAGCGGTTATGGCTCGATCTGTGACAAAGTCGACTCCCTTCTCGGGTGGGTGAGTACGTGGAATAGCGTAAGCACTGGGTCTTACGATGCAATCAATCTGAACAGCAACAGCTTCGCGAACTGGCTATTGCACGATGTAGGTTTAGATTTTGGTCAGCCGCCACACACGCCTACGTGGAACGCGCTGTACCCGCAGGAATAACTACTGTGCCATACGATAACATCCACATTATCTTCTTCCTGGCTTCAGTACTGATAGGATGTCGTTCAATGCGCGCGGAAACTGATCTCATTTCCGAACTCCAGCAGAAATCCGAGAAGGAAGGTCTTGCATTGGTACGGCTGCGAGGTAACCTCGTTGATCTTATTCCATTTGGCTCTGACCTAATACACTGCGTGAGAGGCAATACCGGTTTTATCTTGACGGGTATTTCGCCCGATGGCCTGAAGGTAATCATAATGGATTATCAAGGGAACCTTACGATCAACCGCATTGATGGTCAAGTATTGATGGCAACCTCCGCGCTCAAATTTCCAAACATGCAGTCCTGGCTATCTCCCGATGGTAAGCGCCTTCTGTTTTTGACTTTGAGCAACTCAAGTATTAGCGGGCTCTATATTGCAGACCTTACCTCGAATCGGGTTGAATTTCTGGAACGAGAGTTACCGCCTCCTGGTCTCTCTTACGGACTTTCGAAAAGCGCAGGTTGGTCGCGGGATGGCACGTCGGTTGTTTACGCCCACGAACGGCAAATCATTAAGCTCGATCTGGGTAGCCGAATGAAATCAACGCTCGCGAATGGCACTAACCCGAGTTGGTCACCCGACGGTAAATGGATAGCTTACAAAGGAGAAGACGGAACAGCTCGATTGATCGCTTCCGATAGGTCCCTTCAAAAGGATATAATGCCTGGGCATCAAATCCTCGGATACCTGCACTGGTCACCGGACTCTGAATACTTGATGTTTGGCGAGAATTTCAAACCGGACCTTCTTGAGGCTTTTGAGCGATTTGGCTCTTCCTCACGATTAAGTGTGTACCGCATTCGCGACGGTGCTGTTGCACCAGTCTATTGGTCCGGAATGAAAGGCGGCTCTG
>JBDTTL010000111.1:0-12946 GCA_039930665.1 Acidobacteriota bacterium
ATCTCACCATCCGCCGTGGTGAGCGCTGGGCTGTGATGGGCCGCAACGGGGCAGGGAAGACCACGCTGCTCAAAATGATCGCCGGCGCAACTGCTCCCGACTCGGGAACGGTGCGGCTGGGCGCCAGTCTCAACATGGGGTACTTCGCACAGCAGTCGCTGGATGTGCTGGATCCCGATCTCACCGTCATTGAGCAATTGCAAATGGATTTTCCGCAGGACGGCCTGGGTTCGTTGCGCACGCTCGCGGGCGCATTCCAGTTTTCAGGCGAAGATGTGGATAAGAAAATTCGGGCGCTCTCCGGCGGCGAAAAATCGCGTTTGGCGATGGCCCGCCTGCTCTATAACCCGCCCAATTTTCTGGTGCTCGACGAACCTACCAATCACCTGGATCTCGCCACCAAAGAAATGCTGGTCGAAGCTCTTAAGGATTTCGAAGGCACCATGATCTTCGTCTCGCATGACCGCATGTTTCTGCGTGGCCTCGGCTCCCGCGTCCTTGAACTCGGCGGCGAGAGCGGGAAGGAGCGCGAACCCCGCGTCTACCCGGGATCCTACACAGAATACGTTCAGACCCTGGGTCACGAAGCCCCGGGCATCTACGCGTAGGGCAGCGAACGGCAGCTCACCTTTGCTATAAGTCGATACGATGACCGAAATCCTGATTCGTCCCGCCACGCTTGAAGATGCCGAATTCCTGGTGAGTGGCAACGCGAACATGGCCCTCGAAACCGAAGGTCGTGTTTTGGACGCTCACACTCTGCGCGCCGGTGTCTGCGCGGTCTTCGACGATCCCGAGCGCGGCTTTTATCTGATCGCCGAGATCGGCGGCCAGCCCGCGGGCCAGATGATGATCACCTATGAGTGGTCGGACTGGCGCAATGCCGCGTTCTGGTGGATCCAGAGTGTCTATACACTTCCTGGGTCACGCGGGCGCGGGGTCTTCAAGGCTCTCTACGCTCACGCCGATTCGCTGGCGCGCCTGCGCGGCGGGGTCTGCGGCTTGCGCCTCTATGTAGAGACCCACAATCAACGCGCCCAGTCGGCTTATCTTCGATGCGGCATGAGCGAAGCCATCTACCGCATGTTCGAAGTCGACTATTCAATCGCGCAGTCGTAACTCACAGCGATGGAATACAATAAAACCCCGGCCCCGAGGTACCCCGGATTGGCCGGCCTATTCCACTTGAAACAGATCCTGAAAGGAGAAAGATCCGATGCCTGACAAGATAGACATGATCCCCGAGAACGCCCGATGGGAGATCGCAACAAAAGGGTTGACCGGTGCGTACACTGCGATTTCCAATGCCTTGAAGGAGGCTGTGGGACAAGAGAAATCCGAGGAGTTCAATGGGGCTCTGTGGTATGGAGCAGGCAAGGAAGCAAAGGAATTTGCCGCTTCCCTCGGACTGCCTACGGAGGGCGCCAGCGATATCGAAGAGGTTGCGCACCTGATGGCTAAAGCTTCGATGGGACCGGAGTTCGTGTTCGAGATTGTTGAAGCCACCAAAGACAGATGCGTGGGAACAACAACTCAGTGTCCCTGGCACAAAAGATGGAAGGAGCAGGGCCTGAAGATGGATGCCTGCGGCGTAGGGCATCAAAGATGGGGTGATGGTGCCGTGGAAAGTCTCAACCCGAACTTCACGTTCAAACTTACCAAGAATATGCTGCGTGGCGACTCGCATTGCGAGTGGGTCGTTGAGCGGAAGAAATAGGGCAAGCTCGCCTCAGACGGTCGCTTTGAGATCTCGTGCCTGGGCAACTTTCTTTTGTCGCCCGCAACGTTAGGATAGAGAAATGGAAATCGCGGCGGAGACATCCGCCCTCGCGCCCCCGCCTGCTCCGCCTCCATCGCCCGCAGCCCCTGCCGCTCCTCCGGCGTGGTCCGCGCTC
Organism: Acidobacteriota bacterium; assembly: GCA_039930665.1. Lineage (GTDB taxonomy): Bacteria > Acidobacteriota > Terriglobia > Bryobacterales > Bryobacteraceae > Palsa-187. The sequence continues at coordinate 1,896 of JBDTTL010000111.1, forward strand.
AGAGACGAGGAACTTCTCGCGCTCCGCATCTGCGATCTCGGCGCCCGCATTGAAGGCTCCGAACTCGAGCCGCGCCTGCGCCAGTTTCATGACGATCTCGCGCTCCGCGGCGTTGCCCTCCGCCCCGATTGTTATCTCGGCGATGAATGGTTTTCCCCCGCCGGCGCTTGCGCCATTGCGATTCCGTTTTATCTTGCGCATCCCCGCCTGAAGGCCCTCGAACTCCGCCTGATGCTGGAGGTCGAAGGCGGCACTGCCGAATGGTGCCAGATGCTGCTGCGCCACGAATGCGGCCACGCTATCGATCACGCCTACCACTTTTCTGCGCGCCCCGACTGGCAGGCCATCTTCGGCAGCCCCGAAACCGAGTACACGCCCGAAACTTACACTCCGCGCCCGTATAGTCGAAGCTTCGTCCGCCATCTGCCCAACTGGTACGCGCAAGCCCACCCCGATGAGGACTTCGCCGAGACTTTCGCGGTGTGGCTCTCCTCACCGCCCGACGATTGGCGCCAACGCTATCGCGGCTGGAAGGCCCTCGAAAAGCTGGAGTACGTCGAGACGCTGATGCAGGAAATCGCGCTCACCAAGCCCACGGTCAAGCGCGGACGCCGCATCTCGGACGCGCGCAAGCTCCGCACCACGCTCGCCCGCTACTACACCAGTCGGCGTAAACTCTACGCGGAAGATTTTCCGGATTTCTACGACGCCGATCTGCGCTCGATTTTCGGCCATGGCGAGCCCGGTGAATCCCCGAAAGAAACCGCGGCCCGTTTCATGCGCCAGCACCGCGCCGCTCTCATCGCCTCCATCGTGCAGTGGACCGGCCAGCGCAAATACACCGTCAACATGCTCGTGCAAAAACTCATCCATCGCTGCCAGCAGCTCAAACTGAAAACTCACGCCGAACCCGCGCGCCTGTATTTCGATCTTGCCTCCTACCTCGCCGCGATGGTTACCAACCATCTCTACACCGGCCGCTTCAAGAGGTCTGTCTAGCATGAAGATCCTCGCCTTGTTCGACCTCGCCCACGCCGTCGATCCTGGACAAGAATTCTCGCCCGAGTCGCTCCGAGAGCAGGGCAAGCCCACCGAAGCCTGCGTGCTCGAATGCCTCACGCGCCTGGGCCACAATGTCGAAACCCTCGCGGTCTTCGATAACGTTCCCGCCATCGTCGAAAAGCTGACCAGCTACACGCCCGACCTGGTCTTCAATCTCTCCGAATCGTTTCATCATGACCGCTCGCATGAGCCCAACATCCCAGCGCTACTCGATCTCATGAAGGTTCGCTACACCGGAGCCGGCCCCGACGCGCTGCTGCTCTGCAAGGACAAAGCGCTCGCCAAGAAGGTGCTGGCCTACCACCGCGTGCATTCCCCGAACTTCGTGGTATCGAGTCAATCCCATCCGCTCCGTCATCTCGCCCGATTCAACTACCCGGCGTTCGTCAAACCAGTGGGCGAAGAATCCTCCGACGGCATCAGCAAAGCGTCCTTCGCGCGCGATGAAGCCGAAGCGCTGGAGCGGATCCGCTACATCCATCAGAAATTCAACTGCGACGTTTTGATCGAGGAATACATCGATGGCCGGGAGTTATACCTCAGCGTCCTCGGCAACCATCGCCTCACCGTCTTCCCGCCGCGTGAGATTTTCTTCGAGCAGGTGCCCGAGGATACTCCCAAGTTCGCCACCTATCACGCCAAGTGGAATGAGAAATACCGCGAAAAGTGGGGCATCACCAATGGACCCGCGAAGCTTCTGCCCGACCGCATGCCGGAACACCTCGCGCAGCTCGCCAAAAAAGTTTACCGTCTGCTGAAGATCCGCGGTTTTGGCCGCATCGATGTCCGCATCTCTCCGAAGGGCGAAATCTTCGTAATCGAAGCTAACCCCAACCCGTCGCTCGCCGCGGATGAAGATTTCGCCCAATCCGCCCTCAACGCGGGCGTCACCTACGATGCGCTCATTCAGGAAATTCTCAACGCCGCGCTGGCATAGAATAGACTAACGACCTTATGCGTACCAAAAACTGTCTCTCTCTAGAAGACGCCAATCGCGTCATTGCCGCCGCCAAAGCCGAGGCCGCGAAGAACAAGTGGGCCGTCACCATCGCCGTGGTGGACGACTCCGGAATCCTTCTGCACCTGGAACGGCTCGACACCGCCACGGCCCAGTCTCCCGACATCGCCATCCTCAAGGCCCGCGCCGCCGCATTGGGGCGTGTACCCAGCAAGACGCTGGAAGACATGGTGAAGGACCGCCCCGCGCTCGGGACTTTCCCCAATCGCGCGCCCGTGCAGGGCGGCTTGCCGATCTTTTTTCAAGGCGAATGCGTCGGCGGAGTCGGTGTCTCCGGCGTCAAGTCGAACGAAGATGAGCAGGTGGCGCAAGCCGGCCTCGCCGGAATCTAACCGCCCCAGGAACCCGGTCTAATATTTTCGACGTCCCCCCAGGAGCAGGGCGCCCAGCATGGTGCCGGCGGCGAAAGCCGCTGCCATCAATTGCACGTTGGGCAAGGGAATGAAGCGGGTGCCGTTCTCGGTGATCTCGAGCGCTCCTGCGGGAAACGCGCGCACTCTACCGCCACCACCGCCTCCTTCCCCGTGCCGGCCCTTGTCGGATTCCGTCTTACCGTGCCCGGTGCCGAAGCCGCCGCCGAACCCGTAGGCGACTTTGGCCACCGGAATCACGGTCCTCCTCGCGGCATAAACCGGCTCGCCGAACACCGCCTTGATGGTGGCGCTCGATCCCAACGATTCCCCTGTCTGCTCCAGAATATCGGTTGCTGCCAGCTAGGTCTCCTTCAGGCATGCTAGAGCAATCCCTCGCCCATTCATCTGTGAGCAAACAGGGATCGGCCCGCAGCTTGACCCCGGTATCTCTCTGTCGCTAAAATGATTACAGGAGTTAGGCTGTTATTCCGATGCATCCGCGTAGCCGCGAGCTTCTTCACGAGATCGTCGCCGCTTACATAGAAACCGGTGAGCCGGTCGCTTCGCGCTCCATTGCACGTCGGCGCGGCGATACCCTTAGCGCTGCCTCCGTTCGCAACGTCATGGCGGACCTGGATGAAGAAGGCTACCTGCATCAGCCGCACACTTCAGCCGGCCGTATCCCCACTGAAAAAGCGTTCCGCAGCTACGTGCAGTCCTTGACGCTGCGCCGCATGGCCGCCGCCGAAATCGAACGCCTGCGCGCCGAATTCGGCCGTCTCGAGACCGTGGAACAGCGGGTCGAATACACCTCCCGCATGCTGATGGACATGACCCGCGGCTTTGGTATCGCCGCCGCCATTCGCCAGAGCAGTCCCGCGCTGGAACATATCGAACTGGTCTCTCTGCAAGATCACCGCGTGCTGATGGTTGTGGTCACGCGCGACCAGGAAGTCTACAACCGCGTGGTGAAACTCGACGAATTGCTGACCGGCGACGAATTGGGTTCCATCCGCGACTACGTGAATCGCAACTTCGCAGGCTGGACTCTGGAGCAGGTCCGCAAGGAACTCTCCGCGCGCCTGGAACACGCCAGCGCCACTTACGACGAAATTCTGCGCAAGCTGACCATGTTGTATTCCAAGGGCCTGCTCGACTTTGCATCGACTCCCGAAGTCCACATGGAAGGCGCCAGCAATCTGGTGGGTCTCGACTTGCACCTCACCAAGGAAAAAACCCGCGAGCTGTTCCGCGTGTTGGAAGAAAAAAAACGCGTTCTCGAACTGGTGGATCGTTTCCTTGAGCAACCGCCGGGCGAAATCGGCGTCCATGTTGGACTCGCCGCCATGCACCCATCCATGGGCGAACTCTCGCTCATCGGAGTTCCGGTGCAGCTCGCCAGCGGCATCTCCGCCGTCATTGCCGTGCTGGGTCCCATGCGCATGAACTATGGCCGCGTGATGTCGGCGGTGCAAAATGTAGGGCAGGCCGTCGTCGATTCCTAGCCGGTTTGCGCCGGCGGTTTTTCAGCCACAACTTAGTGAACGTCTGGATAGCAATGTTACGCTGGAATTGTGCGGAATGGAAAGAAAATGAGTAGCGAGAGCATGACCAAAGACGAGCCCGAGTCGCCCGCCGAGGAGACCACTCCCGTAGCCGATGCGCCCGATGATCCCATCGCCGCCCTGACGGCTGAGCGCGACCAGTTAGCTGCCGAAAAAGCCGACTTGCAGGATCGTTTCCTGCGCGCCCAGGCGGAGTTCCAAAACTCGCGAAAGCGCGCCGACAAAGAGCGCGTCGAGTTCGCCGAGTATGCCAGCACTGAAGCCGTGCGCGCGCTGCTGCCCATCCTGGACGATTTCGAGCGGGCCATCAAAACCGAGTCGTCCGACAAGGAATATAGCAAAGGGATGGAGATGATTTACCAGCGGCTTTACGACTCCCTGAAGAAATTGGGATTGGAGCCGATTGTATCCACAGGACAGCCCTTTGATCCGCATGTTCACCACGCCGTGGAAATGGTCGAAACCGACGACGCTCCCGATCACACTGTGCTCGACGAGTATCAGAGGGGTTACAATTTCAAAAGCCGCCTGCTGCGCCCCGCCATGGTGAAGGTCGCGGTCGAGCGCGGTTCCAAGTAGCGAATTTGACCGCCGTGAAGGTATAAGAAGTGAGCGTAACCAAGCGCGACTATTACGAAGTCCTCGGCGTCACTCGCGACTGCGAGGAGACCGTCCTCAAAGCGTCTTACCGCAAACTCGCACTGGAATTTCATCCGGACCGCAATCCCGGCAATCACGAGGCGGAAGAAAAATTCAAGGAAGCCGCTGAGGCATACAGCGTTCTGAGCGACGCTCAAAAGCGCGCCGCTTACGACCGCTTTGGCCACAAAGGCGTGCCCACCGCGGCCGGCAATGGATTCGACCCGTCCGCCGGCTTCCCGGATCTGGCGGATATCCTCAGCGACGTGTTCGGATTCGGCGATGTATTCGGCAGCGGCGGGCGGTCTCAAGGGCAGCGCCGTTCGCGGGCGCAACGCGGCGATGACGTCCGCTATGACCTCGAGATTAATTTCGAGGACTCCATGCGCGGCCTCTCTATCGATATCCAGGTTCCGCGCCTGGAAGAATGCGGCCGCTGTCAGGGCAAAGGCGCCGAGCCTGAGGACGGACTCACCACTTGTCCCATCTGCCGCGGCAAGGGCGAAGTGATCTATCAGCAGGCGTTTCTATCCGTGCGCCGCACCTGCAGCCAGTGTGGTGGGCGCGGGCAGATTATTCGCCGCCCATGCAAGGAATGCAAGGGCGAAGGCTATCTAAAGCGTGAACGCAAGCTGAAGGTGAACATCCCGGCGGGCGTCGATGACGGCACTCAGCTACGGCTCTCGCAGGAAGGGCAGCCAGGCGTCAATGGCGGCGGGACCGGCGATCTTTACGTGGTTCTCAAGGTGAAGTCTCACCCGATCTTCGAGCGCCATGAAGACAATCTGCATTGCACCGTCCCCATTAACACAGCGCAGGCCGCGCTGGGCGCATCGGTGGATATTCTCACGCTGGATGGTTTGCAAACCGTCAAGATTCCAGAAGGCTCGCAGGCCGGCAGCCGCTTGCGGATTAAGGGCCTGGGCGTGCCGCACGTCAACGGCAGCGGCCGTGGCGACATGTTTGTGCATCTGGACGTGCGCATCCCAACCAAGCTCTCGCGCGATCAGCGCAAACTATTCGAGCAGCTTCGCGATCTGCTTCCAGCGGAAAACGAGCCCACCGAAAAAGGCATACTAGGCAAAGTCAAAGACTACTTCATGTAGATGCGGCCAGTTTCGGGTCGCGGTCACGGAGGCAGCCCCCTCAAAATTTCGCTATCAGCCCAATCCGTAATGCGCGCGGGGAACCTGGTGAGATGTTGGTGTTGTTATCCGCGTTCAGATAGTACCTCGTGTCGAACAAGTTCTCCACGTTGGCTTGCAGGCGGACCTTCTCGCTGAGCGAATAGAACACCGCGGCATCCGCCCGTGTGTATCCCGGCAGCGTCACTGTATCGTCGATGCCCGCATACATATCCGTGCGGTTCAACAATCCCAGCCCTGCGCCCCACCTCTTCGCAATTTGATAGTTGTTCCACAGGGAGAAGGAATGATGCGGCACCTGAGCCACCTGCGCCCCAGTTCGCGCCGCAGTCGTGGCACTTGTAACAAAGGCATCCTGATACGCGTACCCGCCGATGAGTTTCCATTTCCTGGTGACGCTTCCCGTTAGCCCCAGTTCGAACCCGTTGGTACGCTGGCTGCCGGTCTGCACGATTGCGGTGGGATTGTTAGGGTCCGTCGCTCTGGTATTAGTGCGGTCCAGCCGATAGACCGCGGCGGTCACCGAAAGATCGCGCAAGATATCCCACTTCACTCCGGTCTCGTAGTTATTGAACTTCTCGGGTTTCGCTTGTTGCGTAATATTGGTCAACGAAGAAAACTGATCTCCCGAACTGGGCAGATAGGACACACTGTAAGTGGCATAGACCGATACCGCCGTCGCGGGCTTGAAGATGATCCCGGTGCGCGGTGAAACCAGGTTATCGATGCGCCGCAGATTGTTGCCGCTGCGGTTGTCGTGATATTGCAGGTCGAAATAATCGAACCGGACTCCGGCCACCACTTGTAAGTAGCGCGAGAGTTCGATTTGATCCTGTATGTATGCCGCGCCCAGGTTCACTTTTAGATGGTTGTTCGCGTCGGTCGCACTTTGCCGGAAGACCACCGGCACAGTGATCGTCGGGTCGGCATAAGGCGCCATTATGGACGTCGCAGTGTTATTGAAATATCCGGTATTGCGAAAGTTGCTGGTGAGTTGGCGGCCCACTTCGACACCCGCCAGCAGCGTGTGCCGGATGCGTCCGGTGGCTACTGCATAGGTAAAATCGGTCTGATTGAAAATATTCCTGCGTTGCGTAGCATTGTTGTAGGCCGAAAGCGCAACCTGCGTTTGATCCGCACTAACAATGCCGGGAACAAAGTTCTGGTAGCCCCGGTTGTAATCTCCAATCGACGTGTGATTACGAATCATAAGGCGGCCAACCTGCTGCTCCACCGTAACCGCACTCACATTCACATTGGCGTGGACGTTGCTGTTGTGGGGATCGCCAAAATAAGTGGAGATGTCCATTTGCGCCGGGCGACCCTGAAACGACGAGATACCCCGGTCGGCCACACGATTGTCACGGAGGTGTTCGTAGCCGACCATAATCCTGGTCTTGGTTGTGGGAGTAAACGTCAGCGTAGGATTGACCGCATAGCGCCTCAGGTTTACGTACCTCCGGAAGCTGTCGGAATCCTCGAACATTCCATTCAGGCGGAAGGCCAGTTTGTCATTGAGAGGATGGTCCAAGTCAGCCGCGAATCGCTTGTTTCCGTAAGAGCCGCCCTGCAGGCTGATCTCTCCCAGGTTCATGAAGTCGGCCTGCTTTGTGACTTGATTGATCACGCCGCCGCCGCCGCCGCGCCCAAAGATCATGGCATTGGATCCCTTGAGAGCTTCCACCCGATCTACGTTGTAGAGATCGCGATAATATTGCACATCGTCGCGCACGCCGTCGACAAAGAAATCGGCGGAACTGCTATTGCCGCGAATCACCAACTGATCGCGATTGTTTTCGCCCTGAATCGCAGTGATACCCGGCATGTAGCGCACCACGTCGCCCATGCTCATCATCATTTGGTCTTGAACCACTTCCCGTGTCACCACCGACACGGATTGCGGAACATTCAGCAGCGGCGTGAGGGTTTTGGTCGCAGCGGTACTGGCCGGCGCCAGATATCCCGGGCTTTCCGTGACCGTAACGCTGGTCCGCACGGGAGCTACTTGCAGTTCAATATCGTCTGGCGAGGCATTCCCAGGACCAACCCGGATCTCGCGAGTGACCGGCAGGAAGCCGTCTTTGGCAACATTCAATACATAGCTGCCAGGCTCTAGCGTTAATGAAAAGCGTCCCTCAGAACCGGAATCGGCCGCGGGTCCTGAGGTTGCTCCCACAGAAATCGCAATCGCATGAGCGCCTGCAATAGGCGCCCCGCTCGGATCAAGTACTCTTCCTCGATAAACGGGAGTGGGAGCGCCGACCTGGGCTGGGAGCGGGGTGAGCAGCGCCGACGCCATCAGGAAGCGGAAGAAATGCGTAGGTACGGAGGCCATTGGGGATACGTTCTCACGATTCTAGTTGCAACTGAGTTGCAATATAAAAGCGAGTATAACGCTGGCTTCAGTAAACTGTCAAGAGATTATGCAACTCCAATGCAGCTAAGATCGCGAAGGCCGGCGGCCCGCCCTGCGCGCGGCATCGGCAAACCGCTCCGCCAAGGGTGCGATATCTTCCACGGCTACAAGCATCTTGCGCCGCCAGTTGGGATACTGCCAGGTGCTGCCGGGCAAGTTCTGTTGCTCCATTTCACCGGTGAGATCTTCCTGGTTGATCACCGCCAACAGGCATGGCGTCGACAACAAGAATCCCAGTGGGTCTCCCGCAAACCCTTCCCCGCGAAGTGCTTCTTCCAATCGCCGGACTTCACCAGCGCGATTCGACTTCTGCCGCTGATATTCATCCTCATCGGCTAATCCCGCTACCTTGCGCGCCTCCAAATCGCGGGCCGCGGCGAACCCGGCGAGCGTCGGCAAATCATGAGTGGTCGAGCATACCAAGGCTCTTTCGGGATAGTTCTGGGGAGAACGGAAGTTCCCCGCCTGGTCTCGCTCGAACCACAGCACCCGGTAACTCAACACACCCGCATCCGCCAGGGTCGCGCGCGCCTCGTCGGTTACCGTTCCCAGGTCTTCACCGATCACGAGGAAATTAGCCCGCACACTTTCGAGAGCCAAAATGCCCAGCAAGTCTTGTGCGTAGTCCTCCACGTAAGTGCCCTGGCTGGTATCGAAGCCTTGCGGGATTGTAAACAGGCGCAGGAAACGCATCACGTGATCGATACGCAGCGCGCCTCCGCACGCCGCGGCGTTGCGAATGGATTGCGCGAACAACTGATACCCGTTCTCGCGATGCGCTTCGCGATGGGGAGGAGGAAACCCCCAATCCTGTCCACTGGGCGCCAGTTCATCCGGCGGCGCACCGACCCGCGAGCCGGTTGCGAAAAACGGCCGCAGCGCCCACAGATCTGCGCCATATTGATCGGTGGCGAGCGCCAGATCGTGATACAGTCCGACGCCCATTCCGGCGGCCAAGGCGCGGGCGTGGGCCGCGGCGGCCTGCAAATCGATTTGCCACTGCAGAAATTTAAAGAACAGAATGCGATCCCCATGCTTTTCGGCGAACGCACAAGTTGCCGCGGAGCGCGGGTCGCGGTATTCTTCCGGCCAGTCAGTCCAGAGCCAGACGTTGGGATCGCGCCGATGCATCTCTTCATCCAGTACGCAGAAGGTGGCGTAATCCCGCAGCAATTGCCCCTGCGATTTTATATACGCATCAAATTCATCCTGCTCTAGATGCGCCGGACCGCGGCCCGCCAGGAATTGCTCGAAGATGCGTCCCAGGGCTGCCAGTTTCACTTGAGCCACGCGCTCGTATTCGACGAACTCGCTTGCGCGCAGGTCCCCTATCTCGCGCCGCATGGCTTCATCCAGGTATGGATCGCCGATTCTCTCCACATCCAGATAAATAAAATTGCGAAAAAAAGCGCACTGCGGCAAATAGGGGCTGGTGTTATACGGTTGGCGATTGGCGATGGCATGCAGCGGATTCAGCGCGATAAACGCGGCGCCCGCCGGTGCGAAGGCGTCAATCAAAGCATTCAAATCCGTAAAGTCCCCACATCCCCAATTGCGACTGGAGCGCAGCCCGTAGAGGCTCACGGCTAGCCCCGCCATGCGCTGCCCGGCAGTTTTAGCGTGCCTCGGGCAAACCGTCAGACGTGCCTCGGCGAAAGTTTCGAGTTGCGGCTCATGCACCCACAGCAGACGGACGTTGTGATAGCCGAGACGCAATGCCGGCAGAGGCACCCGCTTGGCCAGCCATTCGTGGCCTTCCACGTTCGCGGTTTCGAGCGTCGGTAATTCCGCCATCCAGAACCAGTGGTGCTCCAGTTCGCCGTTTTCCCACTCAATTTCAATCTTCATCGAGGCGCCGTTGCGGATGGCCGGGACGTGTACCCGGAGATGATCCCGATCCTCGCGAACTACCAGCGTCGGCTGGATCGGCTGGCGCCACTGCGCGGCCTCGCGCGCCGCCAACCCGCGTGCGATCTCTTCGGCGTTTCCCGCCGGGAAGCCGAGGGACTCTAGCAGTGCACGCAACACCTCCGGCGACGCCTCATGCACGCCACCCCAAATGTCGTTGTAGCGCAATTCAATGCCGTAGGCTTGCGCGGCGCGGGCTAGAAGCTCATGGTCGCTCATAGAACTTTTAGTGTAGCCACGAACTAGTGAAGCCACGATGCGGACCCTCTCGTGGGATAATGAGACGTGGCCTTGACCGATACTGATTTTCATCTGAGCCAGCCTCCTGAACTGTTCGCGCGCATCGATCAGGAGCCGGAGCCTGAAGAATTCGCCGAATCCATCGTGATGACCACGCTTGGCAGCGTGGTGAACTGGGGCCGCAAGAACGCTATCTGGCCGATGAGCTTCGGCCTGGCTTGCTGCGCTATAGAGATGATGTCGATGATCGGCTCGCGCTTCGATATTTCACGCTTCGGCGCCGAGGTGATGCGAGGCTCGCCGCGCCAGTCGGACCTGATGATTATCGCCGGCCGCGTGTCGAACAAAATGGCGCCTGTCATCCGCCGCCTGTACGAGCAAATGCCCGAGCCGAAGTGGGTGATTTCCATGGGCGCCTGCGCTACCTCCACTGGCGTGTTTTCGAATTACGCTCTGGTGCCCGTGAACCAGGTGATTCCCGTCGACGTTTACGTTCCGGGTTGCCCGCCGCGCCCCGAGCAGTTGATCTACGCGATTACCATGCTGCAGAAAAAAATCGAGCAGGATACCCACGTGGTCGCAAAGCTGCTGAATATCGACTAACAGGTCGTCCCCACAGCCAACAGCAGCGGCTCTGGATCGTCGGTAGTGCGGTGTTATGCCGAGGTAAACTCAAAACATGAGGATCCTGGTGGTTGAGGACGA
>JBDTTL010000112.1:0-12937 GCA_039930665.1 Acidobacteriota bacterium
AAGAAGAGCACAAGCGGATTTACGGCTACGCCACGCCGGAACGTGAAGTGGAAGTGGTAACCCTTCGCATTAGGTCTCGCCAGCGTCTAGTAAGACCTAAGCTGGCGCGCTCGCCCTTCTGCAAGGGACCTCTTGAGAACCGCCGCGTTTGGGTGGAGGGCAAATGGCGGACAATTCCCGCGCTGCCGCGGGCTCAAGTGTCATCGCGCCGCGCCGCCGGTATCAAAACGACCGCTCCGGAAATCTTATAATCAGCGCATGATCGAAATCGGCATCGAGCCTAAGCGAAAGTCCGTCGTAATCGCCGAAGATGAGCCGGCACACTATCTGATCCTGGGCGATTTTGGAGGCCGGGCGACGGAGCCGCTGGCCATTGACCGCGATAACTTCGACGGCGTCATGGCGAAGCTACAGGTGAGTTTGGCTGGCGCTCCGTTCCGCGAGCTGGAGGATTTCCATCCGGATGGCCTGTTTCGCAACCTCGATTTGTTTCGCGAGTTCGATCCGGCGCCTCGCGAGGCTACGGAGAAAAGCGGGCAGCCAGCCCCTAAAGCCGACATCGGCGAACTGCTGCGGTCCTCCAGTCTGCTGGAACAAATTGCTGAAGGGGGCGATCCGTTCGAGCGTTACCTCCGCGAGCTCGCGCGTGCGCACGCTGCGGCCCCCGAGCTCTCAGATCCGCAGCGCGACGCAACGCTTAGCGAACGCATGCGTGGTCTGCTGCATCATCCGCGCTTCCAGGCCGTGGAAGCCGCCTGGCGCGGGCTCGATTTCATTATTCGGAACGATTCCAGCGACGATTCCGGCACGCGCATCCGCGTCGCGCACTTTCCTAAGGCTGAAGCTGTCCGGGATCTGCTCGACGCCAAGAGTCTTGGTGAGACTCGCATGAACGCGCTGCTCGGCGCACGCAAGTGGCGCGCCGTGATCGGGCTTTATGGCTTCGGTCCGGACGCCGCCGATATAGAGTTCCTGGGCCGCATGGCGCTGCTGGCTGCGCATATCCGAGCGCCTTTCATTGCCGAGGGCTCGGTGGATATGGGAGATCACTGGGAGGAATTACGCGCTATTCCGGAGGCGTCGTACCTGGGGCTAGCCCTCCCGCGATTCCTGCTGCGCCTGCCTTACGGCGCACGCACTAGCACGGTCGAGTCATTTCCGTTCGAAGAAATGCCAACCCCGCCGGTTCACGCGCATTACTTGTGGGGCAATCCCGCGCTGGCATTTCTTGCGCTGCTAACCTCGGGAGGCGCGCTCAACCTTGAGGGACTGCCGCTCCACACCTATCAGCAAGAAGGCGAGTGGCAAATGACGCCGTGCGCCGAAGTTTGCATGACGGAAACGCAAGTGCTGGCGCTGATCGATCTCGGCCTGATGCCGCTGGTTTCCTTCCGCGATAGCGATCGCGTGCGTCTGGCGGGATTTCGCGCGATTAACGGAGGAGAGCTGGCTTTATCTTCGGCCTAAACTTTGCTGGCAGCGCGCGCGACCGGAGCGGATTTGAGTTGGGCTTCTTCCAGGCGCTTGGCTTCCTGCCAGGTGAAGATCATGCGGTGCACTACGGTCAGGTTCCCCAGTACCGCGATCACCCACAGCACTGGAGCCATGTGGTCGAACAGCGCTCCGATAATCACCAACACTACGCGTTCGGGACGCTCCATGAATCCCACCTTGCACATGGGGATGGAATTTTCCGCGCGCGCACGTGTGTAGCTGATCATCACCGAAGCCGCCATGGCAATGGCGGTCAGCACTACATAAAACGGCCGGTTGATGGATCCATACCATACCAGCAGACCGACCAGCAGCGCGCAATCCGAGTAGCGGTCCAGCACCGAATCGAAGAACCCGCCGAAGCGCGTCACGCGATTGGTTTCACGCGCCACGCGGCCGTCCACCATGTCGAAGAGGCCCGCGCCGATGATCACGGCAGCGCCCCAGCGGAACTGTCCCACGGCCAGCATGTAGGCGGCGACCATATTGATCACCAGGCCGAGGAAAGTGAGGACGTTGGGATGAATTCGCGAAAGAGCCAGCCCGCGCACAATCAGCCGGATGATTTTATTGCTGCCGTAGCCGATGACGTGGGTGATGGTCATTTATCCCCGTCACGAGCAGGGGCTGCTGCCTGAAGCCGCTCAGCGATCTGGTGAATGGTAGAGAGTTCGATGATTTCCATCTCGCGTACTCCGCCGGGAATTGTGATGCGCACGGTATCGCCCACTTGCTTGCCCAACAGTCCGCGACCGATCGGCGAGACGGTGGATATCAGCCCTTTGGAGACGTCCACATCTTCGCTGGTTACGAGTTTGTACTGCACTTTTTCATCTTTGTCGACGTCCAGGACCAGCACGATGGATCCTAGACCAACCCGATCATGCGGGATCTTGGTCACATCGATCATCGAGATGTCGCGCAGGCGGGCGTGCAATTGTCCCAGACGCGCGTTCACGAAGCCCTGGCGTTCCTTAGCGGCGTGATACTCAGCGTTTTCACTGAGATCGCCGTGGGCGCGGGCCTTAAGAATCTCCCGCGGAAGTTCGATGCGGAACTCGTTTTCGAGCACTGCAATCTCTTCCTGGAGCTTCTTGATCAGTTCCAGCATCTAACACCAAATTATACCCCTACCTGGGGTTGACGTGCCTTCTACGTGGCTACTGGCGGGGTCCGGGCTCGATGTTAGCATGGCGCTAAATGCTCACCGTCATTCTGCTTGTGATCTCCAACACCTTTATGACCTTCGCCTGGTACGGCCATCTAAAGCACCGTTCCTGGAGCTTGGTACACGCCATCCTTCTTAGCTGGCTGATCGCGCGGGGGGAGTACTGCTTCCAGGTGCCTGCCAATCGCTTTGGCTACGGGCGGTTCAGCGGATATCAGTTGAAGATTATCCAGGAGGCCATAACGCTCGTGGTCTTCGTGGTGTTCGCGTATTTCTACCTGGGCGAAGAGCTGCGCTGGAATTGCGCGCTCTCGCTAGTGTGCCTGTTCGGCGCGGTGACGTTCGCGTTCTGGGGGCGCGCGTAGTGCAGCGGGCTTGGCCTACCATCTGGTTATGGAAAAGCCCACATTCGATCCCGGCTTGACACAACAGTTCACCGGCGCCCTGCGGCGCAGCATCAACAAAGACGGGAGCTTCAATGTTTACCGGCGAGGTGGGAGCTGGCGAGACTTCCACCCTTATCTGCAGATGCTCAGTATGAGATGGCCGCGATTCTTCGCCACCATATTAAGCGGTTACCTGCTGCTGAATTTGATGTTTACGCTGGTGTACTTCGCGCTCGGCCCGGGACATCTGCGGGGTGCCGACGGTGCTACGGAGCCGGCAAGCTTGACCGTGAATATCGTGGCGTCCCTCGAAGCCATCGCCGGGCTGATGGCGGTGGCTTTGGGCACCGGTTTGATGTTTGGACGCTTTTCGCGGCCGTCGGCGAAAATTGGCTTCAGCGAGCGCATTCTGATGGCGCCCTATCAGGAACAGAGCAGTCTGCAACTCCGCATTGTCAATTCGCGGCCCAATATCTTAATGGAACTGGAAGCCAACCTGGTGCTGATGACGGTGGAAGGCCCGCCCGCCCGGCAATATGAAGCGGCGTTTCGAGCCCCTCAAACTGGAACGTGACAAGATTTATTTTCTGGCGCTCACTTGGACCATTGTGCATCCGTTGGATGAAACCAGTCCGCTGTTTGGGAAAACCGCCGAGGATCTAGCCAGTCTGCAGGCGGAGTTCGTAATTCTGATCAAGGCTTTCGATGACACCTTTAGCCAGACGGTTCATGCGCGATACTCCTATCGCTACGATGAGTTGACGTGGCAGGCGAAATTCCAGCCCGCCTTCGAGATCGATGGCAACGGAAACATGATTTTGAACGTGGACCAGGTGGGCAGCCACGCCCTGTTGAGTGGAGGCCCATCATAGGCGTGTCGGCGGAGCGTCGCCGGCTCGCAAAATCCGGACGCAAAACCCGTAACATGGTATATGCGCAATACGAAGATTGTCGCCACGATAGGGCCCGCCTCGCGCTCGCCAGAAATGCTGCGGGCGTTGTTAAAGGCGGGGGTGGACGTCTTCCGCATTAATGCCTCCCACGGCGTTTATGGCGAACACGCCGCGGTGATCCACACGATTCGCGAAATTGCGGCGGATTGCGGCGCGACACCGGGCATTCTGTTCGATCTGCAGGGACCAAAGATCCGGTTGGGGAAATTCGAAGGCGGCGAGGCCACGCTCGAAACCGGCGCGTCCTTCAGCATCACGGTGGAGGACGTGATCGGAAACGCCAAGCTGGCACGCACCAGTTATAAGGCGCTGGCGAGGGATGTTACGGCGGGCGACCGCGTGCTGCTCGCCGACGGCTGTGTGGAACTTCGCGCGCTGTCTACCAACGGCGTGTCGGTGGACTTCACAGTGGTTTCGGGCGGAACGATTCGCGACAAGCAAGGCATCAATTTGCCCGGCGTGCGCGTGAGCATTCCTTCCATGACTGAAAAAGATTGCGCCGATCTGGAGTTCGGCTTGTCGCAGAACGTGGACATGGTGGCGCTTTCGTTCGTGCGCACCGGCGAGGATGTGGCGGGCCTGAAGCGGCGTCTCAAGGACCGCGGGCGGAAGATCCCGGTAATTGCAAAGATCGAAAAGCCGGAGGCGCTGGACAATCTGGAAGCAATTCTCACGGAATCCGACGGGGTAATGGTCGCGCGCGGGGATCTGGGCGTGGAGATGACGCTGGCCCGCGTGCCGGGCGCGCAGAAGACCATCATCGAGCGGGCGCGCATGCGCGGCAAGTTCGTGATCACGGCCACGCAGATGCTGGAGTCGATGGTCACTCGTTCGACGCCGACGCGAGCGGAGGTAACCGACGTCGCCAACGCGATTTTCGACGGTACCGACGCGGTAATGCTATCGGCCGAGACGGCCAGCGGCCAGTATCCGCGCGAGGCGGTTTCGATGATGGCGACCATCGCGGTGGAGGCGGAAACTTACCAGAGCGATCGCCACTTTCCAGAGCCGCCGCAGGCAGTGAATCCGACGCACGCGCAGATTATTACGGAAGCCGCCTATCATGCCGGTCTTTCGGCTAGCGTCAAAGCCCTGCTGGCTTTCACCACATCGGGCCACACGGCGCGCCTGATAGCGCGTTTCCGGCCGCGGGTTCCAATCTTCGCATTCTGCGAAACCGCAGCGGTCGCGCGCGAGCTTGCCGTGATCTACGGCGTGCATCCGGTCGCGCCGGTGAGCGTGGATTCCATCGAGGAAATGTTGCGCGTCTGCGACATGAAGCTGCTAGGCGAGGCGTGGTCGCGGATCGGCGACAGCGTCATTCTGGTGGCCGGCGCACCTTTCGGAATGTCAGGGAGCGCGAATCTGATCAAGCTCCATCACGTGGGGCAGGTCAGCTTCCAGGAGTCGCTGGAGTAATTTGGAAAGGCGCGGATTTTAGGCGGCGCCTGCAGGCTCGCGAAAGTGCGGCCGGTTACTTGTCGGTCTTCTTGCGGCGTACCGGGCGTCGTTGACCGCCACCGCCACCAGCCGCGGGCTTAGAGATGCGCTTACGCGTCGGTGCACGCTTGACTTTCGCGGGCGGTGGATTGGGCTCGAAGATGGTCGGCTGGCCTTCGACATAAGGCTGCGGCTCGTCCTCTTCCACTTCTTCCTCGATCGCTTCTACCGGCTCCGGCTTTGGCGGTTCGGCGGGTGGATAAAATTCCGCGCCCAGATACACCAATACGGTGCCCTGATCTTCATGCGGCTCCAGGCGAACCACCGTCTTGTCCTGGGCGTAGTTGAGGAACTCCGCGAACCGCTGGAAGCCATAAGCGGCTACATCGAAGTTGGGCTGCTCGATTTTGAACCATCCCGCCAGATCTTCGACTGGACTGCCGTTCTCGATTTCGAGCCGATGGTTTTCCAGCACGTCGCGCAGCGGCGGTAGCAGATCTTCGTGCTTGAGCGAGGGATGCTCCGTCGAAGCCGAGCCCTTGCGCTCGATCACATAGCGACCCCCGGTACCCGAGACGTTTACCAGGTCAGCGCGCTTGAGCTTTTCGACAAAATCGGAGAAGCTGGATCCCCCATAGGCGCGTTCGTTGAACGCGGAATCAAGCTGCAGCATGGTGGACTTCAACAGTCCTAGTTGCGGCTGCACGCCGCGCCGTTCGAGCACCTGCAGAGCGCGCTCGACGAGCGGCATGGACTGCACCAGATCGAGCGGAGCGGGACGCTCGCGGCGTCCACCTCCACGGTCGCCCGGCTGGCGATCCCCTTGCGGCGGACGATCTCCCTGCGGACGGTCGCCGCGCTCCGGACGATCGCTGCGCGGGCGCTGCTGGTGAATCGCACGAACTTCGAGCGCCGCCACACTGGCGGGCACCGAGGTATCGGACAGCAGCGATTCAAAGCTGATGAACTCGTGGCAATTCTGCTGGAGAATGGTCGAGGTAAACGCCTTACCGCCAACTACGAATACCGTCTTTCCGTACTCTTTGAGTTTATTGACCAGCGGGATGAAGTCGCTATCGCCGCTGACGATGGCGAAGGCATTCACATGGGTGTGTGTGAAGGCCATTTCCAGGGCGTCGAGCGCGAGATTGATGTCGGCTCCGTTCTTGTCGCCTCTTGGCGAGGGAATTCGCTGGACCATTTGCACGGCGTTTTCGGCCATCTGCCGGGTGGCGCCATCCTGGCGCCCCCAGTTGGCATAAGCGAATTTGGCGACGATGTCGCCGCGCTCCTTGAGAGCATCCAGGGCGAGCGAGACGTCAAATTCCCGCCGCAACGTGGATTTCAATCCAATCTCGATGTTGTCGTAGTCGACAAACACCGCGATATTCAGTTTTTCTTGCATTCTTACTCCTGCACTCGCTAAACGCGGTGCGTTCTTCTTTGCGTACTTTCTTCAGGTGAGCGATGCCGGCTGCTTCACCGCGCCGCGGATGAATTCCACAATCTTCTGGAGCGAGGAGCCGGGTTGAAACACGGCGCCCACGCCCTGGCGTTTGAGTTCGGCGGCATCTTCATCCGGAACGATGCCTCCTACGATGACCACGACATCGGTCATATCTTTCTGCCTAAGCAGCTCCATCACGCGGGGGACAATGGCGTTGTGCGCGCCCGAAAGGATGGACAGGCCGATTACCTGAACATCTTCCTGGAGCGCGGCGTTGACGATCATTTCCGGCGTTTGGCGGAGTCCGGTATAGACTACCTCCATGCCAGCATCGCGCAGCGCCCGGGCGATTACCTTGGCGCCGCGATCATGTCCGTCGAGGCCGGGTTTTGCCACCAGCACCCGGATTCTAGAATCCATACGTTAGGGAGCTAAACTGGAACGCGCCGCAAAGCCACACAGGGGCAGGGCGGTGCATTCTCGTTCTACTTTTTCTTAACTGCGCACAACGCTGAAACCCGCTGTTCGCTTCGTGACTGCACACAAAGCCGGAAGGCACTGTGCGCTGTCCGTATCCAGTATAGAACGGATTGGGGGGCGCAAGTTTCCGAGGCGGCGCAAGAAGGCCGGCGAGTGAGTGGGCACTGAGTACGATATACTCACACTATGAGCAAGCGGCTTCAAGTCCTGATTCCGGACGCGGAAATGGAAGAACTCCAGCGGTTAGCTCGGCGCGAGCACCTGGCACTGGGCGAATGGGTCCGTCGAACTCTTCGCGAAGCCCGCTTGCAGCGGCCCGTGCAGGAACCGCAGGCGAAGCTGAAGGCGGTGCGGAAAGCAGCGGAACACGGGTTTCCCACTGGCGACATTGCGCAGATGCTCGCTGAAATCGAGCGAGGCTATCAGCAGTGACCTTTGTCGATTCGAACATTCCCATGTATCTGGTGGGTGCAGCGCATCCCAATAAGATTGCGGCTCAGATCCTATTGGAAGGCCTGATCGCGAAGGGCGAACGCCTGGTATCGGACGCCGAAGTTCTGCAAGAAATCCTGCATCGTTATTCCGCGATCAACCGCAGAGATGCGATTGCTCCCACGATTCAAGTGATGCTTTCGGTGGTCGATGAGGTGTTTCCCATCGAAAAAGAGGACGTATTGCGTGCGAGCGAAATCGCGCAAAGCCGGCCAAGTCTTTCGGCCCGCGACGCCCTGCACATAGCGATTATGGAACGCCAGAAGATTCGTGCGATTCTGAGTTTCGACGCAGACTTCGATTCCTGGCCCGGGCTACGGCGCCATCGCTAACCCGAGGCCTGAAGACACCCTGTGAAACGCGCTTTGGCGACCGGTGGCAAATCAATTGCTGTAGGTATTGAAGTCGAGGTGAACTATGCGTTTGGTACCAACTTGTATTGTTCTGAGCGGCTTGCTGCTAAGCACGGCTGCATGCAACCAGACGGAAAACGCCGATGAGCGCCGTGCGCGGGAAGAAAAAGCTGACCAGGCGGCTCACCGGGCTGGAGAAAATGCCTACAAAGCCGCCGCGAAGGCTAAAGAGCTAGCCCGACAGGCGGCGGAGGAAGTAAGAAAAGCCGGCCGAGAGGTCCACGATGGGTGGGAGGACGCGAAACACAGCGACCCCAATTCGGACGCCCAGCATAGGCAGAAGTGAAGGTCGTTGTCCGCGTGGGCAGGCCCAATTATTTTGTATCTAACGATTTTGAGGTCGCGGGAATGAATTCGGGCTAAGCTAGCAAGAGGCTCGCTATGAATCCGAATGAACGTCCCTAACGCTGGTAGTGCACCTGCCGGTAACGTCTCGTCTCCGCCTAAGATCGCGGCGATTTTCGTTGCTCATAATCAATTTCCGGAATTGCGGCGGGCTATTGCCGCGCTCGAAAAATCAGAAAAGCGCGAGCAACTTGAAATTTTGGTGGTGGATTGCGCGAGCGACGATTCAACTGCGGAGCTTGAGGAAGACTTCCCCGGCATCACCGTGCAGCGGCTCCCGGAGAATTTTGGCGCGACCAAGGCGCTAAACATCGCGACGCGCACGGCGCGGGGCGAGTATCTCTTTCTGCTGTCGCCGGACGTGGAGGTGGCCGAGGACACTGTCGCGCGCCTGGCTGAGAAGTTGGACGCCGAACCCGGCGTGACGGGGGTTTGTCCCCTGCTGGTGGACGTTGACGGGAAGCCGGTAGCGCGCACCCGGCCATTTCCGGATCGGCAGTCATTGGTGCAGGTGCGTGCTGGCAGCGAATTGGGCTGGGTGCAGATCCCAGACGAGACTTTAGCACTGGAACGGTCTGTAGTGTTGTATCCGGGGCGCGAGGCCTTGATGGTGCGCAAGCAGTTCGTCACAGGAATGAACTACTTCGATCAACGGTTCGGCGAATACTGGGCCGACGCCGACCTGGCAATCAAAATTCGTAGGGCTG
This sequence comes from Acidobacteriota bacterium, assembly GCA_039930665.1. Taxonomy (GTDB): domain Bacteria; phylum Acidobacteriota; class Terriglobia; order Bryobacterales; family Bryobacteraceae; genus Palsa-187. The sequence continues at coordinate 9,326 of JBDTTL010000112.1, forward strand.
GGCGCAAAATGGAGATGTATCCCGGGATTCGCGCGACTTGGCACGCGCCTACGGAGGCAGTTCCAAACAACGCGATCCATAAGTCGGATCGGATTCTGGGCGCGGCCGCGCTGTTGAGTAAATACGACGGCTTCTTCGCAGGGCTGAGCTTTCGCGCCGCGGCGATGCTAGGGGCTTTGGCGCGCTTCGATTTCGCGTTGCTCTCGGCGCTGGCGAGTGGGAGAAAAGTCGGGTCACAGGCGAAATAGTGCCGGGCAGGAGACCTTTGGTCCCTATTTCGCCTAAGGTTTTTAGCTTAAGCCGCTAACTTTTTTCCCATGGCCGTCCGATAGGTTTCATAGCAGGACTATCGTATGCAAATGGAAGCATTCTTATGGCTTTTCCTGCCGGTATTCGTAGCAGGCGGCAGCGCGCTGTTGTCCTACTATGTGATGCAGGCGCGAATGGAAGTGGCGCTGGCGAAAGAGCGCGAATCGCTGGCCGAAGCGCGGGCGATGATCAGTTCGCACAAGGTCACCCTCGACGAGCGGGTCAAGGCCACCGAGGCAGCGTGCAAGCGGCAGGCGCTTGACGATTTCATGCATGACATTCGCACCGAGGAGCGCAGCTACGTGCGCGAGAGCAAGTCGGTGAATGGTTCGAAGAAAACCATGGTGATGCAGGAGCGCATTTTCTTCCGCAACATTCCGCTGTCTAACTGGATCGAGCACGAAATGCTGATCGAAGACGGCCTGGAGATGCGGCAACTACCCACCGAGTCATTGTTTACACCGCCGGCGCTGCCGACGGGTGAGGCCCCACTCGCCATCACGAAACTTCTACAGGAAGTAAAGACTGCTCCGGCGAAGCCCGCGGCGCGAGAGGTGGCCTCGCAAGTAGTGGAGCCGGTTCTACTTACTCAACATGCGACGGCCTTCGGCGCGCAGTAGAAGGTCTGGTCCGGCCGCCAGCCTGGGAGTGCTTTCGGCTCTGACCTTGGTGTAATCCCCGAGCGGCTTTTCTCGTCCTGAAGAGTATGATGAGGCTGATGGCCGAGCCTCTGGTAGCCGGGCGGGTTGATACGGGTTTGCTACGAGATTTCGGCACATGGATGACGTCGGAGCAGCGCCGCGTGAACGCGCTGTGCCGGCGCCTGCTACAAGATCCTGACGAAGCCGATTCGGCGACTCAAGACGTCTTTTTCAAGGCGTATCAAGCTCTCTTGCGAGAAGAAGAACGCGGCGAGGACGGAAAGGTCCTGGATGACCCGGCGCGGTGGTTGTCGAAAATCGCGGTCAATACCTGCCTAGACCGGCTGCGTTCGAAGAAGTGGCAGATCTGGCGGCGAAGACCGGCTCCGGAAGACGAAGCAACCATTTTATCGATGACCGCTTCGCGAGCTCCGGAATCAGAGGACCGGTACTTCGCGGGCCAGATCAATGGGCGCCTGGCAGCGGCGCTGGCGCAACTTTCCGACCGGCAGCGGGCAGTGTTCACGCTGCGGCATTATGAAGAAATGAGCCTGGAACAGATTGGACAGATTCTGGGACTGGATGTGGGCACTGTAAAAGCCCACATGTTCCGCGCGGTAAATAAACTGCGCGTGGACTTGCGGGACTTATATGAGGGAAGGCACTATGAGCGGGCACGAACATTTAAGTGAAGATGTGCTGCTGGACACAGTGTATGGGATTGCGGGAAACGACGCCGATGCGCACTTGAGCAGGTGCGCGGATTGCGCGCAGCGGTTGCAGGAGTGGCATGAGAAGCGGGCGACCATGGTGGCGAGCGTCGAAATTCCAGGCGATTTCCTGGCCGCGCAGCGCACAAAGATCTATGAGCGCATCGAGCGGCCCTCGCGCAAATATTGGTTGTGGGGGCCAGGATTAGCCGCGGCGTGCGCGCTGGCGGTGGGTGTGTTTGTATACCATCCGGAAATGGAGTCCGTGCTTAAAAATCCGGCGCCTCAACAGCAGCCTGCTAAACGGGCGGAAATCAGCGATGCGCAATTCTTCCGCGACATTTATTCCATGGAGCAAACCGTGGAACCGGCGGCGGCGGCTCCGGCGCGCGCATTGTTTGAGGAGCAATAAAAGCGATGCGAAGTTGGGTTTGGGCGGCGTTGCTGCTGCCGGCCGTGCTGCTGGCGCAAGGTCCGAGGCCGGGCCTGCGGCGGGGTCCGGCCCTGTGGGAAGGCGCATGGTGGAACAGCCCGATCGCTCGCAACCTGAATTTGAGCGCGGCCCAGCGGAAAGATATTCGTGTCACGGTGCGGGAATATCGCAGTCATCTGCTGGATCTGCGGGAAGCCGTGCAGCGCGCCGATGGCGATCTGGAGACCGCGTTGGGAGAGAATCCGCTCGATCAGCGGAAAGCGAATGAGGCGATCGAACATCTGGCGATGGCACGCGGCGACTTGACCCGCACGCTTTCGCAGATGACGCTCCGGTTGCGGATGATTCTGACCAACGAGCAATGGCAGGAATTGCAGCGGCGTCAAGCCGGACGGAGAGCGGGTCCGGGAAACGGGGTCCGGTGATGGCGGTGAAAATGAGGGCAGGCGCCCCAGCGCTCCAGTGTCGGCTATGCAGCCTTAAAGGCGAACGCGCTTAATTCTCGCCGCGCGGACGGTTATTTCGCGGGCGCTCATTTTACCGACCAGGGCTTGAACCAGCCCAGACCATCCACGGTTTTCCCGGCGGGACGATACTCGCATCCGATCCAGCCTTTATAGCCGATATCGTCGAGGAGTTTGAAAATGTAGGTGTAGTTGACCTCGCCGGTGTCGGGCTCGTGACGCTCGGGGACGCCGGCGATCTGGATGTGTTCGCAAAGCGCGGCGTACTTTTTCAGCTTGGTGGAGATGTCGCCTTCGGTGACCTGGATGTGGTAACAGTCCATCTGCATTTTTAGATTGGGAAGACCGACGGCGGCGCAGTATTCGGCGGCCTCCGCTTGAGTGTTGAGGAAAAAGCCGGGGATGTCGCGGGTGTTGATGGGTTCGATCACGAGCGTGAGCCCGGCGGCGGCAAGTTGCTCGGCGGCGTAGCGCAAATTGGCGATATAGGTGTCCTTGCAAGCGGCCCGCGTCGAGCCGGCGGGGACCAAGCCCGCCATGGCGTGCACGCGCGGAGTCCCGAGGACGCGGGCGTAGGAGATGGCAGTGGCGACCCCCTTGCGGAATTCCTCTTCGCGACCGGGGATGCAGGCGATGCCGCGATCACCGGCGGCCCAGTCTCCGGGCGGCATGTTGATGAGAACATTTTCGACTTGAGATGCTTTGAGATGCTCAGCGATGACTTCCGCGGGGTGTTCGTAGGGGAACATGAACTCGACGGCGCGGTAGCCGGCGGCGGCGGCGGCGGCGAAACGATCCAGGAACGGGATGTCCTGGAACTGAAAGCTGAGATTGGCGGCAAAGCGAGGCATAAGCGAACAGTTTAGCAAAGCGGCGAAGAACGCGCGAGTGAAGTTCGCTCAAACGTGCCGTGGCTGAATCACATCACTTCCGGTCCGGCAGCGCGGGTTGACATTGCGGGTGCGGGCACGGTATCTGTGAGATAGTCACGAAGCACGCAGGGCGCGGTAGCCAAGTGGTAAGGCAGAGGTCTGCAAAACCTTTATTCGTCGGTT
>JBDTTL010000113.1:0-12848 GCA_039930665.1 Acidobacteriota bacterium
CGTCCCAGCGTCGACGTCATCACCGGCTTGATCAAGGCAAATTTCCCGTCGCGCATCAGCTTCCGCGTGGCGACCCGCGTTGACTCTCGCACGGTGCTTGACGTGATGGGCGCCGAACATCTGCTGGGCCGCGGCGATATGTTATTCCTGCCGCCCGGTTCCTCACGCTTGGTACGCGTGCACGGATCTTATGTCAGCGAGGCCGAGACCAACGATGTGGTGGAGTTCTGGAAGCGGCAGGCCGCACCGGAATACGACCAGACTTTCCTGCTGGCGCCGCCGGCCGAGGACGAGGAAGGCGATGCAGAGGACTTCGAAGGCACGCAAGATCCGCTGTATCAGGATGCGGTGCGCGTGGTGCTGGAGCAGGGCAAAGCCTCCACTTCCACATTGCAGCGGCGTTTGCGGCTGGGCTATGGCCGCGCCGCTCGCATCCTCGACATGATGCAGCGCGAAGGCATCATCGGTCCGCCCGACGGCAGCCGCCCGCGCGAGGTTTTGAAGCGGCCGGACTGGCTGGCCGAAGTCGAGACTCAACTAAGATAGAAGCTGATGCTGGTTAGATCTATGCTTCACGTTCTGTTTCTCTTGAGTTTGACAACGCTGGTTTATGCCGGTCTCCCGCCGGGACACACCTTAGCCGACGTGCCGGTGTCCTTGCCCGGCGGCAAGAAATTGGATCTCAAGCAGTATCGTGGGAAAGCGCTGGTTTTGGCGCTGATCTCCACGACCTGTAAAGACTGCGGCGAAGTGGTGGATCTTCTTAAACAGATCCAGCAGGAGCAAGGACCTCACGGATTGCAGGTGGTGGTGGCTGCCGGGGACGACAATGCCGCGGCCGCGATCGGACCCTTCGCCGCCGCTCACAAGCCTAACTTTCCGCTGGGCTATGTGGATCGCTCCACACTCAGGAGCCTTGCGAACCTATCGCTGAAGGACCGTCCCTTCGTTCCGATCATGCTGTTTGTGGACGCCAGGGGAGCGGTCCGCGTGCAATTGTTCGGCAACGACCCCTTAATGAAAAAACCGGAAGGCATCATCCGCAGTACGGTACGCGAGCTGATGAAAGAGCCGGGCATCACGGCCACCAAAAAGTAATCGGGCCAGGGCGGCGGCTACAGATCGAACTTGATGCCCTGCGCGAGCGGAAGCTCGCCCGACCAGTTCACCGTAACAGTTTGACGGCGCATGTAAGCTTTCCACGCATCGCTGCCGGATTCGCGGCCGCCGCCGGTTTCTTTCTCACCTCCGAAAGCTCCACCGATCTCAGCTCCGCTAGTGCCGATGTTGACGTTGGCAATGCCGCAATCGGTGCCGCGTACGCTCAGAAAGATCTCCGCCACGTTCAGGTTGGAAGTGAAGATCGACGAGGAGAGCCCCTGCGGAACGTCGTTGTGCCAGGCGATAGCCTGATCCAGGTTTTCGAACTCCAGCAGGTAGAGAATCGGGGCGAAGATTTCCTCCTTAAGGATTGCCATCTCCGGGTGAGCGCGCACAATCGTTGGCTCGACGAAACAATCGTTCACGACGCGGCCGCCGCAGAGAACTTCCCCGCCCTGCTCGCGTATGCTATCGAGCCCTCGCATCATATTATCGACGGCTTGGCGGTCGATGAGAGGCCCCATCAACGTGTCGGGATCGCGCGGATCGCCAATTTGAATCTGGCTATAGGCGGCGAGCAGTCTCTCGGTGATCCGGGGCGCTATGCCCCGCTGCAGGAACAATCGGCGCAGCGAGGTGCAGCGCTGGCCCGCCGTGCCGACCGCGCCGAACAGCACCGCACGGACTACCAAATCGGGGTCGGCGTCATCCATTACGATCGCGCCATTATTGCCGCCGAGTTCGAGCAGGCTTCGCCGCATTCCACTGGCAATCACTGGAGCGATGTTCTTGCCCATGCGCGTCGACCCGGTGGCGCTGATCAGCGGCACCCGCGGGTCGTGGATCAGGCGCTCTCCCACCACTTCGTCGCGTCCGATCACCAGGTTCAGAACGCCTTGCCATCCACGGCGCTCCAGCACCTGATTGCAGATGTTCTGCACCGCAATTGCGGTCAGCGGCGTCTTGGGCGAAGGCTTCCACACCACGGTATCGCCGCACACCATCGCAATGAGCGCGTTCCAACTCCATACCGCCACCGGAAAGTTGAACGCGCTGATGACGCCGACGATGCCCAGCGGGTGCCACTGCTCATACATGCGATGCCCCGCGCGCTCGCTATGCATCGAGAGGCCGTAGAGTTGCCGCGAAAGGCCGGTGGCGAAATCGGCGATATCGATCATCTCCTGCACTTCGCCTTTCCCTTCGGCCAGAATCTTGCCCGTTTCGAGCGTGACCAGCGTGCCGAGCTCGTCCTTGGCCGCGCGCAATTCGTCGGCAATTTCGCGAACGAGCTCGCCGCGCTTTGGGGCGGGCAGCAAGCGCCAGCGTTCAAAGGTTTGGGTGGCGGCCCACAGCACCTCGTCGTAGTCTTCCTCATCCGCCAGCCGCACGCGCCCGAGTTCACTGCCATCGCTGGGACTGAAGGACGCCAGCTCCCCGCCGCCTGGATTTTCGATCCAAGCCTGACCACACGCGCCGGAGTGGTTCCTGCCGAGAATCCGATCGAGAAGGTTCATAGAGTCAATGTCGCAAACCCGGAAGCCCGGCGCACGCTGCCGCCATGGGATCCATGAAAATGATGCAGCTTGCAATGACTGCGAACCCTCTTGTGATCCGTGCTCATCTTGAGAGCCGAGGCGCGTGGGAAGCGATCTATGGCTTGATTCGCGCACCACAATACCTTACGAGCGAGCCATTTTATGCGAATGTCGACCTGCTCGACGATTGTGAGTTTCAGAATCTCAGCGCGGACGATTTGCTGTTGCGAGTACCCAGCGACTACCCGCACTCGTTCCTCCTGGCCGTGGGCCAGCTGACCGTCACGCATTCTGAGTTTCCAGTTCTGATTATCGCTTTGAAGGCCGACCGGGGCCGAAGCTTTCGCGCAATCCCGTCGCAGATTCAGGGCATCGAAAACAATCTTTCGATCGCCAACATGGACTACTTTGAATTCGCCGATTGCGCTGACGACGACGGAATCTTCGGGGGTATTCCCTAACGAGCCAAGGTCGCAAACCCGGCGGGTCCGATGGCAAACTGGTGTCCGAGAGCGCGTGCGGCCGCGTGAAGGCGCTCAACGATCGCGTCTTGAAACGCCGATTCGAACCACTTCTCGTGCTGATTCGTCGCACTGATGCGGAACGCCCCGTCGCGAGTAGTCGCGCCGCGGGGCTTGGCGCTCCGAATGTGCAGGGGATCTCCGATCAGGTCGCGTCCACTGGCGTCCAGCGCCCGCAGCGCCAGCTCTTCTGGATCGCACGGCAGCAGGGGAGCCAGCGTCGCGTAGGTTTCGATCCCCGCTTCGCGCAACGTCCGGATCACATCCAGACGCTCGGCGATGGGCGCACAGTGCGGCTCATAGAGGCTGCGGATCTCTTCGCGATTCGTCGTGATCGAAAAGCTGACGCGCAACGCGACGCGCTGCCCGAGCGCGCGCAGTCTTTCGAGATCGCGAAGAACTAAAGGACCTCGCGTCTGCAGGACGAACACACGCGGAGGCTCCGGCGCTTCGAGGAGTGCGTCCAGGATTCGCGGCATCATCCGCTCGCACTCTTCGGCGGGCTGATAGGGATCGACCAGGGGCGAGCAGTAGATGCGCTGATTCGCGCGAGCTTCACGGCGCAGCAGATCCGCCGCGTTACTTTTGAAGGTTGTGTACCGGCCCCAGCGCTGCCAGTCCTCTGGCTTCAGGCCGCCCTGGATGCGCATGGTCGGCACATAGCAATAGGTGCAGCCGAAGGTGCAGTTGCGCGCCGGGGTCAGCGAATGCGTGAACCCGGCATCGGCGATGAAGCCGCTCGTCGGGCTCAGGATGGTTCGCGCGTTTATTCCGTCGCGGATTTCGATTCGACCAGCTTGCACACGTCTTCCACAAACTGTTCCAGAGGCCTCACGCCCATGTCGGCGTGCTTGCGATGTCTCACGGAAACGGTGCCGCCTTCCGCCTCGCGGTCACCCACCACTAACATGTATGGCACCTTCTGCAACTGCGCGTCACGAATCTTGAGGTTGACCTTTTCCTTGCGGTCGTCCAGGTGGGAACGCAAGCCGGCCTCTTCGAGGCGCGCATGCACCTTCTTTGCGTACTCGAGCTGACGGTCCGTGATCGGCATGACCACTACCTGCACCGGAGCAAGCCACACCGGGAACGCGCCGGCGTAGTGCTCGATCAACGTCCCGAAGAAGCGCTCGATGCTGCCATAGAGCGCGCGGTGCACCATCAGCGGCTGGTGTCGGTTGCCGTCGTCGCCGACATACTCCAGGCCGAAGCGCTGCGGCAGAGTGAAATCGAACTGCACGGTCGAGAGCTGCCACTTGCGGCCCAGCGCGTCGAGCAGCTTCACGTCGATCTTGGGGCCGTAGAAAGCGGCTTCGTCGGGTGTCACCGGAGCTTTCATCCCGAGGCGGTCCACCGCGCTTTGCAGGGCCTTTTCGGCTAGCGTCCACAACTCCGGCGCGCCGTCATACTTGCCGCTCTTGCCGCCATCCCAGGTGGAAATTTCCGCTTCGTATTGTTCAAAGCCAAAAGTCTTCAGCGTGTCCAGGGCGAACTCCAGACAACTCACAACTTCGTCCTCAATCTGTTCAGGGGTGCAGAAGATGTGGGCGTCATCCTGCGTGAAGCCGCGCACGCGCAGCAGCCCGTGCATGGTACCGCTGCGCTCGTAGCGGTACACTGTTCCGAGCTCCCCATAGCGCACGGGAAGTTCGCGATAGCTGCGCAGGCGATCGCGATAAATCAGGATGTGGCCGGGGCAGTTCATGGGCTTCAGGCGATATTCAGCATCGTCAAGCTCCATGCCGGCGAACATGTTTTCGGCGTAGTGGCTCAGGTGTCCCGAAGTCTTCCACAGATCGGCGCGCATCACGTGCGGCGTATAGACCAGGTCGTAGCCGCGCGCCAGATATTGATCGCGCATCCAGTCCTCGATGATCTTGCGGACGCGCGCGCCCTTGGGATGGAAGAAAATCAGCCCCGGCCCAGCGAGTTCCTGGATGCTGAAGAGGTCGAGTTCCTGGCCCAGCTTGCGGTGGTCGCGCTTCTTGGCATCTTCGAGCTTCGTCAGATAATCGTCCAGCTCTTTCTTGGTGAAGAAAGCCGTACCGTAGATGCGCTGCAACTGCGCGTTCTTTTCGTTTCCCTTCCAATAGGCCCCTGCGATCGAGAGCAGTTTGAACGCCTTGATCTTCTTCGTCGACGGCACATGCGGCCCGCGGCAGAAATCGATGAAGCGCGGTCCCAGCGTGTACTCGGAAAAAATGGCGTCGGCTTTTTCGGTGATCAGCTCGCACTTCATGGGCTGATCGCCGTACAGCTTCAGCCCTTTTTCCTTTTCCATGTACTGGCGCTGGTAGGGTAGGTCCTGCGCCTGCAATTCCCACATCTTCTTTTCGATTTTTTCGAGATCTTCAGGCGAGAACGCCTCCGCCCTCTGGAAGTCGTAGTAGAAGCCGTTTTCGATCGTCGGGCCTACTCCCAGCTTGGTTTCCGGATACAGTTCGAGTACTGCCGCGGCTAAGAGATGCGCGGTCGAATGGCGATAAACTTCCAGCGCTTCGGGATTTTTCGGAGTCAGAATTTGCAGTGTCGAATCCGCTTCGAAGGGCCGGTTCAAATCCCAGAAATTGCCGTTGACCTTCGCAACTAGCGCGTCATCGGCGAGGCGCGGGCTGATGGAGCGCGCGACATCAATCGGCGCCGCCCCTGAGGGGATACTCTGGACACTTCCGTCGGGAAGGGTGACCTGAAAATTACTCATCGGTATTAATCAGGTTACCAAACGAACCCAAGCGGCTCGCTGCTGACGGGTCTTTCCGCGAGCCTGGAAGATCCTGTAGAACCAAACGAACCCAAGCCGTACCATCGCCTGCGCGTTCAAGCATCCATCGAAAATCGCACGTTAACGGGTCGGCTGCGGGTAGCGGAGGAGATAGGTAGCAGAGGAACAGTGAGATCGAGCGACCAGGAACACTTGATTGACGGGCCACCGCCGGGTCCTTCGCTTAGCGAGCAAATCCTTGGTTAGCGCGTAGGCGGAGGGTCGAGGCGCCAGTTTGGCAGAACTTTGTCTTCCTCGTCGAAGGGCCACCATGTCTCGTCGGAGCGGTGGAAATCCAGTCCTTTCTTGGTGACGTAAGAATATGTTTTGAAGTTCTCCTCGACGACGCCGACTGGCGGCATGCCCTCCAGTTCTCCAGAGAACGGATCCCGGCTATAACCGGACAAGAGGTATGCCTTGGCCAACCCGCCCACGACTAACTCACCCAACGCATTCACGATCTCGGAGCGCTCAATCGAGAAGCCGAGCTTGGTGCAATCCTCTGCCACCTGCGGCAGAATGATCTGATCCACGTTTTCAAAATCGTCACAGATCTCTCTCAAAACAAGCCGTCGGATAAGTTCGCTCCGGGTCACTTCTCTATTTCAACATTTGGGGCAGGCGTTATGGACAACGGCCAGCGCTCTTATAGGGGACCCGTTGGTATAGTGGATGAGAGGCTTTTTTGACACCGACTCCCATTCCGGCTCCTAATCCCCCGGGTTTCGACGAACCGGCGCTGGTGGCGCGCGCTCAGGCCGGGGAACCGGAAGCCTTTGCCGCACTTGTGGCGGAATACAGCCGTAAGATTTATCGCGTCGCGAAGAATATCACCCAGAACGACGAGGATGCCGAGGACGTGCTGCAGGAGACGTTTCTCAAGGCCTACGAACACCTCTCCGGCTTTCAGGGCAACTCCAAGTTCTACACCTGGATCGTGCGAATTGCGGTGAACGAATCTTTGATGAAGCTGCGGAAGCGCAAAGGCAACCGCTTCGTATCGCTGGACGAACCAATCGACACAGGCGAAGAAGAGGTGAAACGCGAGATCGCAGTCTGGGAGGATAATCCCGAACAACGCTATTCGCGCGAGGAAATGCAGCACATCCTCAATGAGGCTGTGGACAGTTTAAAGCCAGATTTTCGAACCGTCTTCACGCTTCGCGACATCGAAGAATTGAGTACAGAAGATACGGCCGAGGCGCTAGGAATTTCGGTGCCGGCGGTTAAGAGTAGACTACTGAGAGCGCGTTTGGCGCTCCGAGAAAAGTTGACCCGCCAGTTCAAGCGGAAAGGGGACGATTTACTTGGTTACCTGTAAACAGTTTCTTCAGGAACTGAACGATTATCTCGACCCGACTGTAGACGCCGACATGAAGGCCAACCTCGAAGCGCACGTTAACCAATGCCCCAACTGCTTTGTCATTGTCGATACGACCATGAAGACTCTGCAGGTTTATAAGGGGATGGAACCGAAGGCTATCCCAGAGGATGTTCAAACTCGCCTGTGGGCGGCTATCGAGCGCAAGATGGCCGAACGCGGTAAAAGCTAACGCCGAGATCTAACATCGCGTCGTCTACTTGGCTTCCAGTTGAGGCTGCAGATCGCCCATGATTTTCTCAAATTTTGCGCGCTGCTGTTCATCCAGAATCTGCATGATCCGCGATTTCCCGGTAGACCGAACATCATCCAATTGATCTTCCAGACTGTGATAATACTCGCGGTAGTCGGCGAGGACCATCGCGATTTTGCCGGTCTGATCCGCGGAAAGGTTCAGCTCGCTCTTGAACCTCTGCACTAACGCATCGGTACTCGGGCCCTTGCGCGTAAGCGGAAACGTGGCGGCGGAAACAGTGCGATGGAGTCTTTCGTGGAGTCCCATCTGCATGGACACAGCGCCTACTGCGGCTCCCGCCAGAAACACCACAACCAGCGTCCCCGCCACTTTCGGATTGCAGGCAGATGCCATTGTCCCTACTGTTCCCGATAGGTGACCAAATTCGCTAAGACGGCATCTTCCGACGATTGATCTGTCGGAGACTGATCCACTCGCGTGATCTCTCGCGCGGGTGCGTCTTCACCTGCCACAATCATCTGCTCGGTAGTCACCTGCTGCGATTCCAGCGCAAGCAAGGATTCTTCCGCCGAACGCTCCGACGTCACGAGATAAGCGCCTATGAGCAACGCCAGTGAGAGCGAGGCGACGGCGATGCGGCGTCCGAAAGCGGATTCGATGAAGAGATTCCAAATGGATATGGGACCTTCCGCTTCGATGCGCTCCATCACGCGCGCGTAGAAGCCGGGACGGAGATCCGTCGCAAAACCTTCCGGCGCCCGCAACTCCCGAATTAGCGCTGTCTGTTGTTGCATGTCGGACACCTCGGCCCGGCACTCATTGCATTGGGCCAGATGTTCCCGCGTGTCCTGCAATATAGCTTCGCTCGGGCGACCCTCGAACGGCGCCGGGCGAGAGACCGGCTGCGATCCCGCCAGCACGTCCTCAATATGATCCCGAATCTCGCGATGCATGGTTCTTCCCTCAGTCACTACTATTCACTTGCCGGCGGGTCTGTGCCCGCTTAAACCGCAACCCACTAGCGCGTGCGGGTCAATCGCCCTGCCGCCCGGAGCAACTTCTGCCGGGTCCGGAACAATTTTACCTTAATTGTGTTCTCGTTCAACCCGGTCATCCCGGCCAACTCCTCAACCGAATGTCCTTCTACTTCCTTCAGCAAAATCAGGCTACGCTCTTCTTCGGAAACCTTGGAGAGAAGCTTTAGGATCAAGTCTCTCTGCGCGAGCCGCGTATCGGCGGGAACGGAGCCGTCGATGGCGGGCTCGGATGCTTCCATGCGCTGCGCATCCTCCTGCGAGAAGTCGCTTTCGTAAACCAGTTTACGAACCCGCTTCTTGCGCAGATAGTCGTAGCACTCGTTCACCGTAATCTTATAGATCCAGGTGAGCAGCGAGCTGCGAAAATCGAAGTTTTTAATCGAAAAATAGACCTTCGCGAATACCTGCTGCGCGATGTCCTCCGCGTCGTTGCGGTTGCGCAGAATGCCGAATATGATCGAAAACACCTTGGACTGATAGCGTTCCACGACCTCGCGGAAGGCCATCTCGTCGCGGGCCTGGACGCGACGTACGAGTGCCGCTTCTTCGCTATTCTTGTGATCCACTCGGGTCCTCGCCCGGGGTCCCTCGCCTATTGCCGGAAAGGGTAGAGTCGTTATTGAGGCGTCCATGGCTGCCGATCCCTCGCTAATGGGTCGGACGCGGCTGGATCTATCAAAGTTACGGCAAAAGACGGTCCTTGGATTTCGGTGATGGAACGCAATTCTGCTGAAGCGCTGGTGACTCGCTCGGCATCATAGTACAATGTAGGGGAGGCTAAACACAAATGGTAGAACTAACAGAAACCGCCGTAAGCAAGGTTAAAGAGATCCTGGATACCCAGGAGCCCAAACCGGCTGGCCTGCGGATCTCGGTGGTGGGTGGCGGTTGCTCCGGGTTCAGCTATTCCATGGCTTTCGAGAATGCGCCTGGCATGCTGGATAAGACCTATAAGTTCGGCGACCTGCAGTTGTTCATCGACCAGGCGAGCCTCCTGTACCTGGATGGCGTTCAGGTCGATTACGTGGAGACCCTTGAAGGGTCCGGATTCAAGTTCAACAACCCCAACGTGAAATCCACCTGCGGCTGCGGCAGTTCCTTCAGCGCATAACCCTTGTAGCGCGTAACCGCGGTCCACACGGGGCTTTCCCCTTCTATACTTCTACGAGCGCCCTTTTCAGGGCGCTCTTTCTGCGTGGAATACAGGTCCTAAATAGAAACTAGAAAGAGGACGCAGCTTTCGCTGCGCCCTCAAAAAGACGTTACCGAAGGAGAGTAAAAACTAGACCTTGCGACGACGACGGCCGATCAGGCCCAAGCCGAGTAGACCGAGACCCATCATTGAGAGGGTCGCCGGCTCCGGAACAGCTGAGGCGTGGAAGCTCTGCCCGAAGGCCGTGAGGTGGCCGGGTTGGTTGCCAGCCGGGCCAACGCTAATATCTTTGAAGATATAGATTGTGCTCAGCGGCCCGAATGTGCTCGATAAGTTAATGGTGGGACCGCTGTTAGAGAGTGAAGCCAGCGGCTGAGTACAAGATGTGCCCACGAAAGCAACTGCGCAAACGTGCTCACTAATGCTAGAACCCGTTCCTGTGACAGAGAGATCAATCTGATCGAGGCCAGCGCCGTTAACGGTGAAGAAAAACCAGAGGTCAGCGCTATCAGTGTTGTTAATGAACGTGAGATTCGGATTGAACCCCAAGGTTGTGACCCCGCCGCCCGAGTCTGCAGTCACCAAGTCGATGTGGCCAGCGAAGGGAGTTGGAACCGTCGCGCCACTGGCGTTTACGATTGCGAAGTTGCTGAAGTTCAGCCCGCCGCAGTTGAATGAGTTGTCAACCGAAGCTCCCTGCGTGATGCTTCCGCTCATACCAATCTGGTACGGGAGCGACGGGGACGCAGGCGCGGGGCAAGCAGTAAACGCTGCCGAAGCCGTTCCCACGCCAAAAACCGTCAAAAACAAACCACACAAAATCTTTTTCATTTTTATCCTCCGACTGTCTTTTTTTTCCGGAACTCATCCACGCAAGCCCCGTAGTAAGTCACCGATCCCTTACCTAGAGAAGTATAGGGCCTTCTCTACGCATCTGTCAATGCATTGCCTTAGTGTTTTTCTAGTACTCAGGTTAGCTACATCCCAACTTAGTGTCTTATTTTCTTGGAGATGGATCAAGCAGCAGTCGAAGCGATCTAGTACTTTTCTGGTAAACAGCCCACTGGAGAGTATCATTTTGGTAGCTACGGCCCCTCGTAAGGTCTCGGTCCATATACAATATAGCGGAGGGCTTGCGATCCCTGACTCAATGCTTGAGGATCTATTGACGGAGCAGCTTCATCCGAGTTCCAGGGACCTGGATTCCCTGTCCATCGCACAGATTCTAGGACTGTTAAACCGAGCCGATGCCGAGATTCCCAAGGCTATAGAGGCAGAAATCCCCCGTATCGCGGAGGCGGTAGAAGCCATCGTCGATGCTCTTGAGAGGGGTGGTCACCTGGTCTATCTCGGGGCCGGCAGCAGTGGGCGCTTAGGTGTGCTGGACGCCGCGGAGTGCCCGCCCACTTTCAACGTCCCTGCCGATCTGGTGCGGGGAATTATGGCGGGCGGTGAGCGGGCACTCGCCCGTTCGTCGGAAATCAGCGAGGATGATCCCGATGCGGGCGCCCGTGACCTGCTCGCCTCCGGATTCAGCGCGGGCGACGTACTGGTAGGGATTGCCGCCAGTGGCCGGACCCCTTATGTTCTGGGCGCAGTGGCGCAGGCGCGCGTTTTGAGCGCCGTCACGTGCGGCATTAGCTGCACGCCGGATTCGGAGTTGTCACGTGCCGTGGATTTTCCGATCGAACCCAAGCCGGGTCCGGAAGTGCTGGCCGGGTCGACACGGCTCCGCGCCGGCACCGCCACCAAACTGGTGCTGAACATGATCAGCACCGCGGTGATGATCCGGCTGGGCCATGTCTACGGCAGTTGGATGGTAAACGTACAGCCTACCAACCAGAAGTTAACGGAGCGGGCGCGGCGGATCATCCGTCAGGCCACTGGCGTTGCGCAAGAGCGGGCGGCGGAACTGCTGGCGGCGGGGGGCAACAGCGTCCGCACCGCCATCGTTATGGAGAAGACCAAGACTTCGCGTGACGAAGCGGAGCGATTGCTGGCCCAGGCGGGCGGGCGGATTCGGGAGGCATTGGCTTCATTTGGACAAGTTTGAGATCCAGGGCGGGATCCCGCTCGAAGGGGAAATCGCTGTCAGCGGCGCTAAGAACTCGGCACTTCCCGCCCTCGCGGCGTGCCTGCTCACCGCAGAGCCGGTCTTGCTGGAACGAATTCCGCCGGTGCGCGATATCCATACGATGGAGAAATTGCTGGAGCACGCCGGGGCGCGCGTCACCATAGAAGGCGAGCGCGTTACCGTGGAGGCCGACGCAATCCAGAACGCCGAGGCGCCGTATGATCTTGTGAAAACCATGCGGGCGTCAAGCCTCGTGCTGGGTCCGCTGGTGGCCCGCTGCGGGCACGCCCGGGTTTCGGTGCCAGGCGGTTGCGCCATTGGCGCGCGCCCCATTAATCTGCACGTGGCTGGACTGGAACAGTTGGGCGCTACGGTTCGCCAGGAGCACGGATACATTGAAGCCGAAGCGCCGAATGGTCTGGAAGGCGCCGACGGTCACCGGAAATCCGGCGCTGGCCCGGCCCGCGACGTAGGCGTGACCGGCCGCGTCGATGGCGATGGCGGTGCCCTGGTCGTTGCTGGTGCCTCCGAGGAAGGTGGTGTACACCAACCCGTTGCCCGCCGGATTCAGCTTGGCGACAAAGACGTTGGTGCCACCGGCGAAGCTCCCGTTGTTGATCCCGCCGGTCGGGAAGTTCGCCGAGCCGGTCTCGCCAACGATGTAGGCGGCGCCCGTGGCATCCACCGCCACGTCGTAGGCGGCGTCGTCTCCCGTGCCGCCAAGGAAGGTCGAGTAGATTAGGCCGGTGCCAGTGGGGTTGATCTTGAGCGACGTCGAATCCGACGGTGCCGTCGGCAGCGACGACATAGCGCGATGCCACGACGTCGGGCGCATCGCGGTGGCCCTGGTAGGTGAACGGCCGCGGCTGGCGTACCACCAGATCGCCGACGTGGAGCAACAGCTCGCCGGTCGCCGCGTCGACCGCCAGGCGATCGACGCCACTGAACGCCACGCGAATCGTCCGCCAGTCGGCGCCAGGGGCGACCACGAAGTCGTACTCGAGGCGTCGCTGGTTGCCGTAGTACACGACGTCGATGCCGGGGTACGCGCCCTCGTAGGTGATGCGTCCGTAGGTCGGGACCCCG
>JBDTTL010000114.1:0-12820 GCA_039930665.1 Acidobacteriota bacterium
CGGCCGCGGCAGCGCAGCCATTCGGGGGCGCGATGACGGGGGAATGCCGGCTGTCCGTCGCTGGCCTGCCGGTTAGGTTTTTTGTACCCGCCGCAGCATGTATTGATCGGGCTTGATCGACCCGTCGCGCAGCCTTTTCCAATTGTCCTGCACATCGATGAGACGGCCGCTAATGTGATTCGATTTTTCGGAAGCCAGAAACAAAGCCAGCTCGATTTGTTTGTCGGCCGTAACGCCTCCGGTGAGGCGGACTTGCTGGGCTTCTTCCAGTTCACGCCAGCCGGCGCGTTCCCCTGCCGCGAGAATCTGATCCGTCATGTGGGTGTAGCTGACGCCCGGCGCCATGCAGTTGATCTGCACGTTGTGGTCGCGCACCTCCTCGGCGACGCTTTCGACAAAACTGACCACGGCGGCTTTGGTGGCGGCGTAAATCGCCAGGCTCGGCCGGGCCTGCGAGCCGGAGCCGCTGGTGAGCACGATAATCTTGCCGCTGCGCCGTTGGATCATCCCCGGCAGGACCGCGCGGCAGAGGTTCATGACGCCCAGCAAATTTGTGTGGATCGCCTCGGTCCACATCTTCGGATTGGTATCGACAAAAGGTCCGATCGGACCCTGAATCGCCGCGGCGCAAACCAGCACCTGCACCGCGCTGCCGAATTGAACGCGCATGCGCTCGACGGCGGCGGATACCTGTTCGTAGTCCGATACATCCGTGCGAATGCGCAGGGAGTTTCCCCCCGCATGTTCGATTTCGAGCTGGCACAGGTCGAGTTCCGGCTTGCTGCGCGCGAGTAAACCCACGCGAGCGCCGCTGGTGGCGAACCCCATTGCCAGACGTTTGCCGATGCCGCGCCCGGCCCCGGTCACCAGCACAGGGACAGTCTTGAAGGAGTGCACTACATCACGGTAGTACAAAATCGAGCTAAAGGTAACTCGTCGCGCGAGTTGCATGGGAACTGGCGGGTTGAAGACGGTGGAGCGGGTGAAGACGATAGAGCGAGTCGAAGATCAAGGCTCGAGTTGAATGCGCCGGCCGCGCCATTTCCGCGAGGAGTTAGCGCTCCAGAAGGCGCGCGTCGAAAGCCGGGATTAATCCGCTTCGGGTTGAATCTCGTAAGTAGTTACAATTTCCGCAGTTGGGCGAACCGTTGCCATGGCGCTACAGTACTTATCCGTAGAAAGAGCGATTGCCCGCTCCACCGCTTCCGCCGATATATTGCGTCCGCGAATGACGTGCTTGAGCGTGAAGCGCCGGAACGCGCGCGGGTGCTCTTCGACGCGCTCGGTGCGAATCTCGACGTGATACGCGGTTACCGGCTCGCGCTTCTTCTGGAGGATGGAAATGACATCGGCAGCCGTGCAGCTTCCCAGCCCGGTGACGAACAACTCGAGCGGTCCCGGCGCGGCCCTGCGGCCTCCCTTCACATCGATCGCGATGGCGTGGCCGCTAGCGGTGGTGGCGATAAAGAAGTCGTCACCGGCGTACTGAATGATGGTTGGGGGCGCGGGATTCATGCTTTCACCAATAGCACACGTTACACTGTAAACTTGCGATGGCCGAACCCCTGACGCTAGCGGAGATTCAGAATGCCCGGCAGCGTATCGCGCCTTGCGTTCGCCGCACACCGCTCACCGCCAGCGCAGTTTTAAGCGAGCGTCTGAAGACCAACGTCTATGTGAAGCTCGAGTTGTTTCAGAAGACCGGCTCTTTCAAAGTGCGCGGGGCTTTCAACAAAGTTTTAGGCCTGAAGGCCGAGGAGCGGGGGCGAGGGCTGGTAGCCGTCAGCGGCGGGAACCACGCGCAGGCGGTGGCGTATGCCGCGCGGACCCTGGCCCTGAAATCCGTCATATTGATGCCCGAAACGACGCCCGCGAATTACGTTGACGCTACCCGGGGCTACGGCGCGGAGATCCATTTCGCCGCTACTGTCGGCGCGGCTTTCGCCGAGGTGGAGCAGTATGAACGCGAGGGCTGGGCTTACATTCATCCTTTCGACGACCCCGCGGTCATCGCGGGACAAGGCACCATAGGTCTCGAGATTCTGGACGACGTGCCGCAGGTCACCGATATCGTCGTCAGCGTGGGCGGAGGCGGTTTGATCGGCGGAATCGCTACGGCGGTGCGTTCCCTTAAACCGACGGTGCGCGTGTGGGGCGTGGAGACGGAGGGCGCGGACTGCATGTCGAAGTCGCTCGCCGCGGGCAAGATTATCACGCTCGACGCGATTACCTCCATCGCGCGCACGCTGGGCGCACCGGCACCTTCTGAAATGACGTTGGCAATGGCGCAAAGCCTGCTCGAAAGCGTCACGGTAGTGAGCGACGCCGAAGCGCTGGCGGCGCTGCGCTTCCTGCTGGAGCGTTTGAAAGTGCTGACGGAGCCCGCCGCCTCCTGTACTCTGGCGGCAGCCGACCGCTTGAAGGATCAATTCTCCAAGGAGCGCCACGTCGTGCTGGTGCTGTGCGGAGGCAACATGCCGTTCGAGGATCTAGCCCGTCTGCCGGGTGCCTAAGCCCAATAGCACGCATCCGGCGAGGATCAGTGCGAGGCCGAGAAACTTGCCGCGGGTGAAGGGCTCCTTGAAGAACAGCCGAGACCAAAGCATGGTCCAGATATAACCGGTGGACACCATCGGGAACAAGATGCTCAGTTCGCCGTTTTTCAATCCGATGATGAAGAATACCGAGGACAACAGGTAGCCGGCGACGCCCGCAGCGAGCGGCCAATTCGTCAACAAGGAGTGCAGGTTTTTCTCCAGCCGTCTGGAGCCGGCTTTAAATCCAAGGGCGCTAAAGCTGCCGATAAACGACCCGAACGTCACCAGTGCAATGGAGGAAATGGGTGTGGTCATTTGTGGGCTCTGCTTCCGAGCACAGCCACGCCGGCCATGATGGCGCAGATGCCGGCGACTTTGTACACGTTCATAATCTCGCCGAAGATTACCACCGAAAGAACCGCCACCCACACATAGCTGAGCGAGATCAGCGGATAGAGCACGGAAAGTTCTCCATGACGGAGCGCAATCACCATCAGCGCGGCGCCGATTCCATAGAGCGCCATGCCGCCAAGCAGTGGAAAGTTGGTCAGGAGCCCTAGAAAAGTGGGATGCAGTTTGATCTGGATGGTCCCAAACTTCAGCAGCACCTGGGCGGTCGCGGATAGCACCGTGAACACCACGATCATCAGCAGCGAGCGGCGTTTTTGTCCGGTAGTAGAAGCGGTCACGGAAACTTCATTCAGAATAACGGAATCCGGAGAGTCGGGAGCGGTGATTGTGGACACGGTGGTTTCGGAGACGGTCCTTTGTAGGATCGGCAAGGAGGGCGAAGTTCTTTACCCGACGCCCTGCAGGGCAAGGAGAAGGAAAATAGGCTCGCAGATGAACACAGCTGGACACAGATCGCTGACGAGCGTTCGACAATGAGAACGTTCTCTACTACCAGGTCCGGCCGGTATTCACCGATGATTTGGGCTTTGCAGGGTACCTGGTAGATCACCGGTCGTGGATTTGGCAAGCGGAGAATTGTCTTATCCGCGTCCATCTCTGTAAATCTGCGAGCCAATTTCTTTTATTCTCTTTGCCCACAGATGGACACAGGTAGAAGAATTCTTCTACTCGCCGCTCTGTTGTAGCAGCTTGGCAACAAGAGCGGTCCAGCCGGTCTGGTGACTGGCGCCGAGGCCCGCGCCGTTGTCGCCGTGGAAATATTCAGAGAACACGGGATAGTCGCGAAAGTGGGGATCGGTCTGGAGCTTCTCGTTTCCACCGAACGCCGGCCGCCGGCCTTGATGGTCGCGCAGGAACAGCCGGGAAAGACGGCGCGAGAGCTGCGCCGCTACCTCTCCCAGGTGCATGTGCACGCCCGATCCGGTGGGAAACTCGACGGTGAATTCCTCGCCGAAATAATAGTGGAAGCGTTGCAGCGACTCAATCAGGAGATAGTTGATGGGGAACCATACCGGGCCGCGCCAGTTGGAATTGCCTCCGAACAGGCCGGTTTGCGACTCGGCCGGCTCGTAGGCAACGCGATAAGAGTGTCCGTCCACATCGAGTTGGTAAGGATGGGCCTGGTGATACTTGGAGACGGAACGGATGCCATGGGGCGAAAGGAATTCCGCTTCATCCAGCAGCTTTTCGAGGACGCAGCGGAGGCGTCCCGCTCCCACCAGGCTTAACAAGTGGCGCTCTTCGACGCCGTGGCGCATGAGGGGCGCCAGATTCAGGCACAGATCCGGCCGGTTGGCGATGAACCAGTTCATGCGTTTTTCGAAGCCCGGCAGCGATTCTATGAGTGCGGACCCCATGGTGTCCACCGCGAAAAGCGGAATGATCCCGACCGCGGACCGCACGCGCATGGGGATCGACTGCCCATCCGGCAGGCTCAGGCGATCGTAAAAAAATTCGTCTTCGTCGTGCCACAACCCTCCGCCGCCCATCCGGTTTATGGCGTGAGCGATGTACAGGAAGTGCTCGAAGAACTTGTTGGCGATGTCCTCATAAAGCAGACTGACTTTCGACGCCAGTTCCAGCGAGATGCGAAGCATGTTTAAGCAGTACATTGCCATCCAACTGGTGCCGTCGGATTGCTCGATGATGCCGCCGCTGGGAAGTGGCTTGGAGCGGTCGAAGATGCCGATGTTATCCAGTCCCAGAAAGCCGCCCTCAAAAATATTGTTGCCTCCGGAGTCTTTGCGGTTCACCCACCAGGTGAAGTTCATCAGCAGCTTGTGGAATACAGTTTCGAGAAACGCGTAATCCGGCCGCCCGGTGAGTTTTTTGTCGATGTTGAATACACGCCAGCAGGCCCAGGCGTGCACCGGCGGGTTGACGTCGCCAAAGGCCCATTCGTACGCCGGAATTTGCCCGTTAGGATGCATGTACCATTCACGCAGGAAAAGTTTGAGCTGCGACTTGGCGTTGTCGGGGTCGACCAGCGCGAGCGGGATCATGTGGAACGCCAGGTCCCAGGCGGCATACCATGGGTATTCCCAGGTATCCGGCATTGAGATGACATCTTCGTTATAGATATGCACCCAGGAGGAGTCGCGTCCTTTCAGGCGCGAAGCGGGCGGAATGGGCTGGCTGGGATCGCCTTTGAGCCAGTCGGCGACGACAAAGTTATAGTATTGTTTGGACCACAACAGCCCTGCCAGGGCTTGGCGCTGTACGCGCTTGCCGTCCACCGATAGCGTATCGGGCGCGAAGGAATAGAACTCGTCGGCTTCGGCGATGCGCTCGGCGAAGACGCCATCCACGTCATGAACCAGGCGCGACGCTTCGGTGCGCAGCGTGAGCCGCAGGCGGATGGTGTGGGTTTGTCCGGGCCCGAGGTTCAGTTGATACCAGGCGCATGCCTTGGTGCCGCGCTCGGCCGGGTTCACGGCGTCTTCTTCTCCGTGGATCACACGCCGATGGAACGCATCTTTTCCATAGCCGGGTACGCCGGGCGTGCCGTCCCAATTCCACAAGGCCCTGGTATCGGTATCGTTTTCAGCGAATAAAAGCTGAGGGAAACCATCCATGCTCAATTGATAGGCGCCCATTTCGGGCTCTATGATCTCGATGCTGGGAGGCGCCGCCGAAGCGGGCGAACGGAAGAGCACGGGCTTCTCAACCGTTTTCCCCCAGCACCACTGATTGCGGAACCAAATGTGCGGCAACACGTGCAGAGGCGCGGCATCCGGCCCGCGGTTGGTTACGGAGATGCGGATCAGAATGTCGTTGACCTCTGCCTTGGCGTACTCGACGAAGACATCGAAATAGCGGTCCTGATCGAAGACGCCCGTATCCATCAGCTCAAACTCGGGATCGCTGCGGCCGCGACGCCGATTCTCTTCGATCAGGCGCGCATAGGGAAACTCAGCCTGCGGATATTTATACAGGCACTTCATGTAGCTGTGGGTGGGAGTGGAGTCCACGTAGTAATAACACTCCTTCACATCTTCGCCATGGTTCCCCTGCTCGCCGCTCAAGCCAAACAGGCGTTCTTTAAGGATAGGATCGCGGCCGTTCCAGAGCGCCAGTGCGAAGCATATGCGCTGATGGTTGTCGCAAATTCCGGCGAGGCCATCCTCGCCCCAGCGGTAGACGCGCAGATGCGAGTGCTCGAACGGGAAATAATCCCAGGCGCGGCCGTCGGCGCTGTAATCCTCGCGGACGGTGCCCCAGGAGCGATCGGCTAGATACGGTCCCCAGCGTCTCCAGTACTGCTCTTTCCGGGCGGCGGCGATCAAGCGAAGCTGTTCCGCGTTCATAGGTCGATTTTAGCTTGGGGGTCGGCGCATCGTGCGCGAGCGCAAGTGCGTTCTGATTGGGCAAAAAAGAATGGCTCGCAAATGTGTGCTTGTTCAACGTGAAATGGAGAACTGGCATTCCCCGTTGGCGGCCCGGTTTGGACGACGCTGCCTACTGTGGTGGCAGTTGGGGTGGGCAGGCGGCTGAAGCTGCAACCGTCGGCCGGTTCCCGATTCACGCCCTCGCCATCGGGCCTAGGGGAGCTGTTCGCGGCCATTGCTGAAGACGTCGGGTAGCGGGCCCTTACGGTGTTCGTGAACCAGTACCCACGGCGGCACACTCCAGGCGCGCATGGTCACTGTAGTTTGGCGTATTCCGCGTTAGCCTGCTGGAGAATTGGAATGTCCGCGTCGGCGTCTTTCCAGGAGTTCAGAAAATCCTCATAAGCGGATTTTGCCTTGCCACGATCTCCCGATAACGCCAACGCTCTGGCAAGCTGCAGACGCGCAGCCACAACAATCGTAGGATCATTGGAAACGACCCCGATATGGCTGCTGATCTTCTGAAATTCCGCCGCGGCTTCAGCTCCACGATGCGCCGCCAGGTAGGCTTGTCCGCGAATATAGATCACGAAAAGGGAACCACTAAAACCGCCGGTGCTGGGCCCCTGCCATCCCAATTCATAGGGCCCCGCTAGTTGGAGGATTTCGATGGCTCTTGACGGATCCCGACGGTTCAACGCAAGCTGAGCTCGCAGAAAAGGCAGATGACCGAATTGGACGACGGTGCTCTCCGGAAACCGCCGATCTAAATCGCTCACCAGGGTTTCGGCGCGAGGGTCTTCGAGGAGCGCTAGCGCCAGGGCTGTGCCTGTCTCCGCATCCCGATCTTTGGAAGTAAGCCCGAGCGCTTCCGTGACGGCCCGGCGAGCCTCGGCCGGATTGCCAAGCAGAAATTCGCGGACCGCGATACCCGCGTGATGCTGCGCCGCCTGGTCGGGATGACCCGTTTCCCCCGCCATTTCCACGGCTTGCCGCCATGCCTTTCTCGCTTGCCCTAAATGCCCGTAATAAGCCGAAAAGTCGCCTGACATATCGTAGATCCAGTTTTCCGCGCTCAGCTTCTCTTCGCCCAGGGCGGCAGCCCGCTCCATTTCCTGCTTGTCGCCTTTCAGAAACGCAATCTCGAGTCTAAGGCCGGCGAATTCATGGATGTTCAGCTTACGGGCATAGGCACGTTTCAGGACGGCTTCTGCCTCTGCCGGAAGATTGCGGAGAATATAGCTGTTGGCGAGGTTGTGATATCCGTAAGCGTTGTCCGGGTCGAGTAAGATCGATCTCTTTCCCTCTTCCTCGGACCGATCGAACTTGCCCACGCTTTGCAAAACCGCTCCCGACAGAAAGCTATGGGGAAACATATCGCGGGGGTAACTCTGAGCCCACAAGTCACAAGTCTGCCTAGCCTTTTCGAGATTGCCCAGAACGTTGCGCTGGTAATTGAAGTCAATAAAATACCTCTCCCAGTCGCCGGCATTGTCTCGCAACTTCCAACCTTTCACAATTTCCTCTTCAGCGAGGGCCGCATCGACCATACTCGAATACATCAAGCCCACGAAGCTGTGCGCGATCGCAAATTGCGGATCCAGGGAAACCGCGCGCTTAAACAGCTCCAGAGCCGCGCGCGGACTCTTCGTCGATATTGCTGTCTGCCCCGCGCTATAGGCTCTTAAGGCATCGAGCGATGAAGTCGTGGCTTCGAGCAGAGGAGGCAAGGATGCGCTGAAGGCGTCCGGCGATTTTCCGGCCAGCGCTCTGAATCGACCGGCAATTCGACTGAGCGCATCGGCAACATCTTCTTTCCGTTCTGTCTGAACCTGTTCCGCAAAAAGGACTTCATCGGTTCCGCATTTCTTCGCGCTCAATCCCAACACATACCTAGATCCCAAAGAATCAACCGACGGGTCCAGCACGGCGGCGCTTGCCGTTCGTTCGCAGATCTCGCGAGCAATGTCGGCAGTGAGCCGCGCGTCCGCGCGTTGGCGCATGAAAGACAGCGTTCGCCGGACGGTTCCATCCGAAATCACTTCGAAGGGCCGTTGCTCCAATTGCACGAGCAGACTCTGCCGCAAAGTTCCGCCGAAGGCCGGATCGCCCGTATTGTTCTTGAATTCGGCGAGCACGATTGGGATCTTGCCAGCGGCCTTAGGCGCGCGATCAAAGTAAAAATAAGCCGCGCCGCAGGCCGCGGCCACCGCCAACGAGAGGCCTGCTACTGTCTTCGAACGCCGAGTTCTGGCCGGTGATTGTGCACTTGGTCTCGAATCAGCGCCATCGGAGCCGCGATGCAAGGCCTTCAAATCGGCGCGAATTTCAGACGCGTACTGGTAGCGCAACTCTCGGTCCTTTTCCAGGCATTTGACAATGATGCGCTCCAGTTCCGCGGGCAGATGAGCGTTCAGGCGTAAGGGCGAGATGGGCGTCCGATTCAAAATGGAATCAAAAACAATCCCCTGGGTTTCACCTTCAAACGGCAGCTTGCCGGTTGCCATTTCATAAAGGACGATTCCTAGGGAAAATATATCTGTGCGTGGGTCCAGGCGCTCGCCGCCGATCTGCTCCGGCGACATATGCGACACCGTTCCCAGCACATGGCCGGTAGCAGTCAGTTCATCGTCTATCGCGCCAGCGGGCAACGCCCTGAGATTCGTGCCCGACGGATAATCAACAGACCCGACTTTCGCCAATCCAAAGTCGAGAATCTTGGCGTGTCCCCGTGCGTTGACGAAGAGGTTCACAGGCTTGATGTCACGATGAGTGATCCCGGCTGCGTGCGCTGCATCCAAACCGTCGGCGATATCGATGGCTACTCGAAGCAGTGTATCGATCGGGAGCGGTCGCCCTAGTATCCGATGCTTGAGCGTCGTTCCATCCAGGAACTCCATGACAATGAACGATCGTTCGTCATGTCGCGTTATCTCGTGTATCGTGCAAATGTTGGGATGGTTCAGGGATGAGGCCGCGCGCGCCTCGCGCCGGAAACGCTCGATCGCGCGTGAATCTTGGGCCAATTCGTCCGGCAGGAATTTCAGAGCCACAGAGCGGCCCAACTCAAGATCCTCTGCCTTGTACACGACGCCCATGCCGCCGCCCCCGAGCTTCCCCACGATGCGGTAATGAGAAACGACAGCGCCCGTGCGGAGGACGCCCGAATTCTGGTCCCGAGCGGTAACTTGCGCTGCCATTTCAATTGCCGGTCTCTCGAGAAACCCTTTGGCCTTGTGTTCCAAGGTCAGTAGCGAGCGGGCTTCGAGCTCCAGCCGTTCGTCGCCTGCGCATGCTTGCCGGAGTAAGGCGTCGCGCTCTTCAGGCGGGCGCTCCAAGGCCGCATGCAGCAGCTTATCGAGTTGCTTCCACCGGTCGGAATCCATCGGCATTCCCGCCGCCCAGTTCGCGATACAGCCAGAACTTGGCGATACTCCAGTCACGTCTTACCGTCGCGGGCGAGACTTTCAGCACTTCGGCCGTCTCTTCCACACTGAGCCCGCCAAAGAAACGCATCTCGATGATTTGCACCTTGCGCGGGTCGAGATGAGCCAGAGCGTTCAAGGCATCGTCCAGCGCCACCAAGTCATCGCTGCGATCGCCACTCAGCACCGCCACCTCGTCCAGGGCGACATGTTGCACGCCGCGTCCACGCTTGATGTTGTGGCTGCGAGCATGGTCGACCAGTATGCGCCTCATCACCTGGGCCGAGACTGCGAAGAAGTGGGCGCGATCCTGCCACTGCATTCGCGTGTAGTCCACTAAGCGCATGTACGCTTCGTTTACAAGGGCGGTCGTCTGGAGGGTGTTGCCGGGACGCTCACGCTCCATGTAGCGGGGAGCGAGGCGGCGGAGCTCGTTATAGACGATTGGCGTCAGGCCATTGAGCGCGCTCTGGTCCCCATCGCTCCAGGCGCGGAGGAGCTTGCTTATGTCTTTTGTATCCAGCTCACTAGGCATTGGCCGCTTTCGACTACCGGTTAAATCATTATAGCGCTGACCCTTCCTCCGAGATTCGCGTGGGCCGTTAGCAAATCCCGCCGGATTTTCCGCCTACTTTGAGTGGAGGAACATATGAAAACGATACTGACTTCAGTTTTGGTGGGCAGCCTGCTCGCCACACTTGCAGTGGCAGAGCAGCCGTCGCGCGTTGTAGGGCGGCTCGGATTTGCAGATAACGCGAAACGCCGAGCGGCTCAGCATTCCGCACCGGGCGCCGCCTCCCCCATGGTTTACGCGATCACAATCGGGTTCGAGTTTGGCGCGGTAGATTTGCGCAGCGGCGCTTTCCTGCCGATTGGTGCTGGCCTGCCGCCGGATGTGGGAGACGGGTTGGTTCCAGGCCCCGGTAAATCCTTGCTCAGTCTGGGCTTCACCGGCAACCTGTACTCGATTGACCCCTTTACGGGCCAGACTTCGCTCGTGGGCGCCACGGGATTAGGCGACTGTTCGACGCCCACGTCTCCTTGCGGGCCAAACTCCGCCCTCTGGATCGGTTACGTCGACGGACATTACTACGTCACTGATTTCGCCAATAACCTGTATTCCCTGGACCCGAAAACGGCCGCGACTAAGTTGATTGGGCCCACCGGCATTCCCGGGCTTACATTCCCGCCATTCAGTGAAAATCCGGATGGGTCAGTGAATGTCTTCGGTGCGAGCCTCTTCAGCTTCCGCGGCAAGTTTTACGCATATTTCGCCACGTTATCGGTGAACTTTGCAACCGGAACGTTCACCCCGTTGATTCCGGGGGCTATCTACCGGATTGATCCAGCTACAGGACATGCGACGATGGTCGCACCGACGGAGACAACCTTGTCCGCCATCGTCAATGTGAACGATACGGTTTACGCATTCAATGGATTCACGG
Source organism: Acidobacteriota bacterium (assembly GCA_039930665.1). Taxonomy (GTDB): domain Bacteria; phylum Acidobacteriota; class Terriglobia; order Bryobacterales; family Bryobacteraceae; genus Palsa-187. The sequence goes on from JBDTTL010000114.1 coordinate 11,148, forward strand.
GTCAAGAGGTCGTTCTCGATGTTACGAACGGTCATACAACCGTCGTGACCGATGTAGATCCTGAGGCGGGGGTGATTGCAGGAGCCGCGCCAGCCCGTCCAGCAGCGCCAGTGGTTCATTGATTAACGGGCGCTAGCCCTATGTGTGGGTAACGAATAGAGGAGAATGGCTCTTGGATTGACGCAGATATACGCGAATAAAAAACATTCTTCTCACCCAAATCAGATGCGAATGGCGCCGCGAACCAACTGGAGTTGCGGGCGGTAGGACATAATCACGGTGACGACATCGCAGCGGACGCGCTCCCAGGGCGTGTCAGTCTTGCGGGCGTAGGCGCGGGCGACGCGCCGCAAGTGGGCGCGCTTGTCATGGCCGATGGCGCGTTCGGGCGGCCCGAACTCATCGCTTTGACGAGCTTTCACTTCGACGATGACCAGCGTGTCGCCTTCCCAGGCGATCAGATCGGCTTCGCCATCGGCCGCTGCGAGGCGATAGTTGCGGGCGACGATTGTGTATCCTTGCCGGCGGAGAAAGCGGTGAGCGAGATCTTCGCCGCGGCGGCCTAGCGCCAGATTTGGAGTCCAGCGGCGGAGGCGCGCGAGGTGGCGGAGCCAATCGAAGAAAACGCCGAGCATGAAAGCTAGTGGCTTCGGCAACGGGAATATCTCGGGCGGGCTACTTCACAGCTTTCAGGCGCCACTCGATCACTTTGCCGCGCACCACGTAACACAGATAATATTCCCAGAAGCGGCGGAAGCGCGGCCAGGCGTTGACGGCCAGCTCGAAGCCCAGGTAACGCCACAGCGCCAGCAGCTTGACGTGGACCGAAAGTTCTTCGAAGCGCGCGTGGGAGTAATACGCGTAGCCCCCGTGCTTCTCGCCGAAATAGCGCAGCGAGAAACTGTTCAAGTGCCAGCGGTGGGTGGGATCGCAGAAGGAACTGAAGTCGGTGTAGTGCGGCGTGACGATGAAGGCTTCGCCGCCGGGACGGAGCAGGCGGTGGAATTCCTCCATGGTCTTGATTACGTCGGAGACGTGTTCGATCACATGAATGGCTTGCAGCTTATCGAAGGACGCGTCGCGGAAGGGGTAGGGAAAACGGTCGAGCTCGCAGAGGACATCGGCGCGCGTCGCGGGGTTGCGATCGATGCCGATGGCTCCCGGAAGCTTGTTGATGCCGCAGCCGACGTCGAGTGTGCGCACAGACTGTGATTGTAGCGTCTAAGAAGCGGCGTCGCGCAGACAGCCGGCGATGATATCGACGGCACAATCGGCCTGCTCGCGCGTGAGGATTAGCGGCGGCGATAGACGGATGGTATTTGGGCCGGCGCCCAGCAGCAGCAATCCGCGCTCGAAGCACATCTGGACGATGCGGTCGCGCAGCTCGGGTGCACGCTCCTTGCTTGCCTGATCCTTCACCAGTTCAATGCCGATCATCAGCCCGAGGCCGCGCACGTCGCCGACGTTGGGGAATCGCTGGGGGAATTCGCTCAGGCGGGCTTTCAAATGGGCGCCGACGACGGCCGCGTTGTCGATCAGCCCTTGTTCCAGTAATTCAATGGTCGCGAGCGACGCCTCGACCGCCACCGGATTCCCGCCGAAAGTGGAGGCGTGGGAGCCGGGCGTCCAGTCCATGATTTCGGCGCGTGCAATGGTGGCGCTCAGGGGCAATC
>JBDTTL010000115.1:0-12705 GCA_039930665.1 Acidobacteriota bacterium
TCCGAATGGCCAGGTCCAGGGTGAATTACAGCTTTCGGACGCAATCACCGCTACCCGTGGGCGTCACACGCTGAAAATAGGTTATGACTTCCGCGACATAATTCTTTCTACTTCCTTTGTGTCGTATCCGCGCGGCTACTACTGGTATTCGTCGCTGGAGCGATACTTGCAGGATCTGACGCCGGACGACTTCGGCCAGCGCTTCCTAGGCACCACTGGTCCCTTGACCAATGGCATGCCGGCCGGCTTCCTGCAGAATGCCGCCTATGCGCAAGACGACTTTCATATCCTTCCGAACTTAACCTTGAATTTCGGAGTTCGCTACGAATACGTAACGGTGCCGGTCCTTTCCCGGGCGCAGCGGTACAGTTCCATCGCCGACGTTCCGGGCGTCATCTCCTTCCGCGAGCCTCGGCCGACTGGCAACGATTGGTCGCCGAGCGTCGGATTTGCATACTCGCCCGGCAAGGACGGCGCGTGGGCCATCCGCGGCGGATTCAGCCGGAGCTTCGACATGCCGTACGCAAACCTGTCGGCGAATACCGCGCCGAACTTTTATGGCAACCTAGTGGGCGTCAACCTCGCCAGCAGCGCACCGAATTTTTTGACCAACGGAGGCCAGAACCAAACCTCCAGCGCCCTCTCCTCGCCTGCGGCCGCCCGCGCCGCCATGTCCGGTTACACGCCCGATCAAATGCGTCCTTATGCATTGACCTATACCCTCGGAGTCCAGCATCTGCTGGGGCGCGATTACACTCTGGAAGCGCGTTACGTCGGCACCAAGGGAGTTCATTTGCTGGTTCAGAATCAAATCAACCGCATCAGCGCTGTGACGGCCTCGAATAGCATCCCGACTTTCTTGACGATGCCTTCGCCCGCGGATTTGTCGGCGCTGACGCTGACCACCGGGGCCTTGAAAGCCATACCGAGTAATACCCTGGCCCAGTACGGCTTCATCAACTCAGCCAGCATCACTGCGCTCGAGCCCAGGGGCAATTCGCAATACAACAGCTTGGTACTGCAGGTCACCAAGCGCTATTCCAAGAATTTCTCTTATCTAGCGGCTTATACCTGGAGCCACCTGATGGATGATTCCACTGCCGATATCAGCAGTACCGTGCTGACCCCGCGCCGCCCTCAGGACTTCGCGAACCTGGCCAACGATTGGTCCAGTTCCGCGCTTGATCGCCGGCAGCGCTTGACCATCAGCCCCATCTTTGACTTCAAGCCGTTCTCGCACCGCGGTTGGGCCATGAAGAACTTGGTCGGCAATTGGAACCTCGCATTCATTTACACCTATCAGTCGCCCGAGTATGCGACGGTGCAAAGCGGCGTGGATTCAAATCTGAATGCTGACTCGCAGACCGATCGTGCGATTATTAATCCGAACGGCATCGCCGGCACCGGCAGCGGCGTGACCGGCTACGACCGCAATGGGAATAAGGTAAGCGCCAGTTCAGGCAACATCGTGGCGTACGTCGCCAACAACCCCAACGCGCGCTATATCGTTGCCGGATCGGGTGCGTACGCCAACGGCGGCCGCAACACGCTGGCACTCGCTCCCGTCAATAACGTCGATGCGTCGCTGCGTAAAGTCTTCAGCATCACCGAGCAAAAACACCTGGAGATCGGCGCACAGTTCTATAACCTGCTGAATCATCCCCAGTTCCTCGGCGGTTATGCCGGCGATGTAGCCCTTTCGAAAACCACCGATCGCACATTTCTTCTGCCGAGCAGTCCCCTATTCGGGCAGTATCAGAAGTTCTTTGGCAGTAATTCGCGTTATCTTCAGCTCCTGGCGCGCTTCACGTTTTGATGTGCGCCCGGTACCCCGCGGGCTTAAGAGAAAAATAACCGCCACATCGTGACCGTCAAGGCGTGCGTCACCATAGACGCCCGGATGCTGCGCGCCTGCCGGTACGCCATTCCGTAGAACACGCCCGCTACCGCGGCAAGCGCCGCAAACTGCCAGTTTGGGAACCCGCGATACCACAAGTGGACCGCACCGAAAAGCAGCGCCGCCAGCAGCAACCCCGCCCACTCGCTGCGCAGCCAGCCTGCGATCCATTGTTGCAGCAACCCTCGGAAAAAGAATTCCTCACCCAGCGCCACCACCCACAAGATTCCGAAAAAAGTGGCCAGGCCGATCAAGGTCGTCCTCTCCCAACTCGCATAACGCAGATGTGGACGCGCGAAATGCAGCGCCCAGCCGGCTGCCCCTGCGACCGGCGCGAGTGCCGCGAAATACAGCGCGCCGATTTTCCATTCGCGGCCTTGCGGCCAGAATCCAAATCCAATATTCTTCATCCGGCGCACGCTGAGAATCGCGAAGATGCCGGTGCGGAACCACATCAACTGACCCAGTATCCCCAGCGGCAGCGCCGCGATCGGACTTGCATACAGCGGTGGAATCGCGCGCGCCAGCCACACCGCCGCAACGAACACCAGGAAAAAAATATCGACCGCCGTCTGATGCGGAAACACCACATACCAGAACGCCGCCACCGCCACCAAAGCCGCGATCACCCCCAGCGAATGCCATGAGAAATTCCGCATCGCCAGCGAAGCCAGAATATAAGGCGTCACCGCCGCAGCGACCAGAGCCACCGCCACTCCTGCGGGCGGCAATTTTTCGAGCCGCAGCCGCAGTCGCTCCACGCCCATCGTGAAATATAAGGTTGCTTCCAGCAGGAAGGCGGGAAGCACGGCCAGCGCGGTCGCCCACGGGATGCCCCGGTCTTGCGCGTAAAATAGCGCCGCGACGGCGCCCGCCGCCCACAAGAGCGGAAAGGCGAGCAACATTCCTTTTAGGTCCTCCGCCGATTACGGCGAACTCTTTGCGCGGCAAGAGCAATCAGCGGTGCGACCAGTCTTTCATAGAGCCCGAACAGATGTTCGACGCGATCCCGCTCTCCCACAAATGCTTGCGCTCGATAAAGTCTATCGACCGCCTTATCGAGCCGATGGTGAGCCTGTCTCAGCGCCTGTGGCATCACATCCGGATCGTACAAATCCGCAAGCGTGGAGTCTGGAAATTGCCGCCGCGCATCCAATACCGCCTGCGCGAGCGTTCGAATTCTTGCACGCTGCACATCATCGGCTTCGGGCAATGGAAAGGTGTTATAGACGATCCCAATCGAGTATCGATAATCGCTCTTCAACCTACCGCCGATTTGCCGAAGCCATGCCATATGCATTGCGGAAGTCAAAATGCCGAAATGCCAACGATCAGCGTCGCGGAGCACAAAGACAAGATCGCTCGGAATGACCGGCGGCTCCATCCACCCAATCGGGACATATTCCCGCCGCTCCGAGCTGACTTTAGGTATTACGAGAAACGGTCCGTTGGGCACTACGGTAACGTGAAATCGAGTAGGCATCTGAGCCAAGTCGCGGGTTGAAGCACTCCTGCTCTGTGACCGGAACGCCCGAACCGCCGCGATTCGCGCCCTCAACAGCGGCAGGGCACGGAGGTCCTCAGGGGAAGCTCCCGATAGGTGTAGAATCCATCGCTCGCCCCCGTTGATGAATTCCTCAGACCCAATGTAGGGGCGCAAATATCGGCCCGCACCCGGCTCGCGGTGGAGTAACTCGTCACGTCCATCCCGGTCGAAAATGTAGTTGCCGTTGTCGATTGGTTTGGAGCCGATCACCAGTTGGGGGACGGGAGTGAGCGGGCGGCTTGTCTCCTCCACCACCAGGTGCCCATTCACCACCGTGCCCGCGTCGAAAAGATATGGCGTCAGCGCCGCATGCTGGCTCTCGGTCGGAGTTTCATCGCGGCCGCTGTAACTGAAAAGCCGCTTCACCGGCGGCTCCTCATCTCTACGGCACAGGCCGATGATGACAACGTGAACGTGGGCCATACCCCGCGCATCGCTGCCCCATGCAAACGTTCGATGCGCGAAAATGATTTCTAGCCCATGATGCTCGAATAGAATCGGCCAAAGCTGCGCCACCTGCTCGCCCTGAGTAATCGAATTCGTAGCCACAAACCCAATCTTCGCGTGAGAAGTCTGCAGAAATACTCCAGCCTTCAAAAACCAGGCTGTAACGTAATCCAGAGTACCGCCACTACCGCCCAACTGCGCAATCCGGCGCACTTGCTCCCGTTGTTTTGGGCTTTGGTACTTCGCGCCGCCGAAGGGCGGATTGCCGAGAATGAAAGAACATTGATCGGGCAAGATCACCGTCTCCCAATCGGTCTCCAGCGCATCCACCGCGTGGATATGCGGTGATTTTCGAAGGGGAATCCGAAGGAAGGGTTCGAAAAATTCCTTCGACAGCTGGTTATTCATGATGTGATCCATCATCCACAGGGCAACTTCTGCGATCAGAGCGGGAAATTCATTAATCTCAATTCCGTAGAATTGATCCACATCGAGCTTCGAGACGGCGACAAACTTGAGACTCATCTGCGAACTCCGGCGCAGCGCCTTCAGAACCTCGATTTCTAGCAAGCGCAGTTCCCGGTAGCTGATGATGAGAAAGTTGCCACAGCCGCAGGCGGGATCGAAAAGCCGCAATGCGGCGAGCTTCTCATGAAAAGCCTCCAGGGCTGCGTGCCGCCCGCCGTCGCGCCGCTGCGTCAAACGTTGAAATTCTGCGCGAAGGCCGTCCATGAAGAGAGGCTCAATCACTTTTAGGATGTTTCCTTCAGTCGTGTAATGCGCGCCCTGCGCACGGCGCTCATCGCGGTCCATTACAGATTGGAACAACGATCCAAAGATCGCGGGAGAAATCTTTTCCCAACTGAAGGCGCACGCTTCGCACAATCGAGTTCGCATCGCCGGATCAAAGGCCGGGATCTCCAGCCGCTCCCGAAAGAGGTCTCCGTTCACGTACGGAAATTGCTGGAGATCTTCGTCCAAATTACGTTGTCGCCGATCCATTGGCGTGTTCAGGACGCTGAAGAGCTGGCTGAGCCACAAGCCTACGTCGCTTCCATCCCGGCTCGTCCGCAGTTTGACGAGGTCTTCGAAGATGCCTCGCGGCTCAAAAATTCCGGTGTCATCGGCGAACAAACAAAAGAGGAGCCGAACCAGAAAGCGCTCCAGGTCGTGCCCCTGATACCCGGATGCTTTTAGGGCGTCATGCAACTTGCCCATGATCTCCGACGCTTCGATGTTAACGGGATCTTGATCCGCAAACGGCCGCTTCTCGACGCCTCGGATAAAGGAAAAATCCTCGATGTGCTCAGGAGGCTGGTGGAGTGCAAATCGTACGCGCGTATTTTCATCGAGGTCGTACAGCTCGAAAGTCTGAAAATCACTGACCAACAAGTACCGAGGCAGCTCATGATCTTTCAGTCCGGGGAAATAGTCGAGGGCCTGCCGCTTCGCGCGCGAGAGATCCTTCCCGGCGCTCTTCTGCTCAACAATGAGCTTGCTTTTCCAAAAAAGATCGATAAAGCCCCGGTCATTACCCAACAACTTCACGGGCTCTTCGTAGCTTGCGACCCTTCGTCGGTTAACGCCGAAGATCTCAAAAAACTCGTTGTAGAAAGTGTGCGTTTCGCCCTTCTCGTAGTGTGCATCCTTCCACTCGGATGCGAAACGTGCGGCGCGGACCCTGATTTCGTTGGGGCTAAGACTCATGAACGGGTATTGGCTACCACAGTATCACGGTACGTTCATATTTCCGTCTTCGCCGGATAACCAGTGAAGTACAATGCAAATGGGATGGCACTTACCGGGCACGAACTGCACGCATGTCGGCTGGAAGTCGAACCGCGTCAATTCGCGAAGGCGGTGAAGCTTCTAGCGCGACTTGATCGAAAGGAAGAATGGGCTGAGATCGACTTCGACGGTGACATGCTCTCAATACGTTTAGGAGACACTGAGCAAAGGATTCCGGCCGCAGGATCATGGCTCGGACCTTTGCATTTCCGTTCCCGCTTTGCAAGAGCTCTTTCGGAAAGACCGGTACTTGGAGCCCCATTAGAACTCTCCGTCGAAGACGATCGGCTCACAGTTGGAACGTTCTCTTTTCCGTGCAGCACCGCACCACCTGCGGAAACCGTCGATCCGAACGGCGAACGCATCGCCGAGGCTGCGCATATTCTAAAGAAGCTCCACGTGAGCCCGGAAACCGTGGCTGCCCTTGTCGCCAATGCTAGTCCGGAGTACGCAAACTTATGGTCTGGCGGCTACGGACTCATGATAGATCGCATAGCCAACGCATGGAAGATACTCGGGCCCATGGGAGTAGACCCGCGCGATATTCGACAGGCCATCGAGGAGTCCGTTCGTTATGCGTTCTCCGCGAGCGCTGGAAGGAAGAAGGAATAGCAAAGGTCCTCTCCTCTACGCGGGTGCCCCTCTTCCCCGCCTTGCCCTCACCGTCCTGTCCCAAGGACACTACCACCAATATCTGCTATGTTGATTGACGATGAGAATCGCCGCGCTCTCCCTAATATCCCTGCTCACCGCCGCGTCGCTGCCCGCGCAGCTCATGCCTCCCAACGCCGCCGGAGTCACACTCGGCCACATCCACCTGATCGTCAAAGACGTCGACGCGCAGACTCGTTTTTTGGTCGACATGCTCGGCGGCACCGCGCTCATGAACGGCAAGCTTACCGAGGTACAATTCCCGGGCGTCTACATCCTCCTCCGCCAAGGCGACTCCACCGGGCCCAATGAAACCGCGGTAGTCGATCACTTCGGCTTCATCATCAAGGACCTGCCCCCGCTCGTCGAAAAGTGGAAGGCCGCCGGCCTCAAAGTGACGCAATCCGCTCTCTCGCGCGATCACAATCAAGCTTATGTGACTGGACCCGAAGGCACCCACATCGAAGTATTCGGCGACCCGGATCTCCCCACGCCGGTCATGATGGACCACATTCACTACTACCTGTCACCGCAGGATGTGAAACCCCTTCAAGCCTGGTATGCCAAGATGTTCGGCCTCGAACCCAGCACGCGCGAAAGCGTCTCCCGCCCCGGAAACTTCATGGCCACCGATCTTCTGCCGGGCAGAGCCAACCTCTCGATCGCCGCCATCCCCGCCACGGCCACCGGCGTCAAGCGTGGTCCCACCAAAGGGCACTTGATCGATCACATCGGATTTGAAGTGAAAGGCCTCGACGCCTTCTGCAAAAAGCTCCAAGCCGAAGGTGTCGAATTCGAAGGACCCGTGCGCGAGAGCGCCAACGCCCCGCACCTCAAAACCGCTTTCCTGACCGACCCCTGGGGTACCCGCATCGAACTGACCGAAGGATTAGCGCCGGCCAAGTAATCTCAACGCGCCAATCTTTGCGCTTGGCGGCGCAGCGAACTTGATAGTCCCGCGTATTAGAAGCGGTGCGATCCAGCCCGTCACCACTCTAATGCACGCCCCAACTCTCGTGGTTACGCGAGTTACTGCTGCACCTCGCCCCCTCGCCCCGCTCTCCTCCCGTATCCTGGTCAACGCTCTACATGCCACGCGCACCCGACTCCGGCCATCTCGATCTTCCCACCATCTTCCTCGGCGTCCAGCGTGAAATGCTCGCCCAACTCGCCGTCGGACGCGCCTTCGAACACGCCTCCACTGCCGGAGCCGCCACCGAACATCACTGGCTCGAAATGTTCGATCGCTATCTCCCTAAGGCCTACCGCGCCGCCCCGGCCTTTGTCATCGATTGCAACGGCCGCCGCTCCCGCCAGATCGACATCGCCATCTTCGACCAGTTCCACTCGCCCATCCTCTTCCCCCACGCTTCTGGAGTTCACGTCCCCGCTGAAAGCGTCTACGCCGTCTTCGAAGTTAAGCCCACCTTCTCCCGCCAATGGCTCCGCGATGCCGCCGAAAAAGCCGCCTCCGTCCGCGACCTCCACCGCACCACTCTCCACCCTCAGCCCATCCTCGCCGGACTCCTCGCCGCCGGCTCCGTCTGGTCCCCGCTGACCTTCGCCTCCAACCTTCACCGCTCCCTTCTCACCACCCCTCTCGACCTCGGCTGCTGCCTGGAACGCGGCGCCTTCGAACAAACTCACGCCCTCCGCATCTCGACGCACGACGAGTCCCTCATTTTCTTCGTACTCCGCCTGCTCGAACGCCTCCGCGCCATGGGCCCCGCTCCCGCCATCGACCTCATGCACTACGCCCGCTCCCTGCAGTCGTTTCAATAAATTCAAGGAATCAATCAACCGGGATGTTCAGGCTATACTCAGCGCATGTGTAGAATCCTCCTGGCACTTTCTCTGACCGCATTCGCAACGTTCTCGAGTGCACAGACTCCCAAAGCCGCGGAGACCGCCGTACTCGCAACCGTGCATCAGTTTGTAGACGGCTTCAACAAGGGCGACACCAAGATGTTCTCGGCCGCTTGCGCCAATCAAACGTCCATCATTGACGAATTTCCGCCCTACGAGTGGCACGGTCCCGGCGGCTGCGCGAAGTGGGCTAGCGACTTCGACGCCGATGCCAAGAAGAACGGCATCACCGATGGATCCGTCACGCTCAGCGCTCCCTCCCACGTGGATATCACCGCCGACCGTGCCTATGTGGTCATCCCTGCGAACTACACCTTCAAGCAGAAAGGCAAGTCCGTCAGCGAACTCGGCTCCACCATCACGATCACCCTGCAAAAGAGTCCAACTGCCTGGCGAATCACAGGATGGTCCTGGGCGAAGCATTGATACTCCCCCCGAGACCCCGCTCCCGCCAGTCGTTCCAGTAGGGCATCCGACTAAGGTGAAGCTCTCGTAAAGGCCTAAAGTATTAGGTCTCTAATACCGATCAACCTCTATGCGGCCACATAAGGTCCGCACAGCAGCGCAGGCGCATGCGTAGCCGACGTGGCGAGAGGGTTCGCGAGGGATTGCCATGAAAAGTACCGAGCTAAAAACGGATGATTCCACGATGGAATCGGCCCAGACCGTGGACCAGCAACCACCGCTCGTCGCGATCAGCGAAGAAAACTTAGCCGCCCTTCTGCGCGCTACCTCCGCTCCCGCCGAGCCGCCGAAAATCGCGGAGCCGCTGGCGCCTGCGATCGAAGCGCCCGTCGCCAAGGCCGCCACACCCCCCGAAGTCCCTGTTGGCAAACCCAATCCCGCCGTTGGCACGCTCGCTCCACCGCCCGCTCCATCGTCGGCACCATCGCCCACTTCATCGCCCGCTTCATCGCCCGCCCCCTCGAGGGAATCCCGGCTTGCGCTGTTCGCCGCAGTCAAAGAAAATCGTTCGGCAATGTTGAAATCCGGAGCGTCTTCGACAGCGCCCCCGATGGATCTCGCTCCCGCTGAAAATTTGGAAACCATCCCCGTGCCGGCTTTGCAGGCCACCCCCCTGCCCAAATCGGTAACTCCCACGGCCACTCTGCCCGTGCCCCGCCCGCTGATCCCGTCATCGAAACCACCCGTTGACGCCCCCTCGGCGACAGCCGCCGTCGCTGGCCCCAGGCAAAACTTCTTGCAAAATCGCTTAGCGATTGGCTTGGCCCTCGGCGGTGTGCTCGCAATCGTTGGAGCCTCTATATTCTGGAGCCGCACCCGCGCCCCGAAAGCCCCCGCACCGCCCTTGACCCAAGCCGCAACCGCTCCCAAAAACAACTTCGCTCTGGAATTGTTAGGCGAACCGCTTGCCACGGGCTTGATCAATGTTCGCTGGAATCCACAAAGCACCGTGATCGCCCAGGCGCGTGACGGACGCCTGGTGATCACCGAGCGCGATCGGCAGCCCCGAATCCTGCCACTGGACGCCGATCAGTTAAAGACTGGCCACGTGGCCTACCAGTCGGCAGCGGACCGCGTCCAGTTTTCATTGGAAGTCGCCGATCGTTCCGGCACAAGCGTCAAGGAGTCCGTGATGGTGCTCGCGCTCCCGGCGACCTCCCCACAGCGGACGTCGGCGTCGCCCCAGATTCCGCCGCAGACCCCGCCCCAGCAGAGCACCGCAGTCCCGCAGCCAATTGCTTCTCCCCTGCCACAAGCCGTTCCGAATCTCGCGGCGCCAGCCGCGCCTTCTCCATCAAGCCAACCGCCAGCCCGAGCCTTCGTCCTTCCGGTTCCTCAGCCCATCCGCCGGCGGGATATTCTCGACGCGCCTCCGCCGCTGCCCGACACGCCGGCATCCACGTCGCCACTGCCATTGCCGGTTTCGATGCCGACCCTCGCGCCGCCGGCCGTAGTTGCAGCTCCAACCCAAACCAAGCAGCGCACCAGTAGTCTGCAAGGGGGTGGCTTGATCAAAAACGTGTCCCCTATTTACCCGCATTATGCGAAAGCGGCCGGTATTCACGGCGCCGTGCACTTCACCGCCACTGTCGGAAAAGATGGTCGGATCCAAGGCCTGAAGTTGCTATCCGGTCCGCCGGCGCTTATCGATTCCGCCAGCACCGCCGTCAAGCAATGGATCTACCGCCCCACCCTGCTGAACGGTGAGCCGATCGAAGTGGTGGTCCAGATTGCCGTCGACTTCAAGTAGGAAGTCCGCACATCTCCGCGCCATTGGACCCGCACCCGCCAGCGACCTCTCCACGTAATCTCTCCGCCGCCAGTCGCTGCTTTCGCTGTAGAATCAGGTGAAGCTAACAGCATGACCCGCCGTCTCTTGCAGTCGAAACCGCATATTGTCTTCGCCTACGGGGCGATTCTCATTGCGCTGATCGCCGTGATCGATGCGCGGGTCGAAATTAACGCCACGCTCGGTTTCCTGTACATCTTTCCTATGGTCTTGCTCGGAACGGTGCTCGGCTGGTGGCAACTGATACTTGCGGCTCTATTTTGCACGCTGCTGTCCGACCGCCTGGATCCATTTCCATGGGATATGGAGGCCGCGCGCGACATCCTGATCTTCCTGACCCTCGCCACTACTGGATTGTTGTCTCTGACCGTCACCAAGAGCTATCGCAGAGAGCGGGAAAGCCTGGCTGCCCGGCGCGCCGTCGAGGAGCAGTTGGAGTTCCTGATCGAGAGCAGTCCGGCGGCGGTGTTCACCATGACTGCGCAGGGAGAGATTCTCCTCGCCAACCCGGCTGCCCACCGCTTGCTCAGTGTCGCAAAGGGAGTGCTTCAAGGCAAGAGGATCACGCGCTATATCCCGGCCTTGGGATCGATACCGTCCATTGACGAGACGTCCAAGATCTTCCGCACCGAAATGCAGACGCGCGGCCAACGGGAGAATGGCGACGTCTTCCTGGCGGATGTCTTCTTTTCCACCTACAACACACCGGCTGGACCCCGCTTAGCCGCTCTGGTAGTAGACGCTTCCGAACACCTGCGCGAAAGGGAGGAGACTAGCCTGCAACAACTTTTAGCGGGATCGCGCATTCTTGTCGCCGCGGTTTCCCACGAAGTCAGAAACGTGTGCGGGGCAATCGGAATGATGCATGAGAACCTGGCTCGCAACGGCTCGCTGCAGGGCAATCAGGATTTCGAGGCGTTAGGTGCCTTGGTGGAGACGTTAAGCAAGATCGCATCGCTGGAGCTCAAGCAAAACGTCGGCTCTTCCGAGCCGAGCAGCGCGGACCTCAACGAGGTTATGACCGATCTGCGAATTGTGCTGGGTCCCTATTGCGAAGAATCGGAGATCGAGCTTAGGTGGGACGTTCCGGACGACCTGCCCCCCGTACAAGCGGAACGCCATAGTCTCATGCAGGTTCTGCTGAATCTCACGAAAAATAGTCAGCGGGCTCTCGAGAGCGCCGCACAAAAGATGATTTCCGTTTCCGCTTCCCCCTGTCCCGGCGGAGTCTCCATTCGCTTCACAGACAGCGGGCCTGGCATTCCACCTGGCCATAAGATATTTCAGCCTTTACAGAAAGGCGCGGAAGCAACCGGTCTCGGGCTCTATTTGTCACGTGCCTTTATGCGCTCGTTTCGGGGAGACCTGCGGCACGATCCGCAACATCCGGGATGTTCCTTCGTCCTGGAGTTGGCATCCGTGGCGGCTCCGGTGGAGCAAAGTTCGTTGGTGGTCGAAAATGCAGCGCATACGACTCTTGCTGCTGGATGATCACATTTTGTTCCGTGAGGGCCTCCGGCGCCTCCTGGTATCGGAGCCTGATTTTCATACCGTAGCGGAATGCGGCACAGCGGCTGAAGCAGTAGAGGTTCTCCGCCGTTCCGCCGTCGATATTGTACTTCTCGATTTCGACCTGGAGGACGATACCGGCACACGTTTCATCGTCTCCGCCACCAACGCTGGATACGACGGAAAGATTCTAATGGTCACCGCGGGTATGAGCCCGTTGGATGTTTCCGTTGCGCGGAAACTCGGAATATCCGGCATTTTTCTCAAACACAACTCGCCGACTTCACTCCTCGAAGCGATTCGAGCGGTGGCAGAGGGTGGCGTTTGGATGGATCCTAGAACGGTTCCTCCGGGAGTAAGTGCCGTCGCAAAATCCGCTGGCCACACCGCGAGTGGACATCTTACGCCGCGTGAACAGAAGGTTCTACGATGCGTTTTCGAGGGCCGCACTAACAAAGAGATGGCTCACAAGCTCGGCGTTTCACAAAGCTCTGTCAAGGCTACGCTGCAGTATCTCTTCGATAAGATGGGTGTCCGGACGCGCAGCCAACTTGTGCGCATTGCAATCGAGCGCTCCCTTGAGACGGTACGCCAGCCCTAAACTTCTGCACCCACCGCGCATACAGTTGCCATGCCGAGCCAGTAACCGCGCAGGGACTTCGTGTTGGACCTACGCCCAACGATCTGCCCCGCTAGTCTCCCGTCCCGGAAGAACGAAACATAATTAAGGCGGGTTTCGTCTAAGAT
>JBDTTL010000116.1:0-12623 GCA_039930665.1 Acidobacteriota bacterium
CTAGCGCTCTGAAACCAGCGGGTGTGGCGTTTGCTTCTTCAGCCAGGCAACCGCCTGCTGGGGCGTCGTGACATTTCCGCTCAGGGCGGCGATTCCCAACTGCGTTGCGGTCAGGTTGGAGAGCGAGGGCTCGTATACTGTCCCCTCATGGTGTCCGGCCAACTTAAGGATAAACGGGACTGTACGGGACGCTCCCGGACCTATCAGCGACTCGAATGCCGGGCTCCAGTTATAGCGGTTATGCCACATCGTAGGACGCACCGCGTGATCGGAAGTAATCATCAGCGTGGTCGACTCCCACAGTCCCGCCGTTTCCAGGCTGCGGCGGACTTCGCCGACGGTGCGGTCGACTAGCGCCAGATTATCCAGGTAACTGGTGTCGGCGCTCAGAACGAAATCTGCACGATGCCGGTCGTAAATCGCAAACATGTGCGGGGTCGGGAAGTGCACAAATACCAACCCCATTTGCGGATCGGCAATTTCCCGATAGGCGTGGTCTCGTATCGCGAAATATTGCTGGAGCTGCCGGCGCTGGACGAAAGCATCGCGGATATCGGGAGATACGGCGTCCGCCGGGGGGCGGAACATGTCCAGCAGATTTTGCGTCTGCATGTAGAAGAGAAATCCGACGTTATCCCAGACACCGCTTTCGGAAGCTTGTATTTCCCGCAGGAGCGCATTTGCGGGGTGACCGCCGGGCTGATCGAAACAATGCACCAGGGAATTGCCGATGACGCGGCAGTAAGGGAGCTGCCAGCCGGTGAGCGAAGTGTTCGCGCCCAAGCGCCGCGCCTGCTGAAATATATTTGGCAGATCGCGCCACGGTAACTTAGTCTTTGATCCGGCGGGTTGAACCAACAAGGTGCGGGCATCCACCGGACTCGTGCTCTCGAATGCCTGTCCCGATAGCAGGGATGGAATCGCAACCACGGTTGAATTTCCGGTTTGCAGGACGCGGTTCGCAATCAACGATTCGGAGCGCAGGCGATCCAATTCGGGAAGTTCCAGTCCCGCCGGACGCTCGTCGAAAGCGAGGTGCTGGTCGAATTCGTCAAACAGAAGCCAAACCACACGAGTCGCGGGAGTCTTTCCCACTGCCGGACGCTTGGGTAACGGCGGCAATTCGGCCTTCGGAAGAAATGCCGAGACCGCGGTTTGTGGGCCCCAAGCGAGTTCGACCGTAGAGGCTGGGATCAGCAGGCCAACGACGGCACCCACGGTTCTGGCGACGTGGAGAATCCGCGGATTTCCCATAAGGGCCATGCCGGCGCCCACTGCCAAGATGATTTCGATTCCCATTAATATGCTATTGCTGGTAAAGCTCATCATGCCTATCTCGGAGATCCAGTAACGCCTCATTGATTCGATCGCATAAATAATCGCGAGCAGGTTGGCGCAGCGTGCGATGGCAGTGAGACGCGGATTGTCTAGGCGCCGAACCAATTGCGCTACCAGCCAAAACGCCAGCGCGAGAATTGAAGAGCTGGTGAGTGCAGCGACCATTAGTCCTGAATCGCGGGGCGCCGAGCGGTAAAAATCAAGCGACGGGAAGCGGAGAACATCCAGGTCAAACCAGCGCCGGATGAAGCACAAGCTGCCCAACGACAGGCAGAACAGGGCGTCCTTTAACCGATCGAGCGCCGCAGTCGAAACAGATAAAGACATCTATGTAATCCTTGAATTCGGTGAGACTTCACCAACTCGAAGTGGGCTGAGGCGGCCGTCTCGAACCGCTCGAATGTTAAATGACTGTAGAGAGCTTCCCTCCCGCGCACGATCCGATGGAACATCGGATCCTCAGGCGTAACGAATTCGATCAGAACATAATCCCGCGTCAGCTCCGCTGCAAGACTCAGAATTTCTTCCAGCGGCACTCTTTCGGTAACCAGCATATGGTGCAGCACTGCCAGCATCATGACCATATCGAAATGGCCCCGCGCCCGCTGCAAAAAAGAGTCACATTCCTGGTTTCGCCAGCCTATCGCCGGAGTTGGGCGCGTCAGGTCCACCACTAGCGGCAGCACGTCCAGATTCTGCGCTTGCGCTTGGCGCCAGATCGTTCCAACGACTGCAGGGTCGCTATCCACAGCTACCGTGGACGCGCCCCGTTCCGCAGCCAGCAAGCTGAACCTTCCCTCGTTGGCTCCCACGTCCAGCACGGTGCGCGGTCCGGCTAAGTCCAGAGCTTCGCGAACGAACCGTTCTTTTACCTCCAGTTGCGACGCTGAGTAAAGTGACTTATGGTCCAGATAGCCAGTCCAGACGGAGTCTCTATTCGGCCGCGGAGCAATACTTTTCAGTTGCTTCTCGCAACTGCGCAGCAGGTGATCCAGGATGAATTGCGCTTGCTCGGGCGAAGCGGCTGGCTTGGGATGATAGCTCTCCGCGGAGGCTTTCCGGCCCAACCACCTCGGCAGCGTAGCCAGACTTAGCAGCGGCGGGGTGAGCCATTTCAAAAACCCCGCCCACTGGTAGAGCTCAGCGGGCTCCAGGCCGTCGCGCTTGCTCGCGAAAATATCTGCGGGGGCTAGTCCAAAATGACGATGGGCCGCGAGCGGCAGCAGAAAAGTGCGCACGAACTGCGCGTAGGCTCTCCAGGTTGCATCGCGGGGCTGGCGCTGTTCGAAAGAAAGCACGTCCACGAAGACCGGCTGCGATCCGCGAAATAGAACGTTATAGGGCGTAGCGTCCTTTAGCCCGAAGCCTTCCCGCAACGCGCCACGAAACAGTTCCAGGGTCAGCGTTCCGGCGGCTGCCAGCATTTCCGAAGGCCACTCATGCGCGTAACTGGGGAAGGGAATCCGCTCATGCTCATAGATCGTCGCCTGGGATCCGAGATTTAGCTCGGCAGCATCCTCGGGCGAAACCCTCACGGAAGTCACTAGTTTGCCGGCCTGAATCGCGCCGCGAGCTGCCTGAGTGGCAAGAAATGCCTCGAGTTCCACCACGCTGCCTGGTTCGACGGCACGAAGGATGCGGCCAGCCGAGCGCACTACCGCTCCCGCAGGGTCACGGAAAGAACGGGACACAACTCCAGCTCCGGCGGTATCGCATGTGCCGATCATGCCTTTGAGTAAATCCGTTATTTGTCCCGTTTATTAAAAAATCGACTTAGAAATTTGCGCAGGTAGAATAACCCGCCGATACATGCCGCGTATATGGCCTGATAGATAAAGGATCCACTTCCTGGATCCACATATCCAAATACCTTAGCCGGCGAAGCCAAGAGCAAACCGAACAGGCAAAACATTGCCAGTGCTGCCCGATACAGTTTTCGAGTCGTCCGATTCATCTTGGAACGCTTCCCGTCCTCAGAAATAAGATCGGTCGAGGACTTATTGGAGTCTATCACTTAAGTCATAAACCTAGGTTTCTTAGGGCGTTGGCCCTAGTTAAATCTGAGCGTCAACCAGTTTCGCGCACGGAAAACCGGTCTGCCTTTATAATTTCGGTATGCCCTCCAGCTTGGAAACGCTGGCCACGCCTGAGGCGATTGCCAAGTACGAAGCAGTCATTGGTCTGGAAGTCCACGTTCAGCTGGCCACACGTACTAAGATTTTCTGCGGATGCGCTACCGGTTTCGGAGCTGCGCCGAACACCCACGTCTGCCCGGTGTGTCTCGGTTTGCCGGGCGCGCTGCCGGTGCTCAATCGTCACGCCGTCGAACTCGCCATCGAAGCCTCGCTGGCGCTCTGCTGCACTATCAGTCCCAGGTCGATTTTCGCCCGCAAAAATTATTTCTATCCGGATCTGCCCAAGGGTTACCAGATCTCGCAATACGACCAGCCGCTTGCCGAGCATGGCTTCGTGGATGTGATCGCCGACGACGCAGGCGGGGTCGTCAAGCGGATTGGCGTCACGCGCGTCCACATGGAGGACGATGCCGGCAAGAGCATTCACGACGGTTTCAAGGATTCCGACCGCTACACCTATGTCGATCTGAACCGCAGTGGCACGCCGCTGATCGAAATCGTCAGCGAGCCCGACATGCGTTCCTCCGCGGAAGCCCACGCCTACCTCACCGAGATCAAGCAGGTGATGCAGTACCTGAATGTCTCCACCTGCGACATGGAGAAGGGCCATTTGCGCTGCGACGCCAACGTAAGTGTGCGTCTGCGCGGCGTCGAGAAGCTCGGGACAAAGGCCGAAGTCAAGAATCTGAATTCCTTCAAGTTTTTGAGGCTTGCACTGGACCACGAAATCGCCCGCCAGGTAGCGCTGATCGAGAGCGGCGGCCGCGTGGTGCAGGAAACGCGCCTGTATAATCCCGACACCGACGAAACCGTCAGCATGCGCAGCAAGGAGCACGCGCACGACTATCGTTATTTTCCAGAGCCGGACTTGGTGCCTCTGCGCATCAGCGACGCTTGGAAAGAGCGCGTGCGGGAGCAGATGCCGGAGCTGCCCGCGTCACGCCGTAAGCGCTTCATCGAAGATTACGGTCTGCGTGAGTACGACGCCGAAGTGCTCACTTCGGCCCGCGCCATGAGCGAGTATTTCGAGAAAGTGGTGGCCGCTAGCGGCGATGCCCGCGCCGCCGCCAACTGGGTGATGGGCGATCTTTCGGCGCTGCTCAAACAAGAAGGCAGGGAAATCGAGGGCTCGCCGATCTCGGCCGATCATTTGGGCCAACTGATCGGGCTGATCGCCCAGGGCAAGATCAACGGCAAGCTCGCCAAAGACATTTTTCCAAAGATGGCGGCTGCGAAGGAAGCGCCCGACGTCATCATGAAGCGCGAAGGCCTGGAATCCATCAGTGACGAAGGCGCGCTCGGCAAAATAATCGACGAAGTGATCGCCGCGAATCCCAAACAAGTCGAGCAATATAAGGGCGGCAAACAACAGGTGATCGGCTTCTTAGTGGGCCAGGTGATGAAGGCCAGCCGCGGCCAGGCCGACCCGGCGGTAGTAAACCGTATGTTCAAAGAGAAGCTGTAGGTGCCGCGCGTCATTTCATCCGCGCAAACGTTCATTAGCAAGTTCATTCTTCCCTTTGTTATCGCTGCGTTGGTGGCTTACGCGTTTTCTCGCACAGGCATCGGCTTCTTGACACCGTTCTTTATTCCGATCGGCGTAATCCTTGTCGTGAGCGTCTACTGGTTTCAGATCCGCCTCAAGAAGGTAGCTATCGATTCCGATGGCTTGGTGATATCGAACTATGTTCGCGAAGTCCGCGTTCCCTGGCGAGACGTCAGCCAAGTCAAGGGGAACCGTTGGGAAAAGACCCGTCAAGTCACCATCACCTTCAACCGCGACATCGGCTTTGGCACCTCCGTCGTATTCATGCCGAGGTTTCGCCTCATGTGGCCTTATCAGGAGCACCCCATCGCCCAGGAACTCCGCAACATGATCCTGGTGCATCGGGGGGAACGGTTTTCTCCCTTCCCTTAAGTTCTTTTCATTCGGCAGCGCCGATTTTTACGCTATCCTAGGCCGTCGAATGCTGGTCTACGCCGTTACTATTTTCCTGAGTGCATTCCTCCTCTTCCAGGTCCAGCCTCTCGTCGCCAAATTCATCCTGCCGTGGTTCGGCGGCTCCGCTGCAGTGTGGAGCGCGGCGCTTCTGTTCTTCCAGTTGATGCTTCTGGCTGGTTATTTTTACGCCTATCTCGTCATCCATTTTTTGAGACCGAAGCAGCAGTTCTGGACGCACACCGGACTCCTGGCGATCAGTCTTGCGACGCTGCCGATTATTCCTTCGCCAGTATTCAAGGCGATCGGTTCGGCCGACCCCACGCCGCGTATCCTGCTTCTATTGTTCGCTACCGTGGGATTACCTTACACGCTGCTTGCGGCTACCAGTCCCTTATTGCAGGCCTGGTTCGTGCGTGCGCGTCAGGGCGCCATCCCGTACCGCTTGTTCGCGCTGTCTAACTTCGGCTCGATGCTGGCTCTACTCAGCTACCCGACGCTGGTGGAGCCGCGCATGCCATTGCATAACCAGGCGGTCGCGTGGTCGTGGGGCTTCGCGGTTTTCGCTGCAGTTTGCGTGGTTGCCGCTTGGCGAAGTAAGGACGGCATCGATCCTGTCCACTACCCCACCGCCAGTGAATCCGCCCCCAGCATCGCCGACAACTTGCTGTGGATCGGCTTGGCCGCTTGTGCTTCCATCCTGTTGCTGGCAGTGACCAGCCACCTCACGCAGAACGTCGCTCCGATTCCTTTGCTGTGGGTCGTGCCTCTCAGCTTGTATTTGCTCAGCTTCATTCTGTGTTTTGAAAGTGACCGCCTGTATCCTCGCTGGCTGTTTCTGCCTTTGCTGGCTGTCGCGCTAAGCGTATTCACCTGGGGCATGTCGCTTTATGAGAACAATTACCCGATTCAACGATTGATCCCCGCGTTGTGCGGCGCACTGTTCGTCTGCTGCATGGTGTGTCACGGCGAATTGTCGCGAAGGCGCCCGGATCCGCGGTATCTTACGCAGTTTTACCTGATGGTCTCGGTGGGCGGGGCGCTCGGCGGGTTCTTCGTTGCCTTCATTTCCCCGCGTCTGTTCCACGACTATCTGGAACTGCCGGTGGCCATGATCGGCTGTGCGGCGCTGGTGACTTGTGTATCGTGGAACCGTCCGATGGACGGCCCGCGAGCTCTTTGGATTCGATCCGGCCTCGCTTTCGCCACCGTCGCCTTCGCCGGATTTCTGGGATTCACGGCCGTGAAGAAGGACCGCCGTTATGTCCGCTCCGTGCGCAATTTCTACGGCGTAATGCATGTGCGCGACGACGCCGGCACCGAATACGTCCCCGCCGAGCGCGTGCTGGTGCACGGCACCATCGATCACGGCACACAGTTGAAGGAAGATACTAAGGGCCGCATCACGACTTCTTATTTCGGTTATACCAGCGGCGTCAATCGCGCCATCCGTCAACTGCGGAACCAGCGTGGCAAGCTGCATCTGGGGGTACTCGGGCTCGGCGCCGGCGTCACCGCCACTCTCGCACAGGCCGGCGATACGCTGCACTATTACGAGATCAATTCGCTGGTGCCGGACGTTGCCTCGCATCAATTCGGATTCCTGAAGGGCTGCCCCGCCGAAGTGCAGATATTCATGGGCGACGCCAGGTTGGTTCTGGAACAAATGCCCAGCGAGAACCTCGACTTTCTGGCGGTGGACGCGTTTTCAAGCGATGCGGTGCCCATGCACTTGCTTACGCGCGAGGCTTTTCACGTGTACTTGAAGCACCTGAAGCCCGACGGCGTACTGGCCGTGCACATCTCCAACCGCTATCTGGATCTCAAGCCTGTGGTGGCAGAGGGCATGAACGAAATCCGCTGGCACGGCCGCGTGATAGACGACGCGGGCCTGTATCAGCCGTATTACACGGGCACCACCTGGGCGGTTCTTTCTCCCGATGAGAAATTCTTCGCTACCAGGTATTTTGCAGGAGATGAAGAGAGCGTGATCACGCCTCTCCTGCCCCAGTCCGGGTTCCGCGCCTGGACTGACGATTTCAGTAATATCATTACCATCATCAAATAGTGGCCGTAAAATAAATGACTCTCTACGCCGTTACCATTTTTCTGAGCGCCTTCCTGCTGTTCCAGGTACAGCCGCTGATCGCCAAGATGATTCTGCCGTGGTTCGGCGGCTCCGCGGCGGTGTGGAGCGCCAGCATGCTCTTCTTCCAACTGCTGCTGTTGGCCGGGTACGCGTACGCGCACGTTTCCATTCGCTTCCTGAAACCGCGCATGCAGATGCTGGTGCATGTGGCGCTGCTGCTGGTGAGCTGTGCCTTGCTGCCGATTCTACCGAATCCCATATGGCGCCCTACGCAAGCGGGCGACCCCACGGCCCGTATTCTGCTGCTGCTGACCGCGACCATCGGACTACCCTATTTCCTGTTGTCTTCCACCAGCCCACTCTTGCAGGCATGGTTCGTGCGCCGCACCGGCTCGCAGGTCCCCTACCGGCTGTTTGCCTTGTCGAACTTCGGCTCGATGCTAGCGCTGGTGACCTTTCCGTTTCTGGTCGAGCCGCAGTTGGCCACGCGCCAGCAAGCGTACTCCTGGAGCGGCGGCTACGTGGCGTTTGCGCTGCTGTGCGCCTTCATGGCTTGGGCCAGCCGGGCCGAAGCAGCGCCTGCCGATTCGAACGCCCCGGGCAGCGAGGCGAGCGAACTCCCCAGCGCCTGGCAGCTCCTCTTCTGGGTCTTACTGGCCACCTGCGCCTCGGTGCTGCTGGTTTCGGTGACCAATCACATGAGCCAGAACGTCGCGCCCATACCGCTGTTGTGGGTGTTGCCGCTGGCGCTTTATCTGCTCACCTTCATTTTCGCGTTTGAAAGCGACCGCATCTATCGCCGCTGGATATTCATTCCGCTGCTGGCTCCTGCCTTGGCGGGTATGGCGTACATGATCTATGCGGAGGAAGGCAATTTCAATATAAAGTTCGCCATACCGGGATTCGCCGTCGGGCTCTTCATCTGCTGCATGTTCTGTCATGGCGAATTGGCCCGCCGCCGTCCGGCGCCCTCGCATTTAACGCTGTTCTACTTGATGGTCTCGCTGGGCGGAGCCTTGGGCGGTATTTTCGTCGCACTGATTGCCCCGCGCGTTTTCTCCGGCTATTGGGAACTTCCCCTCGGCTTGGTGGTCTGCGGGCTCCTGGCGATGATCGCAGTATGGCAGGTAGTCTCGCCCCTCCCTTGGGTGGGGGGTGTTGTGGCGCTGGCCTGCTTGAGCGGCGGCGCATGGTACATGCACCAGCACCACCCGGCTGCCCTCACCGGACATTTCGCAGCAACTGCCTTTTGGTCCTGCGCCTTCCTGGCTTTATTAGCCGGATGGATGTGGTTGCCGGAACGAGGGGCGCCGTGGGCGGCGCGCGTTCTCGGCGTCGCGGGGCTCGGCGTTTTATCGTGGTATCTCGTCACAAACGAGATGAGGCTTTCCAAGAACCTGGTGCTGGAGGCGCGCAATTTCTACGGCCCACTCGAAGTGCGCGACGATCTGCCCACCGAGGACTACGCTCAGCGCACTCTGCTGCATGGCACGATCGATCACGGTTCTCAGTTGCTTGATCCCGTGCTGCGCTATGTAACGACGTCGTACTACGCCAAGCGTTCGGGCGTCGGCCGCGCCATGGGCGCTCTGCAAGCAAGAGGTCCGATTCGCGCTGGCATTATTGGACTCGGCGCGGGCGTGCTCTCCAACTATGGGCGCACCGGCGACTATTTCCGCATTTACGAAATCAATCCGCTGGTCGAGCGCATCGCGCAGACCTTATTCACTTTCTATCCGCACTCGCCCGCCAACAAGGCGATTCTTATGGGAGACGCGCGCTTGACGCTTGAGCGCCAGCTCGCGGACGAAGGGCCGCAGAACTACGACATTCTGGCGGTGGACGCATTTTCGAGCGATGCCATCCCTGTGCACCTGCTCACACGCGAGGCCATCCAACTCTACTTCCGCCATTTGAAACCCGAGGGCGTGCTGGCGCTGCATATTTCCAACCGCTATCTGGATCTGAAGCCGGTGTGCGAGGGCGGAGCAGCCTCCGTCGGCCGCGAGGCATGGGTAGTGGAAGATGAAGGCGACCAAGCCAACTATCTTTCTTCGTCCACCTGGGTTCTGGTGACGTCTGACCTCTCAATCTATCGGGGGAAGTTTTTCAACGACGCCACGATCTATCAGTCCCCTGCTCGAAAAGGCTTCCGCCCCTGGACCGACGATTACAGCAATTTGTTCCAGATCCTTGACGTGAAATAAGGGGGACGTGAAATAGCAGATGTGAAAGGTACGCCCCGTTCCCGTCCGCCCGCGCATGCGCTGGGGCTTTGAGTGGGGTTGTACCTCGCCACTGCTTTTCAGCGGAGAATTTTCCGCCGCGGGCGAACTAGCTTGTGTGGCAGGCAGATCCGTGACCGACCCTTTGATTCTGCCTGTCGCCGCCATCGTGTCCGGCATCTTGCTGGGACGCGCCCTCACTTTCTCGCCTTCGAATGCAATTTGGCCGGTAGCCGCATTCCTGACGCTGGCGTTGCTCTCAACTCCGCGGCTGCGGCGCTGGTGCCTGTTGCTGGCGCTGGTCTTCACAGGAGCTTTTGCCGACGCCTGGCATCGTCCGGGACCCCGGCCCCGGATTGACGCGGGTTCTCGCGAAACCGTAATACTAGCGGGTTGTGTGGTAGAGCCGTCGGTGCTCTCGCCCGGACGGCAGCAGTTCACGCTCGAACTCTACGCAAGCGCGCGCTCTCGCGTGAGTCTGCCACTCGACGACGACCGCCTGCCGCAGCGTCTCGAATATGGCCAGCGCATCGAAATCGAGGCGCGCATTCGTCCACCACGCAATTTCAACAACCCGGGATCGTTCGATTACGCCGGCTATCTCGCGCGGCAACAGATTTTCTGGACCGCGACGATGACTCGCGGCTCCACCGCGCGCTTGTTACCGGGAAGCTGCGGATGGCGTGTGATGGCGTGGATTTTCGCCTTACGCGGCGCCGCTCTCGACCGCATCGAGCGGCTCTATCCCCCCAATCTTGGCGACAACGTTTATACCTCGGGCATGATGGAAGCCATGCTGATAGGCGAATCCTCACAGCTACAAAAAATTTGGACCGAGAACTTCCGGCGCACCGGCACTTTCCACGCGTTGGTCATTTCCGGCGCGCACGTGGCTGTACTTGCGTGGGTGCTGTTGTTCCTGCTGCGAATTTGCTCGCTGGGCGAAATTCCCGCGCTGACGCTGACGGCGGCGGCCGCTTGGTTATATGCAATGGTCTCCGGCTTTTCGCCTCCGGTGGGGCGCGCGGCGGCCGGCTTCACGCTGTACCTGGTGGCTCGCTTCTTCTTTCGTCGTGGACGTGTGCTCAATCTGCTGGCCGCAGTGGCCGTGATTTACCTGCTCTGCGACCCCGGTGATTTGGGCGATGCCAGTTTCCAGTTGTCGTTTTTGTGCGTAGCGGCCCTGGGTGCTCTGGCCGCGCCCCTCTCGGACGCCACTTCGGCCCCCTACGCGCGCGGTTTGCGCGATATCCAAAATCGCGAAGTCGATGCATATGTCGCGCCGCGGGTAGCGCAGTTCCGCATCGAGATCCGGCTGGCGGCGGAAACTCTCGAGGCCTGGAGCCGCGTGCCGGCAGGTTGGTGCTCGGAAGTTGTCGCTGTTCTGATGCGCGGCGGAATATTCGTATATGAAATGGCTTTGATCTCGCTGGCGATCCAGATCGGTCTGGCTCTGCCCATGGTGGTCTACTTCCACCGGATCTCGTTTACAGGGCTCACGGCAAACGTAATCATCGTGCCGCTGCTCGAAGCCGCTGTGCCCATTGGATTCCTGGCCATCTTCAGCGGCTGGCACGCTCCCGCTGCGCTGGCGGGCTGGCTATTGAAAGTTGCAGCGCGCACGGCCGATTGGCACGCACGTCTGGAACCGGCGTGGCGAGTCGCCAGCCCGCCGCTGTGGTTAGCGCTCAGTTTCGCGGCCTCACTCGTCATGTTCGCGGCGGCGATGCGCAGCACTCGCTGGCGCAAGCGCGCTGCGGTTCCGGCAGGTTTCCTGGTTGCCGCGTTGTTTGCCGTGATGTTGTGGCAACCGTGGACCGCGCCGGTGGCCACCCACTCGCTCGAGCTTACGGCCATCGATGTGGGACAGGGGGACAGCCTCCTGGTGGTCTTCCCACAGGGCCAAATAATGGTCATAGACGGTGGCGGTGTGCTGCAATTTGGTCCGCGAGCAGGCACGCCACTCTCCAGACCACCGCGCCGCGCCAACCTGGATACCGGCGAAGACATCGTTTCACCGTACCTTTGGAGCCGCGGCATCCGGCGCATCGATATTCTGGTAGCCACCCACGCGCATCAGGATCACAGCGGGGGGCTGCCCGCGCTTTTGGAGAATTTCCGGCCCCGCGAACTATGGGTGGGCGCGAACCCTTCATCTGACGTGCTCAAGAAGGCGGCCGAGCTGGGGATTCCTGTTCGGACGCCCAACGCCTCTCTATCGCCCGCGGATTACGGAGGCGCTCGCCTGGAAGTTCTGTCCCCGCCCGCAGGCTATTCCCCGGTTAAATCTGGCAACAACGATTCGCTGGCTTTGCGCATCCAATATGGCATGAACTCCTTTCTGCTTACCGGGGACCTGGAGATCCCCATGGAACGGCTCCTGCTTGCCGATGGCCGCCCCGTGCACGCCGATGTCCTCAAAGTGGGCCACCATGGCTCGAAGACCTCCACTTCGGCCGATTTTCTGGACGCGGTCTCCCCTTCGATAGCTGTGATCTCGGCAGGCTTCGAAAATTCGTTCGGCCATCCACATCCAGCTGTTCTAGAACGACTTGCGCAGCGCCACTCCGCTATCCTGCGCACCGATCAGGACGGGTTGGTCACGGTTCGGTCCGATGGCCATAACCTTCGGTTTGACAGCAGGTTATGGCATTCCCGATCCTCGGCCGATGTCTTCAATTGGGCTCTGGCCAGTGGCCCAGATCATTAACCAGGCTGTAATAAGGGAATAGACAAAGGACGAATCCTGATATAATGGAGTCAAACGTGTCACATCATCGCCGACTAAGGGGCATCTCTTTGCGTTTGGTCACTGCTACTTTCGCGTGCTTGTTACTAGGGGCGCCGGCGAGCCGCAGTCTGTTCGCAGCCTCCAGCGCTTCTGAGGCCGACCTGGG
>JBDTTL010000117.1:0-12617 GCA_039930665.1 Acidobacteriota bacterium
TCCAGGCGCGGTGGGAATACTTCCGCGCGCTGCGCTGGGAGCTGCGTATGCTGCCGGAACTCGATCGCATACAGGTGTGTAGCCGTGACAACGCGGACTATCTGCTTTCCTTCTTGCCGGAACTCAAGGGACGAATCGACGATGGATATCGTGCTGGGATCGACACGTCGCGCTACACGTACCGCAGCGAAGACCGCGAGCCGTTTACGATCCTGTTTCTGGGCAGCTTCCGCCACGCTCCTAATGTGGAGGCGCTCACCTGGTTCGTCGAACGGGTGCTCCCGCTGGTGTTGAGCGAGGAACCGCGCGCGCGAGTGATGGTGGTGGGCTCCGAACCGCCGCCGCGCAGCACCTTCCGACACGGAGAAGGAGAAGCAGTTGAGTTGGTCGGCTTCGTGGAAGATGTACGCGATCCCCTGGCTCGCTATTCGTTATTCGCCTGCCCGATCCTGAGTGGCTCGGGAGTGCGAGTGAAGTTGCTAGAGGCGTTCGCGGCGGGCATTCCGGTGGTATCGACGCGACTCGGCGCCGAAGGCCTGGCGGATTGCGATGGCGACATTTGCGCGTTGGCCGATCAGCCCGCTGAATTCGCCCGGCGCGTGATTGATTTGTTGCGCGATCCGCAAAAGGCGGCGGAGATGGCGGCGAGGGCACGGGAAGAAGTCGTGCAAAAACGCGACATTCGCGGGATGACGGAGAGCCTGGTGGAAGGCTATCGCACCGAAGTATTGCGTAGAAACGCCGGCTAGAGTTACTTGCCTTTGCTGGCCTTGGCCAAGCGGTCGCTGATTCGGCCTGCCGCGCGGCGCAAAGCTTCGGGTCGATTGTCTTTGGGGAGTTGGTAGACACTCCACAAGACATCGTGGGTCCTGCGGTTCACCAGGAAGAAGTTGCCACGGCCGCGCGTCCCCTGCATGCCCGAACGCGCGTAAAGCGCGCCCTGATCCTCTTCGGCGGCTTGGTCCTCGGCTTTCGGCTTAGTTCCGTAGAGGTCCGCCAGACTCTGCTCAAAGGAGTCGCCCAGATGATCTGTAAAGACGGCATCTGCCAACTGGGGATCCGTCACGACCTGTAGTACGGCTCCGGCGGTGAGTTGCTGGGCCAGATATTGATCCAGGCTGTTGGACATCGGCAGCAGATACACCGTCTTTATGTCGCCCAAGCCGGCGGCGCAGGCGGCTATCGACATCATCAGGGCCGTGGCCGTTAGCAGAATGTGCTTCATGGCTTTATCATACGCCGGGGAGGGTTGCGGGCTGCGGGGCTTTGCGCGCTGGAGGCTTTGCGGGCCGTAATCCGTCCGTAAGCATCCACTCGCGCACCAGGGGCTCAGGGTGACGCAAGAACCACGGGCACAAGTCCGCCATGCGCCGTTTGCGGGCCGCCACCCATAGGGTGAACTCTTCCAACGTGCCCAACGCGCTCCCATATATGTTCCGCGCCTTGCCAATGACTCTTAAGGACGGATTACGGGCGGGCGACGGGCCCGGTGGCGCTGTTATTCGCAAGTTATTCTGGTGAGGCATGCCGACCGCCGCCGCGGCAAGAGTGGCCGCAGTGATTCCCACCTGGAACCGGCGCGATCTTCTGGCTACTCTGTTGCGAAACCTGGCCGCGCAGACGCGCCCGTTCGACGAGATCATTGTGATTGACAACGGCTCCGAAGACGATTCGGCGGAACTGGCCGCGGGCGCTGGAGCAAAAGTTCTCAGCCTGGGCTGCAACCTAGGCTTTGCGGCGGCGGTGAATCGCGGAATTGAAGCGGCCGAAACCGAATGGGTTGCGATCCTGAATAATGACGTGACGCTGGAGCCCGACTGGCTTAGAAATTTGCTGGACGCCACTGTGGAGGAAAATGTCTGGTTCGCCACCGGCAAGATTCTTCAGGCGGCCAACCACCAGCTTGTCGATGGAACCTTCGACGAGATCTCGCGCGGAGGATGCGCCAGCCGGTGCGGCTCTGGAAAGCCCGACGGTCCCGTTTGGAACCGGACGCGATCTATCCGTGTCGCTCCGATGACGGCTGCGATCTTCCGACGACAGCTCTTTTGCGACCTCGACGGGCTGGACGAGACGTTTGGGTCTTATATGGAGGATGTCGATTTCGGATTGCGCTGCGCAGTGGCGGGGCGGGGAGGAGTGTTCGCCCCATCCGCAATTGCCTACCATCGTGGCAGCGCTACGCTGGGCGAGTGGAATAAAGATACAGTCTGGAGAATCGCCCGGAATCAGGTCTTATTGTCAGCCAAGCATTTTCGGGGTCAGCCGTGGTGGCCTATAGTGGCCGGGCAGTTGCTCTGGGGATTGGTCGCCCTGCGGCACGGGCGCGGTGCGGCGTTTATTCGCGGCAAGCTAGCTGGGATTCGGGAAGCCCGACTGCTGAAGCGGCCAAGTACAAATGAATACACCAGAAAGGTCCTGGCGGAGGTTCTGGAATCGAGCGAGGCGAACATCCTCGCGCTGGCTCGGGAAACCGGCTTCGACAGCTATTGGAGGGCTTACTTCTGGCTGTCGCGGCGGTAATTGTTACTTACAACTCGGCGGATGTGATCGTTTCCTGCATCGAGGCGTTGTCTAAGATGGCTCCCGAGATAACGCCGATTATCGTGGACAACGCGTCGTCTGACAATACTGTGGAACGCGTGCGGAGCCGGGGAGGCACGGTGATCGCGAATTCCGAAAACCGAGGCTTCGGGGCGGCCGTCAATCAGGGCGTTCGCGAGGCGGGCGGATACCAGTTCATCCTGCTTCTGAATCCGGACGTGGCGTTATTGACGCCGGTCGACCAATTGAGGGAATCGGCCCAGCTTCATGGCTTGGCGGCGGGCCGTTTGGTGGACAAGGCGGGCCGCACCCAAGCGGGATTTACGCTCCGCCGCTTCCCGACGCCGGCTTCGCTCATCTGCGAGCTATTTGGGATCAACCGGCTGTGGCCGTCGAATCAGGTGAACCGTCAGTACCGTTATCAGGATCGCGGCCTGGATCAACCTGGCCCGGTTGAACAGCCCGCTGGGGCGTTTCTGATGCTCCGTCGCGACGTCTGGACTGAGCTGGACGGCTTTGACGAACAGTTTTATCCAGTCTGGTTCGAAGACGTAGACCTATGCCAGAGGGCAGTGGATGCAGGCTACCAAATAGAATATGTACCCACGGTGATAGCTCGGCATAAAGGGGGCCATTCGGTGGGTAAGATTTCCGGTGACCGACGCGCAACCTATTGGTGTGTTAGCCTTTTAAGGTATGCTGCGAAACACTTCCAATCGGAAGAATTTCGTTTGATTTGCGCCGCCGTAGCACTCACCTCTATCCCCCGAATGGTTGTGGGGATGATTGAAAGCCGGACTCTGTCGTCGGTTGGAACTTATTTGAAGATCATGCGGTTTGCTGGACTTTGCTTGGTGTCGCCCCAGAAGATCAGGGACACTGCAGTTACGGATATATAACTATAAAAGCATGATTCAAAAAGATTTAGTATCAGTTACGATAGTTACGTATAACAGTGGCCGGTTCATCCGCCGTTGCCTGGAATCGGTTCTGGAGCAGGAATATCCGCAGCTTGAGGTGGTGGTAGTCGACAATGCGTCGACGGATGGCACCGGGGATATTCTCGAGCAATTCGCGGATAGATGCAGCATTCACTATAACCAGGAAAACATCGGATTCGCAGCGGCGCAGAACCAGGCTATTGCGTCGTCGCACGGAACCTGGGTGCTGACGCTGAATCCGGATGTCCTGTTGCTCAAGGACTTCATCGAAGAGCTGGTATCGGCCGGCAACATGGACCGTAAAGCCGGCACCGTTTGCGGAAAGTTGCTCAGCATTAGCGCCACTTTCGATCTTCCCGAAGAGCAATTGGTGGATTCGACCGGCATCTATTTCACTCCCATGCTGCGGCACCTGGACCGGGGCAGCCAGGAGCCCGACAGAGGCCACTACCTGAACTTTGAATACGTCTTCGGGGCGACGGCCGCCGCGGCGCTCTACCGCCGGAAGATGATCGACGATATTTCGATCCAGGGCGAGTTCTTCGACTCGGACTTCTTCGTGTATCGCGAAGATGCCGACGTCGCCTGGCGCGCCCAGTTAATGGGCTGGCGTTGCCTGTACACTCCGCGAGCCTGCGGCTACCACGTGCGCAACGTGCTTCCGGGCAAAAGGCGGGCGCTGCCCGCCGAGATCAACATGCATTCGGTGAAGAACCGTTTTTTGATGCGCATCAAAAACATGACGCCGGATCTCTACCGCCGGAACTGGATGGCGGTCACGGGCCGGGATCTCGTGGTGCTTGGCGCCTGCCTGCTGCATGAACACTCTTCGCTCAAGGCCTTCGTTTTTGTTCTACGCCATTGGAAGAGCGTGCTCGCGAAACGGCGCGAGATCATGAGCCGCCGGAGGGTTCAGGACGCCGATCTGGCCAGTTGGTTTTCGTTCCAGCCGGTGAGCCGTCCCGCTCCGACACCAGACGCCAGAGCCAGCGTCCGCGCGCGTAGCGCTCGAACGTAAAGGCGCGCCTGGCAGTGCGTTTCGCAATCCTGGGCACTCGCGGCATTCCAGCGCGCTATGGCGGGTTTGAGACTTTCGCCGAGGAATTATCCACGCGGCTGGCGGCTCGCGGCCACGAGGTGACGGTGTATTGCCGGGAGCGCCATCCCGAGAGGTCCTATCGCGGCGTGCGCCTCCAATACCTGCCCACCATCCGCCACAAATACTTCGATACGATTGCACACACCGCTCTTTCGACGCTGCATGTGCTCGGTGGGCGCTACGATGCACTGCTCTATTGCAATGCAGCGAACGCCGTTTTTACCTGGATGCCGCGGCTGTTCGGGATGCCGGTGGCATTGAACGTAGACGGGCTGGAGCGCCACCGCAAGAAATGGAACGCACTGGCGAAAGCTTGGTACCGCTGGTCCGAATGGCTCGCGACCTGGATGCCCAACGCGGTGGTGACCGACGCGCAGGCGATCGCGCAATACTATCGCGAAACGTACCGGCGGGATTCGGTGATGATTCCGTACGGGGCGGCGCTGGGAACGGTCGAGACCACCACGGTCTTAGATAAGCTCGGCCTGGAGCCGAACAAGTACTTCCTCTATGTGAGCCGCATGGAACCGGAAAATAACGGGCTTCTGGTGCGCGAGGCGTTCGAGCGGGTGGCGACGGATCTGAAGCTGGCATTAATTGGGGACGCGCCCTACGCGGCGGAATACGTGGCGAGGGTTCGCGACACGCGTGACGGACGTGTTGTGATCCCCGGCGCGATTTACGGC
Source organism: Acidobacteriota bacterium (assembly GCA_039930665.1). Classification (GTDB taxonomy): domain Bacteria; phylum Acidobacteriota; class Terriglobia; order Bryobacterales; family Bryobacteraceae; genus Palsa-187. The sequence goes on from JBDTTL010000117.1 coordinate 5,271, forward strand.
CAAGGCTATGCCGAGCTGGGTTCGCACTGTTTTGCGTACATCCATGCTACTGAGGTCGGCGGCACGCATCCCGCGCTTATCGAGGCCATGGGTCGCGGCGCGTTGACCTTATATCTGGACACGCCGGAGAACGCCGAGGTGGCAGGCGGCGCAGGCCTGCCGTTTACCCACGAAAATCTCACTCAAGTGATAGAAGGGGTGCTCGCGAGCAGCGAGGAAGAGCGCGGGTGCTGGCGCGCGCGTGCCGTCGAAAGAGTGCAATCCCGCTACAGTTGGGAAGCGGTGACGGATGCGTATGAGAAACTGCTGGGGGGACTGGTGCGGTAAATGAGGAGCTGGGTAGAAGTGTCGTTGGGACAGATTCGCGCCAACTTTCGGGCGGTGCGTGCCTTGGTGGGCGAGTCAGCGGAAGTGATGCCGGTGGTGAAGGCCGACGCCTATCGTCACGGTGCGGTGGCGGTCTCGCATGCGCTGGAGGCTGAGGGCGCACGCTGGCTGGCGGTATCGAACGTCGAAGAAGGAGTCGTGCTGCGGCAGGCCGGAACGCAATCCCGGATTCTGGTGATGGCCGATTTTCTCGAAGACCACCGCGATATGCTGGCGACGCATCACCTGACTCCGGTGATTCACTCGCTGGAACATTTGTCCGCCGTGTGCGTGCCGTACCACCTGAAGATCGATACCGGGATGAACCGCCTGGGAACCCGCGCGGAGCCGGATGAAATTGCGCGTGCGGTGGCGGCGGCGCCCGCTCCTATTGAAGGCTTGATGACTCATTTGGCCTCGTCTGGCAACTACGAAAGCAAACAAACCGAGGAGCAGCTTCAACGCTTCGAGGCGGTGATCGAGGGCTTGCGCCGCGCCGGCATCACGCCGCGCTACGTGCATTCCTCGGCGAGCACTCCGGTCGCGTACCGGCGGCGTGAAGCGTGGGGCAACCTGGTGCGGCCGGGCCACGCAATATATGGATATGTTTCTCCGGCCCGGGGCGCGCCCCCACGGGCGTTGATGGTGGCTCCGGCACTAACGTGGAAGGTGACCGTGCTGGAAGTCAAGGATGTGGAGGCGGGGGCGCTGATTGGCTACGGCGGCATTCACCGCGCGGCGCGCCCCATGCGCATTGCGGTGCTGGCGGCGGGGTACGCCGACGGGATCCCCCACCGTTTGGGAAATCGAGGGCAGGTGATTGTGAAGGGTAAGCTGGCGCCGGTGGTGGGCGCGGTATCGATGGATCTGACTACTATCGACGTGACGGGATGTCCGGATTTGAAAGCCGGCGATGCAGTGACGCTGCTGGGATCGGAAGGCGGCGTGTCCATTAATGCCCAACAGATGGCAAAGTGGGCCGGGACGATTTCTTACGCGGTGCTGTGCGGAATTCACGCCCGGGTGAAGCGGGTTTATATCGATTGAGCGAGAGCTTTCCCCGGGGCGCTGCTTAGTTAGCCTGCCTATTCCGCAGGCTGCATTCTGACGATTAGACGGTAGATGGAGAGGTCCTTGCCAGCCCCGTCTTTTCCAGCACGGATCCACCGCATCATCGGACCCTTGCCGGGCCAGCGCGAAGCGCGTGCGTTCAGCGTGTTCGCACTGATCGCGGGGCTGATCGCATGCGCGCTTTCCCTCTACTACGGATTTCGCGGCGAGACGTTTATGGGGCGCCCCATGGGGAGCGATTTCGTCGAGTTCTATGCTGCCGGAAGGCTCCTCAACCAACACCAACCTGCGACAGTCTACGACATAGGGGCGTTCAATCGGCTGCAGCACGAAATGTTGCCGGCGATGTCGCCGACTCAGATGCTGATCTACGCTTACCCGCCGGTGGTCGGCCAGCTATTTCGGCCGTTTGCTCTCTTACCTTACAACTGGGCTTACTGCGGGTGGCTGGTATTTTCGCTGGTTCTGTATTCGGCAGGCGTTTGGCTTTTGTTTCGTGGCTGGGCCGGCGTAAGCTATCGCCGAACGGCATTTCTGCTCTCGCTCTCGGCTCCGATGTTTACGCTCGAAACCTGGATCGGAGGGCAACTCTCGGTGGTCACGTTTTTTGCGGTGGTCTGTTTTGTTCAGTGCTTCGAGAAGCGCTGGCAGGTCCTCGCCGGACTGGCTTTGGGGCTTGCGACTTACAAGCCTTCTTTGATCGCCATCCCGGCGGCGATGATGATTGTCGGCGGATCCTGGAGGATGTTGGCGGGCCTCGGCGGCGGCTCGGCATTGCTGATACTGGGATCTGTCGCAACCGCCGGAGTCGACGGCTACCGGTTGTGGATCGACCGAATGAAGGTGTTCAGCGCTATCGCCACAACCAACGAAGCCATCCTGCGCCGAACTAAGTATGTGGATCTGAATTCTTTTTTCAACATCCTGCTGGGCTCAAGTTCCACGGAGCGGGCAATCGCTACCCTCGCGGGGGCGGCTGCGTTCCTGATTCTGGCGTGGAGCTGGTGGAGGTTGCGCCGCCAGCAGCATCCGGTACAGCGTTATTTATGGGCGGCTACGCTGACCTGGACGCTGCTGATTAATATTTATGCGCCGGTCTACGACACCATACTGCTGGTTCCCGCGGCGGCGTTGCTAGCGCGATCATTAGAAGACGCAGCGGAAGCCGCTGGCAAGCGGGAACGGGCCGGGTTGCAGGTGTGGCTGATCGCGCTGTGGCTGGTGCCGTGGCTCACACAGTCCTGGGCGGATTACCTCAGGCTGCAGCCTCTGACTTTGGTGCTGGCAGGGTTCGGCTACTGGGCGCTCACGCTGGCGCGCGCTGGATCGGTATTGAGCGTAACGGCGCCACGCGAAGACGCGGTGCTGGATGCGGCGTAGTTTCTAGATATCCAGATTACGAACATCGAGGGCGTTATCCTCGATGAACTTGCGGCGCGCTTCGACGTTTTCGCCCATGAGCGTGGTGAAGATCTCATCGCTTTTGACGATGTCTTCGAGCGAGACTTTGAGCAAAGTGCGCGTGTCGATGTTCATGGTGGTTTCCCACAATTGCTCGGCGTTCATCTCGCCCAGGCCTTTGTAGCGCTGGATGCTGACTTCGCGCATGCCCTCGTTCTTCACGTGAGCCAGCAATTCGCGCCAGCCTGCGAGAGTCTCGCGATTGGTGTCGCGCACCACCACGAAGGGCGGCTGATTATACTTGCCGGCTTGCTTCGCGAGCAGACGCAAGCGGCGATACTCGGGGAGCGCCGCTAGCTCCAGATTGATGGCGCGCTCGGCGTTGGTGGGATCCTTGAAGGTGACCATCCAGGCCGAGTGTTCCTCTTCGAGCTTGATCTCGGTTTCGATCTTCAGCGCCTTCAAAGCATCATAAACCGGCTGCAAATGCGCGCGGTCGGTGAAATCGGCTTTGGAATCGATGGCGAGGCCCGGGTCCGCCAGCACTTCAACCACGCGGGGATCGCGCAGGCGGCGTTCCATGCGGCGCCAAGCCAGTTGCAGCTCGTCGAGCGACATGAGGTAATTGCGCAGCTCAGTGCTTTCGAGAATCGTTTTGCCGCCGGCCCCGACTTCTACTTTCAGGTTCTCGGTGGCGCGGCGCAGAATTTCGCGGGTGAATTCCTTGTCGTCCTTGATGTACTTCTCGCTCTTGCCCTTCTTGATGCGGTAGAGCGGAGGCTGCGCGACGAAAATGTTGCCGCGCTTAATCAGTTCCGTCATATGGCGGAAGAAGAATGTGAGTAGCAAAGTGCGGATGTGCGAGCCGTCGACGTCCGCGTCGGTCATGATGATGATCTTGCCGTAGCGGATCTTGGTGGGATCGAAATCGTCTTTGCCGATGCCCGCGCCGATGGCGGTGATCATGGCGCGAATTTCTTCGTGGCCCAGCATCTTGTCGTAGCGGGCCTTCTCGACGTTGAGGATCTTGCCGCGCAACGGCAGGATCGCCTGATAGCGGCGATCGCGTCCGCCCTTCGCGGTACCGCCGGCCGATTCACCCTCGACCAGGAATAGCTCACAACGGTCGGGGTCGCGCTCCTGGCAGTCGGAAAGTTTTCCAGGCAAGCCGCCGGAATCGAGCGCACCTTTGCGGCGCGTGAGATCGCGGGCCTTGCGTGCCGCTTCGCGGGCGCGGGCAGCATCGATAGCCTTCGACACGATCTTCTTCATCACCGAAGGATTCTTGTCGAAGAACTCGCCTAGCTTCTCGTTGATGAGCTGGACCACATAGCCTTGAATATCGGAATTGAGCTTGCCCTTGGTCTGACCTTCGAACTGCGGCTGCGGCAGCTTCACGCTGATAACCGCGGTGAGGCCTTCACGCACGTCATCGCCGGTGAGGTTTTCCTTGACGTCCTTGAACAGGCCGGCGGCTTGGCCGGCCGCGTTAATGGTGCGCGTGAGGGCGCTGCGGAAACCGCTCAGATGCGACCCGCCATCGACGGTGTTGATGTTGTTAGCGAAGCTGAACACGGTCTCGCTGTAGGAATCGTTGTACTGCAAAGCCACTTCCATGGTTAGCGCGCCGTTGGGAAGATCGCGTTCGCCTTCGATGAAAATTGGCTTGTCGTGAAGAACGCTCTTGCCCTTGTTCAGGTGCTTGATGAACTCAGCGATGCCGCCTATGAATTGGAATTCGGAAACGCGTGCGGGATCTTCGCGCTCATCAGTGAGTGTAATCTTCAGGCCCTTATTCAGGAACGCCAACTCGCGCAACCGCGTGGCCAAGGTGTCGAAGTTGAACTTGGTGGCGTCCATGATGGACGAGTCGGGTTTGAAGGTAACCTTGGTTCCGGTCTTGCGCCCGGCCTTGCCGGTCCTTGCCAGCGGCGCCTTGGGAATTCCTTTGGAGTACTCCTGCTCCCAGGTCGACGAAGCGGTTTCGCCCTTCGCGGGACGCCAGATCTCGAGCTTCAATAATTCCGAGAGTGCATTGACGCAGCTCACGCCCACGCCATGAAGGCCGCCCGAAACTTTGTAAGAGTTGGAATCAAACTTACCGCCGGCGTGCAGCTTCGTCATCACGACTTGCGCGGCCGATACGCCTTCGTCTTCGTGCAGGTCCACCGGAATGCCACGGCCGTTGTCGACCACCGTCACCGAATCGTCTTCGTGGATGGTGACGTTCACTTCCGTGGCGTAACCTGCAAGCGCTTCATCGACAGAGTTGTCGACCACTTCGTAGACCAGGTGATGCAGCCCTGCTTCGCCGGTCGAGCCGATATACATTGCGGGCCGCAGGCGCACGGCCTCGAGGCCTTCCAGCACTTTGATGCTGGTTGAATCGTAAACGTTGGGTTCTAGCGCGGAAACTTTGCTGGACATAGTTGCGTATTCAAATTCTCATCGGCATGATCACGTAGCGATAGTTGTCGGCTTTGTCACCGCCCGGCCGGAGCTCGCCGGCGCTATGCGGATCCTTAAACCAGAAGCTTACCTGGTCGGTCTGCACTACGCGCAGGAAATCGATCAGGTACTGCGCGTTGAATCCAATCTCCACGGGGGTGCCGTTGTAATCCGCCGGGATGCTCTCTTCACTCTCGCCGGTCTCTGATACGGAGGAGTGTACTTTCACTTCACCGTCGCCCACCCGCACGCGGATGGCGCGCGAGCGTTCGTCGGAGAACTGGGCCACGCGCTCAATCGCGGCGCGAAGCTCTTCGCGCTGCAAGGTCACCGAGTTGGGCTGATCTTTGGGCAATACGCGCTCATAGTCGGGGAAATTACCGGTCAATTTACGGCTCAGCAGCAAGCGGTCACCGAGCTTGAAGAATAAGTGATTCTCGTCGCCGGAGAATTGCACGATGGCCGCGGGATCCGAATCGCTGGCGAATTTTTGCAACTCCAGCATGGCTTTCCGTGGCAGCAGCGCGCGGAACGCAGACGTGACGCCAGGAAGGTCAACGGAGCTTTCGACCATCGCCAGGCGATGCCCGTCGGTTGCGACCATGACTATGCCGCCCTTGCGCAGCACCAATAGCGCACCGTTTAGCGTGAAGCGCGATTCTTCGCTCGAAATCGCGAATACGGTCTTCGCGATCATGGCGCCCAGCACGCCGATCGGAATCTCCGCCAACTGCTCCGGCATCTCGGGCAACTCGGGGAAACTATCGCGCGACATGCCGGCGATGCGAGTCTTCGATCGGCCGCAAACCAGATTCGCCCAGTGGTTGTCACCGACCTTCACCTGCACATCGGAGTCGGGCAGCAGGCGCACATAATCCAGCAGGCGGCGCGCCGGAATGGTTCCCGCACCGGACTTCTTCACACGCGCGGCGCAGGAGCAACGGATTCCTAATTCGAGATCCGTAGCGGTGAGAAGAATGCGGTCTCCATCCGCTTCCACTAGAACGTTCGACAAAATTGGAATGGTGGTTTTCTTCTCGACAACGCCTTGCGAGAGATTCAGTTCCCGCACTAGATCGGCCCTACTGACAGTAAATTCCATGCACGGTTCCTTGGCGATTATTCTCTCTAGATTCATCTCTCAATAAACTTGAAGAAGAACCAGATTCATAGGGGCTGTTGAAACGTTGATTTCTCCCTAAATTATAGCAAGATGGTGGGGTTAAAGTCATCACAAGTTGTGGGTTCCTGGGAGGGTTGCGGTGCATCATTCCGAGCCCATGGATTGATCCACAGAAGTACACAGCCGGGCGCGGGGATGCATTGAGGAAAAGGGAATTAACCTCAATGTATGGTGTCAATTACGTTGTGGATTAGCCTGTTCAAATCGGCATCTTTTTGGCGCAGCTTGTCGATCTTATGGATGGAATGCAAGACGGTGGTGTGGTGCTTGCCCCCAAACATGCGGCCTATCTCGGGCAGCGATGAGTGCGTCAACTCTTTGATCAGGTACATGGCGATCTGCCGCGGATACGCAATTTTTTGAGTGTTGGTCTTCTGCTTTAGCTGCGCGGGCTGAAGCTGGAACTGGTCGGCGACCGCGCGGAGAACCGAATCCATCGTGATGCGCTTTTCTTGCCCGGGGATCAGGTATTTCAAAACCTGCTGCGCCATTGCCAGAGTGATGGGCGTTCCCATCACCGAAGAGAAGGCCACCAATTTCACCAGAGCGCCTTCAAGCTCGCGAACATTTGACTTGGTTTTCGTTGCGATATAAACCCGCACGTCTTCCGGCAGGCTCACGCCTTCGAGTTCGGCTTTCTTATCCAGAATGGCCATTTTGGTTTCGACATCCGGCGGCTGGATGTCCACCATCAGCCCCCACTCGAAGCGCGAGCGCAGACGGTCCACCAAACCAGGAGTGCTTTTCGGAGTGGTGTCGCTGGAGACCACAATTTGTTTCTGGTGTTCATACAGCTCGTTGAAGGTGTGGAAGAATTCTTCCTGGGTGCGTTCCTTGCCGGCCAGGATATGGATGTCATCAATGAGCAGCACGTCGGC
>JBDTTL010000118.1:0-12571 GCA_039930665.1 Acidobacteriota bacterium
GCTAACTTTTTCCAGATCAACGTAATAAGTTTCGGAATCAACTGTTTCAAAATCTCATCGAAAACGCGATCAAGTATCGGTCTGCGGCGCCGCCGAAGATTCACATGTCGGCGGGGAAAGAGCGCTCGGAGTGGGTTTTCTCCATTCAGGATAACGGACTGGGTGTCGATCCCAAATATGCGGGCGAGGTCTTTGGCGTATTCAAGCGTCTGCATTCCCGCAGCAAATATCCAGGTGCGGGAATAGGGCTTTCCATTTGCCAGAAAATCGTGGAACGCTACGGCGGCAGGATTTGGGTGGAACCGAATCCCGGCGGAGGCTCGATTTTCAAATTCACTATTCCCGAATAGTGGGCCGCTTCGGCGCGCGAAGTTGGCCCCGCGAAGTTGACCTACCGTTAAGCCGGAAAGTATATTCAACGGAGCAGCGTCAGGTTGAGTCGCCGGCACGTTTTCGCGCCGGTGCGCCCGCTGCAAATTGAGGGCTGGATGAAGATATTAAAAGCAGCGGTATTCGGAACGGGATTTGTCGGGCGCGTGCATGTCGAGGGCATCCGCCGTCTGGGCAATGTCGAAGTATATGCGATTGGCGTGGGTCCGGATGATGATGCTGCCCGTCTCGGCGCGGAACTGCATGTGGACAAAGTAAGCCAGGACTATCACAAGCTGCTACAAGACCCGGCGATTGATGCGGTGCATGTGTGCACTCCTAACGTTCTGCACTTTCCCATCGTGAAGGCGGCGCTGGAGGCGGGCAAACACGTGGTGTGCGAGAAGCCGCTGGCGATGTCGACGGCGGAGGCTCGGGAAATGGTCCAGCTTGCGCGGGCCAGCAAGCTGCGCAACTGCACGTTCCACAATCTGCGGTATTACCCGATGGTGCAGCAGGCCCGCCGCATGTGCGAGGCCGGAGATCTGGGCGACATCCTGATTGTGCAGGGCACTTACTCGCAGGACTGGCTGCTCTACGATACCGACTGGAACTGGCGCTTGGATTCGGCGGAAAACGGAGCTTCGCGCTGCCTGGCGGATATCGGCTCGCATTGGTGCGATGGCGTCGAGCATGTCACGGGCTTGCGAATTTCTTCGGTGTGCGCAGATTTGCAAACCTTTCACAAGACGCGAAGGCGGCCGAAGAAGGCGGTGGCGTCGTTTGTCACGCCCGCCGGGTCCGCGGAGTCCGAAGACGTGCCCATCAACACCGAAGATTTCGGCGCCGTGCTGTTCCGCATGGGCGAGCGCACACGCGGAAGTTTTACTGCCAGCCAGGTGAGCGCGGGCCGCAAGAACAACTATCGCTTCGAAATTTACGGCTCCAAAGCGGGTTTGACCTGGGATGGCGAGCGTCCCGATGAGCTGTGGATCGGGCACCGCGGCGAGCCCAATCAGATTCAGATCAAAGACCCGTCCCTGATGCTGAGCGCGGCGCGTTCGTACGCCGACCTGCCAGGAGGACACAGCGAAGGCTATGACGATACCTTCAAACAAGTCTTCCGGCGCTTCTATCACAGCATTGAGGATCCCAACGCCGAGCCCGAGTATCCGCAGTTCACGGACGGCCTGCGGCAGTTGACAATCCTTGAAGCGGAACTCGCCAGCAGCCAGCGCCGAGCCTGGGTGGACGTGCCGGCCTAAAATTCGATCGCGCCGTTAAGCCAGCGCCTGGCGCATGTACGCCATGCACTTCTTGGTTTCTTCGATGGGCGTTCCGGTGCCCTTGTATTCGTATTCGATGACGCAATAAATCGGATAGTGTTTTTCTTTGATCAGCGTGAGCGCCTGCTTGAGCGGAGTATCGCCCTCGCCCCACGGCGTATTCGGCCCGTCGTTTCGCTTGCGATCTTTCAGATGCATGTGGGTGATGCGGTCGTGATGCTTTTCGATGAACGCGATGCCGTCGTTGTTACCGGCGGTGAAGTGGCCGATGTCGAGATTCGCTTTGAAATATTTAGACATGCCGAATAGCTTCTCGTAGCTTTCAGGGGACGCCACTTCGTTGGCATCGTCCGACTTGGCATGGTTGTGGAATGACAGGTTAATTTTGTATTTCTCGGCGTAGGGCACCAGCTTGGGAGCCATGCCGACGGTAGTCTGATTGGTCCCGATGATGTTTACGCCCAGAGCCTGCGCCTGCTTGAAGACCACGTCGATTTCCTCATCCGGGAAATCCTCGGCGAAGGTCATGACATAACCAAAGACGTCGATCCCGGCATCGTCGAACTTCTTGCGGATTTCCTTGAATCGCGCGAGCGGCGCCGTTAGCCGCCATTGCCGCAAGTCCGCGCGCATTTTTAGGTTCTCCGGAGTATCAGGGGGAACGCGTCCGCCACCAGGAAGGGTGTTCGCCGGCTCCACCATGGGGCTGGTCAGTTCCAGGTAGCCGACGCCGCATTCGACGCAGGCCTTCACAATGGTGTCGATATAGTCTGCGCCCGCCGGCCGCGGCATCGCCCGGAAGCAGTAACTGATGGCTCCTAGCTTCACGCCGGCGACCGTGGAGTTAATTCGAGCAGCGCCCTGCAGTCTCGCCAGCGGAGCGGCGGCGGCAAGCGTCGACAGCGCTATCTTACTGAAGTCTCGTCTTGTATGCATGAATATCCTTAACCCGTCGTCAGCGTATCAGATGCGGGTACAACTTAACATCGGACGACCGCGAATTCAAGATGCCTTACGGTAGCGGGACGTATCGAAGCAACTCTTTACACCGTCCTATCTTGTTTCAAACGCGGAAACGTGGGGCGGCACTACGGTAAGGTTGTTGACGCCGGAGCCTGCCGCCGGAGTACACTGGACGTGGCTAAGACCATGAGTACATCCGCGCGTCTACCCGGCACCCCCGTGCGCCCCGCCGGGAATGTCGCCGGTGAATACCAGGCTACCCGTCTATTTGTCGCGAGCGCCCTGGCGCTTACCATGGCGGGGATCAATGCGGCGCTGCGGGCGAACACGGCCTCCGATCTGCAGCGGGTGTTTCTCGATCCGATCGACAAAGCCCATTCGGCCGAGATGATCGCCAGTGTCCTGGGCTTACCGTTTTTGGGCTTCGCCGTCACCATAGCCATCGGCAGCCCGATGCTGGATTACATCGGGATGGGCCTGCTGCTTCCGCTTTCTGGCGTGTTCTTTTCGCTCGGCATGCTGATGATGATCTTCGCGGGCGACCTGGCGTCCGGCAGCGGAATCTACACGGTCTTGTGGGTTGGCGCGCTGGTAGCCGGGATTGGCTGGGGCTTGGTCGAGACGGTGGTGAATCCACTGATCGCGTCGCTTTATCCCGATAACAAGACTGGCCGGCTCAACGCGGTTCACGCCTGGTGGCCCGGCGGCCTGGTGATCGGCGGACTGCTCGGAGTGGGCATGTCGCACATGGAATTGGGATGGCAGATGAAACTGGGCATCGTAATCCTGCCCGCCATTGCGTTGGTTGCGCTCTGCGCCGGCATGAAATTCCCGCCCACGGAACGGGCGGCCGCGGGCGTCACCGTGAAAGAAATGTTCCGGGAGCTGGCAAATCCGCTGTTCATCATACTCTTCGCCTCCATGTTCCTGACCGCGGCCTCCGAACTGGCGCCCGGTCAATGGGTGGATCTGGCGTTGAGCCGGACGGTACACATGCCGGGGATCCTGCTGCTGGTTTACGTGAGCGGATTGATGTTCTTGATGCGAAATTTCGCTAGCCCGCTGGTGCACCGATTCTCTTCCACCGGCGTGTTGTGGCTGTCCTGTCTAGGCGCCGCGCTGGGACTCTACGCGCTCTCGATTGCAAACTCGCCGGTTACCGCGCTGCTGGCCGCGACGCTTTGGGGGACGGGCGTCTGCTTCATGTGGCCCACCATGCTGGGAACCGCTTCGGAGCGCTTCCCGCGAGGCGGAGCTTTGCTGATGGGCTTGATGGGAACCGCCGGAACCTTATCGATCCAGTTCGTCCTGCCGATCATGGGATCGATTTTCGATCATAAGAAAATCGAATTGGCCGGGGGCGCTGCGGCTTTCGACGCCTTGCCTCCAGGCCCCGAGCTCGATCGAATCCTCGGCATCGCCGCGCAGACCTCCTTCCGCGACGTCGCGCTGCTGCCCGCGCTGTTGCTCATCGTTTTCGCCGGCATCTGGTTCTACGACCGCTCCAAGGGCGGGTTTCGAGCCCAAAAACTGTAGCGGCCACACCGCGAGCGTGCCTCGTCGCGGGAACACCGGTCCCTGATGTTATAAAATTGTCGCCGGGGGATATTGTACGCAGACTGGGCCGTCCATCGATCCGCAAGGGCATTCCGCGGCCTGGGCGCCGGAGTCAGAAGCCGAGCGCAACGCCATCCGCGAACAGCTCGATCGCATTCTCTCGAGTCCTCTGTTCCGGAAGAGCAAGCGATTCCCGAATCTGCTGCGCTTCGTCGTCGAGCGCTCGCTGCACGGCCACGCGGAGCCGCTTAAGGAACGAACTCTCGGCGTCGAAGTCTTCGGGCGCGCTCCCGATTACGACACTAACCTTGACCCCGTAGTACGCACCACGGCCGTCGAGATCCGCAAAAGAATCGCTCAGTATTATCACGAGGAAGGCCACCAGAACGAGATCCGCATCGATTTCCCCGCCGGATCGTATCTCCCCGAGTTCCGCATGCCAGAAAAGCCCGCTGTGCTGGCGGAGCCCGCCGCGCCTCCGAGTAAAAAGCCGGCGGTGGCCATCGCCGTCGCGGTGGCGGTGCTGGCCGTCGCGGTTGTGGCAGCCCTATGGATCGCCCGGCCTTGGGAATCTTCCGCCGCCATCGACCGCTTCTGGGCGCCGGTTCTGAACTCGCCCGATCCGGTCTCGGTCTATATAGGCGGCTACGCCATGGAAATTCCCCCGCTAAATACCATCGACCTCCAGAACTCAGAGAAGGTGGCATTTGCCGACGCCACGGCTCTCGCCCGGGTCACGTCCCTGCTGGTATCGAATCACCACCCATACCGCATTCGCTTCCAGATGTCTTCCAAGGTTGAGGACCTGCGCGACGGCCCCGCCGTTCTCATCGGAGCCTTCAACAACAGCTTCACGCTCCGGTTGACGGGGGCCCTCCGCTTCAGCTTTCTCCGGAATCCCGCAACCATGGTGAACCGGATTCAGGACCACAACGATCCTCAAAATCCCAAGTGGTCGGATGACATGGCCGGCCCCTATCAAAACCTCAAGCAAGACTACGCCATTGTTTCGCGCGTCGTCGATCCCACCACCGGGAGGGTGGTGGTGACCGCCTCCGGTCTGGCCAAGTTCGGGACCGAGGCTGCCGGCGAGTTTCTGACCAGCCGTTCTGCCATGGAAGAGATCGGGAAGGGCGCGCCCAAGGACTGGGACCGTAAGAATATGCAGATTGTGATTGGGACCGATACCGTCGGGCGCAGCGCAGGTCCCCCGCACGTTCTGGCGACCCACTTCTGGTAAATCGGGCGCATCGACACGTATCGCAACCGTAGCCACCTTGTAATCTGCCGGTTAGTCGGCTATCTTCTGTACGGCCCTCTGTTGCGTCGGGCGTCGGGGTAATGTATCTATAATTGGGGCAAGTGAGCACATGAATCAACAGTTTAGAAATATGTTCGTGAAACGTGTGTCGGGATGCGCGTTGTTGGCCCTAACGTCGGCCCTCGGCGGTAGTTCGTTATTCGCACAGAATTCGCCGGCCAAGGTCCCCGACCTCTCCGGCTTCTGGGAACGCCACGACGACGTTGGTGGTGGAAATTTCGGCGGCATCCTCGAGAAGATTGTCCCCAAAGCGTCGCTGACCCCCGAAGTCGTCAAAGCCAACCAGGAAACGGCGGCCCGCCAAGCCCAGGGCGAGGTGGTGGCGTTCGGCTCGAAGTGGTGCCTTAGTAATCTCTATCCCTTTTTTATGCAGCACTCTGCGGCATGGGACCTGTTCCAGACCCGGAACGAGATCATGCAGGCGGCCGAAGTCCACACCTTCCCCCGCCACATTTATTTGGACGGCAGGAGGCATCCTGCGCCGGCTGCGCTCGTGCCTACGATTAATGGCCACGCGATTGGACGCTGGGAAGGCGACACGCTGGTGGTGGATACCATCGGTTTCTCCGGGGGCGGCGGAACTCCCGGAGGCGGACGAGTGGGGAAGAGCACTCACCTGATCGAACGGTTTAAGTTGATCGACGGCGGCAAGAAGCTGTCCGTCCAGTTCACCTGGGAAGATCCAGCCATCTATACGAAACCCCATACTTATGAGCTGGAGTATTACAAGTCGGAACTGGGCACGTATGCGTATGAAGAAACCTGCCATGCCGACGATCCTAAGCAGAGTGGCAGCGTGGTGGCGCCCGGCCAAAAGTACGCGCAGTGAATTGGAACATGAATAAGTCCCTGATATTGACTTTCGCGCTGGGAGTTTGTCCCGCGCTTTTGCACGCCCAGAGCAAGTCCCCCGATCTCTCGGGTTATTGGGAGCTGCGGTTCGATAGCCGCAATGTGCCGCCGGCGTCGCTCGTCGCGGCAGCTACGGGCGCCGACCATGCCGCGCAGATCAAGCATGACGCCGATTCGATCCGCTGGTGCCACTTCTTCGGAGTGCCTTACATGATGGCGTGGTCGCCAGTCGAAATCGTGCAGAATACCAATGGGAAAGAGATTGCCGTTACTTCGCCGGTGCGGACCCCCGCGCGTCATATTTATACGGACGGCCGGACGCACGTAAGCTCGGAAACCTTCGATCCGACCTCGACCGGCAACTCGATCGGCCATTGGGACGGCGAGACGCTGGTGGTCGACACTATTGGCTTCTCCGACGAAGGCATTCTCGCGATCCCCGGCGGCGGCCATCGAACGGCCACGTCACATCTTATGGAACGCTACAAGCTGCTGAATGGCGGCCAGCTGCTGTCGGTGGTCTTCACCTGGGAAGATCCGAACATGTACGCCAAGGCGCACACCTACGAGTTCCGTTACTATCGGGCGCCTCCGGGAACGGAAGTACGGGAGTTCGATTGTAACGCGAGCGATCAGGAGCGGGCTAAGTTTCTGACCGGCACTCCCGGAGCGCAATGACGAGGCGCGATTTCATCAGTAGCGTTCCGATGGCCGCGGCCGGTATGGCGCTCGCGGCAGCGGCGCGGAAAGCCAAGGCGGAATCCGCCGTTCGCTACCCACTCGGCATCCAACTTTTCGCACTGGTTGGCCGGGACCGGCCGCGCACCTGGGAGAAGTATTCCCGAGCAATTGAGATCGTCGGCAGCATCGGGTACGAATTCATCGAGCCGGCGGGCTTGTGGGGCTTTGATCCCCAGGCCATCCGCAAGAAGGCCGAGTCGAGCGGCCTGCGGGTGCGTTCCCTGCACATGGGGTTCGACCAAATGAACGATCTTCCCGCCGAAACGACGATGGCCGAAGGGAGAGAAGTCGTTTACGCAACGGACAATATAGTTCCCATAACCCGCGCGACCGCTCCCATAGCGCGCGATCTGGGGTGCGAATGGGGCGTGATTGCCACCTCGGCAACTTCCAGCTACAAATCGGCGGATAGCATCAAACGCTTGTGCAATGCCTTCAATGAATCGAGCGTGATCGCAAAGCAGGCCGGCCTGAAGTTCGGCTATCACATGCATGCCATCGATTTCCAGCCCGTGGACGGGGTGCAGCCCTACCAACTCTTGATCGAGCAGACTGATCCTCAAGTCCGCTATGAACTGGATGTGTGCTGGGCGGAAGCAGGCGGCGTGAATCCGGCTGATTTCATCCGTAAGTATCCGAAGAAGCTCGCGTGCTTCCACCTTCAGGACCTTACTCGTGAGAAGAAAGTCGCGAACCCCGGCGACGGCGTCATCGATTTCAAGGCGATACACGAAGCCGCGCGCGCCATCGACAATCCGATGATGCTGATCGATCGCGATGGCCTCACCGGAGACGCTCGCGTGGAGCAAGCCAAAACTGCATTCCGCTACTTGCAGGGCCTGGGCTGGGGAAAAACAGTTTGATCGTTATATAAGGAGCTACCGGAATGAAATTTAAATATTTTGCAATCGGGCTGCTGGCGATGGCACCACTATCGCTCGCCCACCATTCGTTCGCGATGTTCGAGCTCACCAAAGACGTTGCTTACGACGGCACGGTCATGGAATATCGCTGGGAAAATCCGCACACGCACATCATCGTCAAAGTGGAACCGGGCGCGGCCGACTCCGCAACGGTCGGCACATGGGACGTCGAGGGCGGCTCCACCAACATCATGGGGCGGCAAGGCTGGACGCGGGCGACTTTCAAAGTAGGCGATCACGTCAAATTGATTGCGCATCCCATGAAGGACGGCACCAAGGGCGCGTCGCTGTTCTATGCGCAGTTGCCGGACGGCAAGCGCCTCTATCACGACATCGCACGACCGAAGACCGAGGGCGCCACTGCCTCCGCACATTAATCGCGCCGCCGCCCGGGCGTCCAAGCCGCGAAGCCAAGGCGGGTCGTAATGTCCATTGTTAGTTGGTGCCACTGGCTCCAAAATACTTCGTGGGCGACCTCGATGCGCCAATCGGATTACATGTTCCCGATCATTGAAGGGAGCCATATCCTGGCGCTCTCGCTCTCGGTTGGGTTGATTGTTCTGCTGGATCTTCGCCTGCTACGACTGGTGCTGCCAAGCGAGCGCGTGACGAAGATTATGAATCAGGTGATGCCGTGGGCGCTGCCGGGTTTCGCCATCATGTTCGTTACCGGATTGCTTTTGTTTTTTGCCCAAGCCGAGAAGGTATACACCAACGGCTACTTCCGCGTGAAAATGCTGGTGCTGGTTATCTTGGGGATCAACGCTCTGATATATCAGCTAAAATTCTATCCGGCCATGGCGGAGTGGGATTTATCGGAATCGGTGCCGCGCGGCGCGCAGGTGATTGCGATTACATCGCTCGCCTTCTGGATGATTGTGATTGCTTGCGGAAGATTGATGGCCTACGAGCTTTAGGCGGGATGCAGAAAATGTCTCTTCAGGACTTGTGGCGGATGTCGTATGATTCGCACACCATCGACATCCTGCGCAACTCGAAGTACGCGATCCCGGTGATTCAATCGTTTCACTTATTCGGAATCACGCTACTACTCGGCAGCATGGTAATCCTGAATCTTCGCCTGTCAGGGATTGGCTTGAAGCAAATACCCATGGCTTTGCTCGCCAAGCAAGTCTGGCGCCTGGCCATCGGGGGACTTTTGCTGGCGATGGCTACTGGATTCCTGGTCTTCCTGCCGGACCCGGCGCGCTATGCGGCAAACTATGCCTTCCGCACTAAGATGGTGGCGCTCTGCGTAGCCGTGGGCTTTCAGTTCCTGATCTATCGCAAGGTAATTCGCTCGGGTGCGGCCGAATCCGGCTCGCCGCGCAATATCATGGTTGCTTGCTGTTCGCTAACATCGTGGTTCCTGGTCGGCTGGGCCGGGCGCGCGATCGCATTTCTGGGGTGAAAGAATTTATGCGTAAAACAGTTGTCCTTTTGCTCGGCACCGGGCTGTTGTTTGCGGCCGGTGTAGAACTCAACCATCCTACCGGGACCAAGGGCTTGTTCATGGTGGATAAACTCGGCGCCCATCTGCGCTTCTTCGACCCGGTGACGTTCCAGGAACAGTCGGCGCTCGAGGTCTCGGCCAACCCGCACGATTTTGCGTTTTCCGCGGATCATCATCTGGCCTATGTGCCCATTTACGGTGATGGCGTCTACGGCAAGAATCCTCATCCCGGACATGAGATCGACATCGTGGATCTGCAAACCCAAAAAATTGCAGGCACCATCGACGTCGCGCCTTATCGTGCCCCGCATGGCATCCAAATCGCGGGCGATGGCACCCTTTACGTAACCTGTGATCTCGACCGCAAGGTGCTGGTGATCGATCCCAAAACCCGCATGATCAAGGACACTATTGACACCGAAGGCACCGGACACTGGATGGCGATCCTGCCGGATTCGAACAAGATGTACGTCGCGAATAAGAACGACAAGCCGTTCATTAGCGTGCTGGATCTCAAGACCCGCAAGATGATCGGCAAGGTGTCCGCGCCCAATGGCACGCAGGGCATCGCGGCATCGCCGGACGGCAAACTGGTGGTCGCCATGGATTTCGCCGAGCCGGTGCTGGTTGTGATCGATCCGCGCACGGATAAAGTTACGGACCGGATTCCGCTCAAGGACCAGACCAAGGGCGGCTACAAGGTTTCTTTCTCGCCCGACGGCCGGCGGCTCCTGACGATGAATTTGAGCGCCAAGCTCGCCAATGTCTTTGACACGGCCAATCTGCGCGGCGATCAGAAAGTTTTGCCCACCGGCAAAGACCCGATGGGGTTCGCTTTCTCCGCCGATGGAAAGACGGCGCTGGTGGCGAATCACGGCGACGGTAGCGTCTCCGTAATCGACCTGCAGAAAATGGAAGTGGTGAATAACTTCCATGCCGGAACCGGCATCGAGACGCTCTCCTATTACTAAGGTGCCCGTCATCTACTAATATGCCAACCATTGCCGGAGTAGACCTGGGCGGAACGGCCATCAACTTCACGTTCCTCGATGAGCAGGAACATTTCCTGCTCGAAGGTCTGTGCGAGCATCCCGCACGCTCGGTCGAAGGCCCGGCGGTATGTCTGCGGCAGATTGCAGACGGACTGCAGATTGCCGCCGCGAAAGCCGGCGTTTCCTACAACGACATCGCAGTGGTGGGTCTCGATACTCCTGGTCCGGCGAGCGCGGCGGGCGTGTTGAGTTCGCGCGGGGCCACAAACTTTGTGCATGCGCAGTGGAACGGCTTCGACCTCCGTGGGGGCTTGGAAGCCGTGCTTGGCAAGCCGGTGACCTACCTGAACGATGGCAACGCCGCTGCGTTGTGGGGGCACTCTGCGATTTTTGGGGTGAACAACCGCGCGACCTCGGTCTCTGCAATCATCGGCACCGGTTTAGGCGGCGGAGTGATCATAGGGGGTAATGTCGTGAAAGGCCGCAAGGGATTCGGCGGCGAACTGGGCCATGTGCTGATTCCGTGGCAGGCGATTCCCGGGATTGCCGGGTTGAATCCGCAATGCAACTGCTGGCGCACCGGCGATCTCGAATCGTTGTGCTCGCTGACGGCCATCGAAAAGAACCTGCTGCCGTTCTTTCTGGCGCAGCATCCCGACCACGAGCTGAACCGGGTCGCGGACATCCATCAGGCTGCTTTGCAAGTGCGCGGGCGCGCGGAGCGTGGCGACCCTCTGTGCCGCGAAATATTCCGCGTGCAGGCGCGCGCGCTTGGTCTATTTTTCGATGAGATGGTAAATGTTTTCGATCCCGATGCCTTGATCGTCGGCGGCGGCGCGCTCGAAACCGGCAACGAGTTTCAACGCTGGTTCGTAGACGAGATTCGCGCCGGCATGCCGATTCAGCGTGAAGAGCAGATGGACATCCCGATTCATGTGATGCCCAATGGCGATACCGCCGGAGCTCGCGGCGCTGCCATCGAGGCCCTGAAGTCATGGCGCGAGGGGAAACTGGCGCAAGCGCCTGAGTCCCCGCTGGCCCGCGCGAATGTGAGATAAACATGACTGGCAAAGAGGACACATTAGCGTGAGAGTAGGCGTATTTACCCCACTTCTATCCAGCCTGACCTTGGAAGGCGTCTTGAAGAAGCTGGCTGGTCTGAACATTCAAACGGTGGAACTGGGTACGGGCAACTATCCGGGTGACCCGCACTGTACGCTGTCGATGCTCGACAGCCCCGCGGAGTTAGGCGAATTCAAAAAGCGGCTGGCCGATCGGGAATTCTCCATCAGCGCCCTGAGCTGCCATGGCAATCCGCTGCATCCGGATGCCGACCGCGCCCGCCATGATAGCGAAGTGAATCGCCAGACCATTCTACTGGCTGAAAAATTGGGCGTTCCGGTGGTTGTCGATTTCAGCGGCTGCCCGGGGGATTCTCCCGCCGCAAAATATCCCAACTGGGTGACTTGCCCTTGGCCGCCTGAATATCTCGACCTCCTGCGCTGGCAATGGGAGGAAGTGGCCGCACCGTATTGGATCGAGCGGGCCAAGTTCGCGGCCGATCACGGAGTAAAGATAGCCATCGAGATGCATCCGGGATTCCTGGCCTACAGCCCCGAAACTCTGCTGAAGCTGCGCGCCATCGCAGGCCCGTCACTAGGATGCAACTACGATCCCAGCCACATGTTCTGGCAGGGAATCGATCCCATCGCCGCAATTCGCGTGCTGGGCGATGCCATCTTCCACGTGCATGCGAAGGACACGCAAATATACACGGCAAATTTACCGCGAACCGGCGTGCTCGACACTAAAAATTACACCGACGAGCGCAATCGGGGATGGATTTTCCGCACCTGCGGGTACGGACACGGTGCCGAGTGGTGGAAAGAGTTTATTTCGACTCTGCGCATGTTCGGCTACGACTACGTGCTCTCCATTGAACATGAAGACAGTTTGATGTCGGCCGAAGAAGGACTTATGAAAGCGGCTTCGCTCCTGGGTGACATTGTCATCAAGGAGCAGGCAGGCGCGGCTTGGTGGGCTTGAGTTGACAAAGGATAAAGGTAAACGTATGAAGACTAGACAAAGACTGGTGAGAGCCGCGATAGCGATCG
>JBDTTL010000119.1:0-12540 GCA_039930665.1 Acidobacteriota bacterium
GGCGGATCTACTCGGGGACGATGCGGAAATAGGGTTAGTGGACATTTGGACTCCGCGACAGAGGGTAGCGGGGGAGCGCAGAGTGTGCAGGAAGTGCTGAGGGGAAGTGGTTGGAGGAATGGGGGTTGGGGAGTGGATGGAGGGGTGATTGGTTGCGGCCTTAAAGACATTTACTAAGATCGAAGACTCACTGTGTAGCCTGGCTTTGGTGTGCGTTCTCTTGGACCGAGACCATGGATTTGGATTTGCCCAACCTTTTGCATCTCCATCAAGATGCTGTTAAGGTCCCTGTTCCGCACAAGCCGAAGTTGCAGAATAACGGGTTGAAGCACTTCGTACTGTAGTGGCCCTTCTTGAAGTAACTGAAGAATTTTTGCCCTTGCCGCAACTAGCTGCTTCGATCGTTCTAGCCTAAAAGCATTTGATGGCAGTTCCGAAGCAAAATCGAATTCGGGCTGACCGCTACGCTGTTCGCGGTGTTCACGTTGCGCTCGTGCACGAACGTCCTCCTGAGCTGTAACGACCTTCCTCTCGACGTTGCGGAACTCCTCCATGCCTTTCGGGTTCCTCGTTGCGTAGATAAGGTGGAAGTATGCCCGGTCTTGAAGGGGTTTGAGTATGCGTGAAGACGTCACGTACGGAAAGTCACCAGTTCCTCTGACTTGCTCCATGTAAAGACTGACAAGAGCCGATTCCCGGTCAGGAGCATCGCGGATTGGACGCCAGTTCGGCGTACCGAAACATCTGTCAAGCGATTCCTCATTAGCGACGTTTTGAAATCCGAGGAATCGATCAATGGGGTCGTACATGAAGTTGATCATTACTTCCCCATTGCCACGCTTTAGAATCGGTCGGAGATTGTCCATAGAGAACCCGCTCCAACCAATCGGATCAACAAAGAAGAAAGCAAATGTCGATCCCACCTGATCAAGGATACCTGGAATATTTTCCTCAAAACTTCCTGGAAGGGCAACCGTTTTGATGTCTCCACGATGCTCCTGGAGAACCTGCTGAAGGGACACAAAAGCCGTTGGTGATTTCTCGACGAAGATTGCGCGGATCTTTGGATACCTCTCCATCTTTGCGAGCCCATTTCGCACCGAGTTGAGTCGATCCAGCGCAATCCGAATTGAGGTATCGCCGAGTTCCTCGTCCGCAGTGCGCCAGGGTCCAGAGAAACAGTCCACGTAGGCGAATTCTTTGTGGGAGTAACCGATGTGGTACGCTGCTGTCTCCAAATATTGCTCAAGAAAGAGATGCTTGAGGTACGTTTGTTGTCGGTCTTTGTAGTATTCGACCGGCTTCATTGGTTGGGTCTTAACGTGTTGTCCCTAGGCGACGACTCTGCGCGACTTAAGTTGTACCAGCGGGGCATCCGGCCACCCCTCGCTAAGTTGAGTAATCGAACGAATAAGATCGAGGCGTTCCGCGCGCGAGGGAATATGTCTCCCAGATCGAGTAGGTATCTCGTCGTAGGTGCGTCCATTCAGAGATCGACCGTACCTGCCCTTTTGACCCCCCCCCCATTGTTTGAAAAAGAATCTTGCGTTCGCGATCCTGCAAGCCCTAAGAACCGCATCCACCCACTCTTTTTTCATCGGTCTTGCGCCGCCACCGCTCTCGCCACCGACAATTACCCAATTGATTCCAGATAGATCAAGTTTGCCTAGGTCTTCTAAAAGTGGTTCGACGCTCAGGAAGCGCGTGCGCGCTGGCGTTCGGCGCAGATCGGCGATCCGTGGCAAGCCATACCTTTTGTCCTCCACGCTAACGCCCCACCAAATGTGGCTCGCGGTGGCGGCGGAGCGGAGTTGGCTGCTCAGCAGTTCCTTCATACGGGTTGACCTTTTCGTCAGCACCTGGAAGGTGTGCCAGGGAGTATGGAGCATCACATCGGCGACCGCCATGATGTATTCGTCGGGCACAGCATCTTGAAATAGATCGCTCATGCTGTTAACGAAAACGGTTTTCGGCGATGCCCAGGATAACGGCTCCAGAAGCTTTTGAGGAACTAGCCGCGGATCGAACCCATGTTCGTAAGGGTGGCCGGAAACGCCACGGAATCGTTCAGCGAACGTTTCCGCATAGCAATGCTTGCACCCGGGACTGATCTTTAGGCACCCACGGACTGGGTTCCAGGTAGCTTCAGTCCACTCAATCTTTGAATGCTCGCTCATATTCTGAGAGTGGGGACCTACTACATTATGACCTTAAATTGTTTTTGGAGTAAACCATGGGTGGTCTGGCGAAAGAGCGATACCGACGCTCTCTCAATAAATGCGGATCGCCTCGATGGCGCGGGTGGTCAACTCTTCCACTGTTCGCCCGGTCAGAATAATGGTGGGGGGTTCCGGCACGTAGGCGCTGTAGCCGGCGGAATCGCCTTCGATGACGCGTGGGAACTTACGAGTCATGACTTGATTCCTTGATACCAGTTTGCCTTAACTGCCCGGGACCGGACTTTTGGGTTGCCACGCCTGGATGCCTCCGGGGCAAGCGGTCCGACGGGCCTGCGGTAGCTTTGCCGAGATCGCCAATCGGTACGCCGAGCCGGCCGGCTGCAAGATTATTCGTGCGACAATTGTGGGAACTCTTGCGAATGGAAGGCGGATACGCGTGGAATCCTTCGAGGTGAGTTGGTGGGGATGGCTGATTCTGGGGCTGGTCCTGATGGTCCTGGAAGCAGCAACGCCCGGCGGCTTCTTCGTCATTTTCTTTGGAGTGGGTGCGCTCCTGGTGGGTCTGCTGGACGTGGCGGGCCTGCACCTTTCGCTGGTTTTGCAGGGAGTCATGTTCGTGGTCACCTCGGTGGTGGCGTTGCTAATTTTCCGCAAACCTCTATTGAAGCGTTTCAATAAAAGTATGCCAACGACGAGCGTGGACGCCATCGAGGGGGAAACGGCGCAGGCGCTGGACGATATTCCCGTGAACGGCTTCGGCAAGGCGGAATTGCGCGGCACGGCCTGGAGCGCACGCAACGTCGGCGACGCTCCGATCACGCGGGCTGCGCGGTGCCGTGTGGAACGCGTGGAGGGCCTCACGCTCTACATACGAACGTAAATCTTTCCGGAGAAAAGACATGTTGGATAACGTAAGCGGCAGCCTTCTTGTTATTGCGGTGTTGATTTTGCTGGCGGTGGTCATTCTGGCCAAAACGGCCCTGGTGGTACCGCAGCAGAGCGCCTTCGTGGTGGAGCGCCTGGGAAAATTCTCGGGCGTGCTGGACGCGGGCTTCCATATCTTGACGCCCTTCGTCGATGTGGTGCGCTACAAGCACTCCCTTAAGGAGCGCGCGGTCGATATTGCGGAGCAGATCTGCATCACTCGGGACAACGTGCAAGTGGGCGTGGACGGGATTCTGTATCTAAAAGTTCTCAACCCGGAGCGCGCCAGCTACGGAATTTACGACTTCGTCTTTGCGATTTCGCAGCTAGCCCAAACCACGATGCGTTCGGAGATCGGCAAGATCGATCTGGATAAGACCTTTGAGGAGCGCGGGGCGATCAACGTATCCGTGGTCAGTGAGTTGGATAAGGCCTCGGAATCCTGGGGCGTGAAAGTGCTGCGGTACGAGATCAAGAACATCAACCCGCCGCAAGACATACTCGCCGCGATGGAAAAGCAGATGCGCGCCGAGCGTGAAAAACGCTCGGTCGTGCTGACTTCCGAAGGTGTGCGAGACGCGGCCATCAACACGGCGGAGGGCGAAAAACAGAAGGCGATCAAGCAGTCCGAAGGCCGGCGGCAACAGCAGATCAATGAGGCAGAAGGGCAGGCCGCGGCAATTCTTTCCATTGCGACTGCCACCGCTGAAGGTATCCGCCGCATCGCCAGCTCGATCGCGGAGCCGGGCGGTTACCAAGCCGTGCAATTGCGCGTGGCCGAGCAGTATATAGGGGAGTTCGGCAACTTGGCAAAGGCAGGCAATACGCTGATCGTGCCGTCGAATTTGAGCGACATGGGTTCGCTGATTGCCGCGGCGATGACCGTGATCCGGCAGGGTGACGGCAAGCCGTAAGGCAAGTTCGAAAGACGGGTTTCCCGGGAGGCCGACGCGTCTCTAGTGGTCAATCCGAAAGTTAACCCCAAACTAGAACGAAACCCCGCGCGGAATCAGACGGCTTTCGTATGCCTGCCGTTCCAGATCCTCGCGGAAATCGGGATGCGCGAATGAGATGAGGGCCTGGGCGCGTTGGGCGACCGACTTGCCCTTCAAATTGACCATGCCATACTCGGTGACCACATACATGATGTCGGAGCGCGGCGTGGTCACGATGTTGCCGGGCGTCAGGTGGAGGACGATGCGGCTGCGGCGCTCGCCGCGCTTTTCGTAGGTTGAGGAAAGGCAGATGAAAGACTTCCCTCCCCTGGACGCGTAGGCGCCACGCACAAATTGCAGCTGCCCTCCGGTGCCACTGATGTGGCGTTGGCCGTCGGATTCAGAAGCCGCCTGCCCCTGCAAGTCGATCTGCGTGGTGTTGTTGATGGACACCACTTTGTCGTTTTGCATAATGATGTGCGGCGAATTCGTGTAGTCGACCTGATGGTAGTAGAAGTCCGGGTTACGGTTCGCGGTGGCATACAGGGCGCGCGAGCCCAGCGCGAAGGTATAAGTAACCTTGCCCGGGTCCAGGGTCTTGCGGGAACCGGTGACACGGCCGGAACGGTAGAGCAAGCCCAGACCGTCGGTCAGCATCTCGGTGTGGATTCCTAGATCCTTCACGCCGCTTTCGAGCAGCAGGGAGCATACGGCGTTGGGCATGCCGCCGATTCCGATTTGAAGACAGGAGCCGTCTTCGACTTCGGCGGCGATGCGGCGGGCGACGAGGCGGTCGATTTCGCTGGGTTCGGGATTGGGCAACTCGACGGAAGGCTGGTGATCGCCGTCGATGATGAAATCGGCCTCGCGGACGTGCACGCCATTGTCTTTGCCGAAAGCGTAGGGCACCTTGCGATTGACCTCGACGACGATCAGTTTCGCGCGCTCGATCAGGGCACGCTGCCAGAGGTTCGCCGGGCCGAAGTTGAAATACCCGCCGTCGTCCATGGGCACGTCTTGAGGATGACGATATCGACGGGATCGAGAAAGCGCTGGTAATAATCGGGGACCTCGCCGAGATTGAGCGGCGTGTAGCGGCAGCGGCCGGCGTCGTGCATCTTGCGGTCATAGCCGGAAAAATGCCAACTGAACATGTGGAAGCGCTTGCCCTCGGGATCGCTTTCGAGCGTGGCGCGCGGGCGCATGGTCAAACAGGAGCGGATCTTGACGTTTTCAAGCTGATCTTTGCGGGCGGCGAGTGCCTGGTCGAAAACGTCGGGCTGGCAGTTGGCGACGACGTAATCCAGCCACATGCCGGATTTGACCAGACTGGCGGCGTGTTCCGCGGAAGTGGTTTCAGCAATCATCGGCCGGCGCGTGCAGCCTTCATAGGATACACGCTACCGATCTTTGCGTTTCGCAGCTATTTTCCCGTGTAGCTGACGCGCCAGATGGAGTTGGTTCCATCGTCGGTGAAATAGAGCGAGCCATCGAGCGCGGTGGTCACGCCGACGGGGCTTCCCACGCTTCGCCGTTCGGCGTAACGAAGCCGGTGATGAAATCCTCGAAGACTCCACTGGCGTGCCCGTTCTCCAGGGGGGCGCGGATCACTTCGTAACCGGTGCGGTTGGCGCGGTTCCAGGAGCCGTGCTCGGCGGCGAACAGATCGCCTCGATATTCGCTAGGGAACTGGGAGCCCTCATAGAAGGTGAAGGCGAGCGACGCGTTGTGGGGCTGCAACAGCACATCGGGAACGATGACTTTATCCTTCAATTCGGGATGCTTTCCTTCGAGGCGCGGATCGGGATGGCCGCCGATGTAATACCAGGGCCAGCCATAAAATCCGCCTTGCTGGACGTGCGTGATGTAATCGGGAACGAGATTGTCGCCTAGCGCATCGCGTTCGTTGGTGGAACACCAAACCTCGCCGGTGGTGGGATTGACACCGATTCCCGCCGGATTGCGGATGCCCGATCCGTAGACGCGTACGAATTTCCCGTCGGGCGCGTACTCGAGAATGTTGGCGCGATGAAATTCACCGGGGTTGCGATCGGGATCGGCAATATTGGAGCCGGAGCCGACGGCCACGAAGAGGCGCTTGCTGTCGAGGGAGAAGGCGAGGTCGCGGGTCCAGTGGCCGCCGGTGGGAAGGTGCGAGATGATTTCCTGCGCGGGCCCAGTGGCCTTTAGGTCACCGCTGCGATAGGGGAACCGCACAACCGAGTTGGTGTTGCCGACGTAAACCCATTGCGGATTCGCGCCGCGCGGATAGAAGGCGATGCCAAAGGGCCGATTCAATCCGGCGGCGAACACCGAAACCTGCTGTGGCTTGCCGTCCTTGCCGAGGCCGCGGAAGATTTTAATTTGTCCCAGATGGCTTTCGGCGACGAAGAAGTCGCCGTTGGGGGCGGTGCGAATCGCACGGGGCTCGTCGAGACCCGTAACGTAGAGATCGACCTTAAATCCCGCGGGAGCCTGGGGCCAAGCGTTGGCAGGACGCGCCACCAGCCGGGGCGGATTGCCGGACGAACTGGTGGCGAAAGGCTGCGGGAGAGCGTCCGCGGTGATCTTGCGGAAGGCGCCTGGCTTCAAAGCACGGCCATCTATAAAGGCTGCCGATCCGGTGAAAACTTTTTCACGTCGAACTTTTCGCCGGCGGCGTTTAGCATCCAGCTTGCGGTGGCGAGGAGAAACAGGCAGGCGATCGTCGCACGAGATTTGTTCATAATGCGATACTCTCCAGTTTGATTTTATCGTCGTGAGGGAGGCAGCGCCGCGTGGGGAGGTAGTGCGCTAAATGTGTGTCCCTGAAAACTTTGGGAAAACGCATAGCCTGGTGCTATTCTCAAAACAAGATCGCATCGCGACGATGCTGTCTTTAGAAAGAGAATGGGTATGAGCACCGCCGAGCAGGACGCAGCACTTTTGAGGATCGTAAAAGATCGTGCAGAAGCGAAGCGCAAAAGAAGTTTACTTGAGCATGAGATCCGAAGTACCGGGACGGCTTTTTACGAAGTTGGCTCCTCACTTCGGAATATGAGCCTCCATAGCGACCGTCAGTCCTTCTCCAAGCAATTAGAAAAGCATCAAGCGCACATGCCAGAAAGTGTCTCCGAAATGGTCAAGGACTATTTCTCGGAGTGCGACCGCGTAGAGGAACTAGACGCCCGCGCCAAGGAACAACACATCGACTAATGAGCGAAACTTGGCAGGTTTTTAGGATCGAGGAACTGGACACCATCAGCTTCGAGTGTCCAACCTGCCATACGGATGTCTCGTTCAAGGCTACCAACGGGATCGCAAACCAAGACGACCGCCTATGCCCAGGCTGCAATAAGACGATACCCGACGCGGGAAGAATTCTGAGCGCCTTCCACAAATTCTTTCAGGAGAGCGCTCGCGTCGCAAAAAGCGTGAATATTCGCCTCCGCGCTAAATCTCAGTAAGTTCATTGAAACTTGCGGCGCATCTCCACTAGCCGCTGTTCCACCTCTGGCGGAGCAACCCCTTTCCGCTGGAGACTGATGATTTGTAGAGCGTCGATCACCGGCAAAGGCAAATTGGCGGGGTTAATATAAAAATCCTCGACCGCATTGGCCAGTTGCTGGCTTGTTAGTCCGAAGTGAAGCCCGAAGTCGCCGTAGACTTGTTGCATATCGTGAGCCGCGCCTAAGAAGTAGATTCGTTCCTGGAGCGTCATGGGGAGCCACCCGCGTCCGTTGAGCAGCCCCTGAGTAGCGTTATTGGCATCTGGCTCGGTTTGGGGATCTAGCGTTGGTGTCGAATTCTGCTGCCGCAGGGCTTCGGTTTGCTGGCGCATGAGTTCGGTCTGCTGATTGATCTGGCGAATCTCTGCGGCCTTGCGCATCACGTCGGCAGTGCTGTTAAGCGGGACCATTGGCTGGATTGGCCGCGCGCCGATGGTGTTGTCGATCATCCCTGGCGCAGGCCTAGGCGCTGGATCTAGGGCTGGACTGGAAGAAGATGTAGGGCATCCCCATATCCAACCTCCGCTAAGCCCGTTGGCATCCGTAACGCAAATTGGTGCAGCCTGTCGGCATGAGACGGATATCGGCTTCAGTGGGATGATTTTTCCAATACAGGCCCTCGGGGTCTGCGCAGACAAAGGAATGAACCCCAAGATGCTAAACAGAGCAAATATAGCGCGATAGCTCATGAGCGTGAGGATATCACGGCGTCAAAGTGATTCGTAGGCGTAAGCCTGAGTCAGTAGATTTTGGACATCGGCGTGGATCTTGTCTGAGATCACTTGAAGTTCTTTTTCTTGTTCTGGCGTTAGGAGCGATATGGTCCCGTCACGGATCACGGCGACTTCCAATCCAGCAATCCCAGCATTGTTTTCTCGGTGGCCGATGCAAATTGCGTGCGCTGCGACAACAACGAGTTTAGACACCGGGAGCGGATCACCGGGAACGTAGTGGTTAAGTAAGTGATGGACGGTCGTGTAAGCATCGCCAGCCGTCACTTTGTCGAGAATCTTCTGTGCTATCGATTTTACGAAAACATCCACCTTCCAAAGTTCTCCATCCACGAAAGTGACTAACACTCTTCTAGTGATTCCCATCTGGCTTAAGGGAACGAATGTACCCTCCGCCCCCATAGTGAGCCTCCAGGCTTCATTTGCGCACTCTTCCAAAATGGTCCGGCGCTCCGTTCCCTCGGGCCAGTGAGCATCCTGAAGTAGGGTTGCTGCGTACCTCGCTGTATCATCTCCAGACCAACAGCAGACCATCCCGCGCCCGCGATGAAGCTTGCTACTGATGGTTCTAGTGGACCCTCCAGCTTCAACGATGTTCACTAATCTGTCGCTAGCAAGTACGACTCCATCGCTACCCACAAGGCCGATCTGAAGAGTCACGGAATTCCGCTCCTTCGCGGATAAACATTGCATCGCGGCGCACCTCCGTGTTACGGTTTTGGTGAGCCGTTAAAAAATGGCAGGCTTTTTTGGAAGCAGGAACGCGACTTAGCTTGGCGGCACGCTGCGTTCGATACTTCCCGGAAGTCGCAGTGTATCACGCCCTCGCCAATAACTCCCGCACGGTCCAGATGTGATCGCTGATCCCCGCAGCCATTGCAGGTGTCATGCGAAGTGACTTGTGAACGCGCCCGAAGTTATACCAGCAGTACCAAAGCGCGACAGAAGCCCAGTGGTTCTCCCATTTCTTCGAGAAGCCATTGGTAAGGCGAGTAAAGCGCCGCATCCCCATTCTCAAGCTGAGATTGGACCGCTCGACTATCGAAGTGCAGATGCGTTCGGGATCGGGGTCACCCATGATTGGGACTACCTCAATCGCGCTGACTTCGGCGGGGCTGTACCGCTTCTCGCCGTCCTGCGGAGAACGGTAGACCTTGATGAGCTGCGCGAAGTCGCAGCGGTCTTGGAGCGTGGTGGTAATCGCTGATTTGTAGGGGCCGAAGCCGTCCGTGGTGATCTGGAAGCGGCGATGCGCGGTAGCGTGGCGCACGCCTTCGATGAATTGATCCGTGGTGGCCTGGTTGCGCTTGCCCATCGCGATGTTGAGCACCAGTTTGGAATGCCGCTCAATCGCAACGAAGGTGTAGCAGTCGCCAAGGTTCTGATCGTCCTCGGGACGAACGCGCTTCTCTTTCTTGCCGATGAAACTCCACACTTCGTCGGCTTCCACGTCGCGCACTTTAATATTGACGATCTTCTCAGCCATGATCCGCTCGCACTTCTCGCCCACCAGCACCAGCAGCTTCAGAATCGTTCCATGGTGGACGCCGGTAACGCGCTCGATGCTAGACACGCTATTGCCTTCGAGCAAGAGCGAGAGAACCATTTCGGCTTTCGCCATCGGCAGGTACATTCCGCCCAGGTCATCGGCTTGCGGCTCCAGGAAAGTCTTGGAGCACTGGCGGCACTGATAGCGCTGCGTGCCCTTGCGGTCGCGGCCTTTGCGCTTGCATTCGACTCTGCATGAGTGGCAGGTCATCGCGTGATCTCCCTCTTGATCGCGCGATACAAAGGCCGTATAGTGGACTTGGACAGTCTGTGCGGCTTCGGTCGCGCGGATTAAAGCCCTGGTGGTAGTTAGAAGCTACTGCCAGGGCGAATTGAATTGGAATGCGGATGGCGGGACTCGAACCCACAAGACCCGGCCAGGATCGGCAGTTTTAAAGACTGCTGCGTTTGCCAGTTTCGCCACACCCGCACAAAAACCCTTCACTTGGTGGTCCTCGAATTTATGTCATAGACCTTTGACCGTAACCGGAAGACATTCCTCTTCCCTCGCTTTTCAACCTCAAACTTATCCGGGCTGCCCTTGAGCATGATGTCAATGGAACCCTTGCTGCACTGCTTCCCGCGCCCTATCAGTTCATTGTCCAGGGCGGCGAGCGAGAGCCACGGGTTACCCAACTCGCGGAAAATCAAATCTGACGCTTCGGCAATACTAAGAGAGTCAAATCTATCCTCTTGGGAGGCAACCTCCTCGTCGGCTTCCGTGAGCAGCACTGAGTCAGGGTAATAGATGCGAAGCGCTGCCCGCAAAGTTTTGGCGCGCTCAATCGCCTCAGCAGCATCCTTCTCTAGCTTTCGGATATCCCCCTCTAGCTTTGCCTTCGAGATTGTTCTCTCTGCTGCCACTGAGTCAATCATGAAGCCGTCTATTGGAGTTGTCAACTCAAATGTTGGAGTTATTTCTAAGTTAGCGTCTTGCGTGGTTTCCATAAAATGTTCACTTCTTTTCCTTTCAAGGGCTTGCCGAATCTGTTCCACGAGCCTGAGTTTTTTGGCGTCTAGCATTGCGATTTTTTCAGGGACACACATTTAGCGCACTACCCGTGGGGACGTACTCGTGTCGTATTTAGAAGATAATGTCTTCTATGAATAAAACGTGGGCTCTGTGCGCTCTGATTCTCGGCACGGTTGCCATGCCGGCGGCGACCAAGCTGACCTCCAGCGATTTTGGAAAGACTCGCGAGGGCGCGCCGGTGCGTCTCTATACACTGACCAACGCGAAGGGGCTGGTGGCGACGATCACGAACTACGGGGGCAGGATCGTTTCGCTGAAAGTGCCTGACAAGACCGGCGCGATGGGCGATGTGGTAGCGGGATTCGATTCGCTGGACGGATACCTCAACCAGAACCCCTACTTCGGAGCTTTGATCGGGCGCTATGCGAATCGAATCGGACACGCCCAGTTCAAGCTGGACGGAGTCCTGTATAGACTGCCCAAGAATAACGGCGACAATTCGCTGCACGGCGGTCCGAGGGGGTTCGATAAAGTCGTGTGGACGGCGCGTGAGATGCCGGACGGCGGGCTGGAACTTTCCTATTTGAGCAAGGACGGCGAGGAAGGGTACCCCGGCAATCTCAAAGCGACGGTCCGGTATCACCTGACCGATGCCAATGAGGTGAGGATCGAGTATTCCGCGACGACCGATAAGGATACGGTGGTTAACCTGAGCAACCACACTTATTTCAATTTGAAAGGCGAGGGCGATATTCTCGGGCACTTGCTGACATTGAACGCGGACCGCTTCACGCCGGTGGATGCGGGGCTGATTCCAACGGGTGAGCTGAAGGCGGTGGCGGGGACTCCGTTCGATTTCCGCAAGGCGACGGCGGTTGGTGCGCGGATCGGACAGAACGACGAGCAATTGAAGTTCGGCAAGGGCTACGACCTGAATTGGGTGCTTAACAAGAGGGGCGCTGAATTGAGCCTGGCGGCTCGCGTGGAGGAGCCGACGAGCGGGCGCGTGATGGAAGTGTGGACTACGCAGCCGGGGGTCCAGTTTTACACCGGCAATAACCTGGATGGGACGATCAAAGGAAAAGGCAGAGTTTATGCGGCGCGTTCCGCGTTGTGTCTGGAGACGCAGCATTTTCCGGATTCTCCGAACAAGCCGACCTTTCCATCGACGGAGCTGAAACCGGGGGCGGAGTTCAAGAGCACGACGATTTATCGCTTCTCTATAGCGGGCTCCCGATGAAAACGTGTGGGGCGGCCGTCGCGGTGGTGGTCGGGGTTGGTTTGGGGGCGTGGGCACAAGCGCAGGGGATCGACTACGCGAAGATCGAAATCCTGACGGAGAAGATCGCGCCGAACCTGTACCTGCTTTCCGGTTCGGCAGGAGCCGATCCCGGACATGAGGACGCGGCCGGCGGGAGGATCGGCGTGCTGGCGGGTCCGGACGGCATCTTCATGGTGGACGCGCAGTACGCTCAGATCACCGACAAGGTGGTCGCGGCGATCCGCAAAATCAGCTCCGGACCGATTCGGTTTCTGGTCAATACGCACGTGCATGGCGACCACACGTCGGGCAACGCGAATATCGTAAAGATGGGGGCGGTGCTGTTTGCGCGGGAAGAATTGCGCGAGGAATTGTCACGTCCGCCGGCGGCGGCCGGAAGCCAGGCTCCGGCGAGGGATCCTGCTCGGCTTCCGGTCATCACCTACGGGATGGGCGATCCGGTGAAGTTTCGACTGAACGGCGAGGTAGTCGACCTGATT
>JBDTTL010000120.1:0-12355 GCA_039930665.1 Acidobacteriota bacterium
ATGCCCCTTCAATACCTGTACGGAACTCGTGCCGTCGACATGATGTTCCTTCATCAGGGCACCGGTTGCCATCGAGATCAGAACCACTCGGAAATCTGGTTTCTTAAACAGGGTCTTGGAATGGATACCAGAAGGCCATGGCTTCCATTCCTCCGAATCGACGATCTCCCGCGTAAGGTCAAAACGCGCGAGTTCGTTGGTCATGTTGCCGTCATCGCCTGAACCTGGAATCGGCATTGGTAATCTCGCTCCTGCTCGCAGTATCCACCCTTTTCTGCTCGCTCCGCAATTGTCCGATGTTCCTCGCTTGCTCCTCAGGCGCCGCTCACGCGAATCGCGCGCGGAGCGCTGCAAAGTGTCTCATGAGCTGAGACTACGTCGGACGGATATTCCCCTGCCAGCACCAGCCAGAGACCGCACGGATACCCCCGAATGACTGTCTCTTTGAGTTCGCCGGTCATGGGTTCCATGATTGTCCTCGCACTAATCAAATGCCTCGATGTAGTCTGCCTTCTCGCCCGCCTGTTTGAGCACATCGGCCAGCCAACGCCTCTTTCTTCTGCCGCGGACTACGCGGCCCACAACTGATCTCAAAGAAGGCTCGTTGGGCTGAAAACCCGCATCGCGGGACGGTGGGGCTCAACGTTCCGTTCACCGAAGCGCGCGCGCAAGGCGCACCATATCTTGACTTTTCCAATCAACAATTGGCGGCTCGCGTGGGTGGGTCGGTTCGTGAGGTCGTGTCCCGAACTCTGGCCCGACTCGCTCACAGCGGCCTGGTCGATATCGATGCGAGAAAACGTGGGATTACAATCCTCGACGAGCAGGCTCTGGAGCGTTTCGCGGAGGAAGATGCATGATCTGCGCCACGGTTTGTGACCTCAACTCTCGCGGATGCTTTTAAGAAGCTGCCGGTCACGATCGAGGTCCGGACGACTTCCGGATTGCGAAAGCGCGATGGTGCTTGAGTATCAGATTGACCGAAGCGCTTGAATCACGATTCCGGACACTTCGTGCAACAGAATCTCTTCGTGCGATGAATAGAAGCTTGGACTGCCCGACGCCCGATTGCAGTTCCGCCTCACTGTGCGGAGAATAAAAACGGCCTTTTTCTGTACGTCCTTACATCACCCGGCTGTTCGTTGCAATCGTCGTAAGGACCCTTGACAGCTTCAGTCTGTTCCCACCAGCCAACAGGTCTGCCAGCGTGTACTCATCCAAAGTCGCCAGGAATGAATTGAGGGCCTTTTTGAGCACAGGCTTAAGTGAGCACACCGGAGCAAGCACGCATGTGTTCCTCTCGGCGTCGAAGCACTCGGCAATTCGAAAATTCGGTTCTGCTTTACGGACGACATCGCCGAGGCGTATACGAGAGGGCTCCATCGCCAATGACACCCCTCCCCCCCGGCCCGGAACCGCGCCAAGATATCCGGCATCGCCTAATGTCTGGATCACGCGAACCAGATGGTTTTTAGAAACGCCGAAAGCGCTGCTAATCTCCTTCGTTGCTACAGTTTCTCCCGGGCGGGATCCCAGATATAGCAAAACCCGCAACGCGTACTCGGCATGGAAAGTTAGTTGCATTCGTTTCAATTACAGCATGCGGGTTCGCTGGTAATCTTGCCGTCCGGTGCAGGCTTCCAATAGGCCGGTAGACTCGTCTTGGTATCTCGAAGGATGTCGAGCACGGCGACACGATCCTCGGCCGTAAGACGCACAAACTTCTGACTGGTGTCTTTCCCACTCAGAACGTCATACAACCGCTGGTACACCCAATCTTTGGCGATTCCGGGCATCGCGTCAAAAGCCTCACTGTAGATCATGTAACTGAGTGGGTAACGGAAGAGCCTTTTGTGAAGATCAAAATCGCGCAGCGACCGGCCCTGCCGGTCCCGCGGGCCCCTCTTGGGAAAGCTCTCGGTAAAAGTAGAAACGCCCTTGATACCTTCACCCAGGGATGCTTCATCAGCGAAGAGCATGTACGTAGTCATTTGCTCTACTAAAGCATCCAGACGACCGCGGGCTTGGGTCAGCTTTCTGTCCTGTACGGCGATGCGTGTCTCCCAACCGAGTCGCGTAATTAGGTTTGTCATCCGGGTCTGATGCTCGAGAGTCATTAGGGCCACGATATCGCTGGTGGAGGTCAAATAAGTGCTTGTGTCGAATCTCCCGGCGAGACTGAGCAAGTTCTGAGATCCTCGCAGGTCTAATGCGCTAGGCTGATCGGGATTCGGGGCCACCGCGTTTCCAACGTGTTGAAATCCACTTGTACCGGTAACATACCATCCACCCCAACGTTCATCAATGGGAGTGCGGCCATCGACAAGCAGACCCTTGCCCGGAAATCGGAGCGATCCATTCCCGCTCGTAATTACGGAACTCGTCAAAAGCCCGGGGACGTTTAGTGTTCCCGCGAGGAGATGGCAAGACATACAGGCACTATCCCTGCGGACGAAGCCCGGGTTTTCAGATTTTGCAACGCCCAGTGTGTAGAAGATGGCTCCCTGCTTGGGATCGAGCGAGACAAACTCGATCACATCGCCATTCTGTACGGACCCAATGGCTACGTCGTCCGCGAAATACAGCGCCCGAGGCGTGCGAGGAGAAATCTCGGGTCCTTGGAAACTCGATTTGGAGAATACGAGCAGCTGTGAATCGACATTGATCCCGAGGTGTTTCAGTAGGCTAGGCAGATAGCCCAACCGGTTCGGATCGTATTCAAGCTTTGTCTCGCCCTTGTCGAGTTTCTGTTGGAGGCGTGCGATCGGATCGTCCGTCGTTGGCGCGTCGTACCGAATGGCGGGATCGTCCAGTTGAATGTACGAGAAATCAAGATCAACGGAATCCGCCAAGGCCCACATCGCAGCAGACAAGGCCAGTAAGACAACCGCGCCAGGCACAACCAGAGATCGGAACTTCATTGGGTTCCTCCTGACGGGCATTCAGCTCGCCAAAATAGAAGTTGCATCTTAAATACATCTTATCACGCTGGACTGGATCTGTGCCCGCCATCTTGGGCTCGGACGAAGGGCTAGATGAGCGCAAGAACATGCACGCCGGTATGGAGCCCTCTTGCCCACCTGGGAGATAACCTGGGCCTAATAATGGCATTCCAGGATTCATGGTCCAGGTTCGCGGTGCCGTTCTTGAGCTCGTTCACGACCGTGAGAGGAAGCGTGGCCGCCGTCTGCTCACCGAGGGGCGTACACGGGGTGCCCCTTGTCTGGACTTCGCTAAACAGTAAGTGGCAGCTCGCGTTGGATCGGTTCGTGAAGGTATCTTCAGAACCCTGGCCCGGCTTGTGTCCGGTGGCCGCGCATGAAGTATGCGATCGCCTTGGCGTAAGGCGTTACATCGAATATCTTCAAGGTGAATGTAATGGAGTTGGAAATTCTGGCGTCACATGGGGGATGCCGTCTGAGTGTTCCTCGCACAGGTCCGCCAACATCTCCAATTGCGCTGCGTTCAGGCCGCCAAAGGGAATCTTGATGCGCTGCATCCCCGGCGCGTCCCAAAGCGTGTTTGGCCCTTTCCATAACGAATTGCTC
Source organism: Acidobacteriota bacterium (assembly GCA_039930665.1). GTDB lineage: Bacteria > Acidobacteriota > Terriglobia > Bryobacterales > Bryobacteraceae > Palsa-187. The sequence continues at coordinate 3,549 of JBDTTL010000120.1, forward strand.
GTTTTCATACTTGCCCCAAAGTGGCTAGGCGTGACTCGTGAAGCCTACTTTTGCACGATGGATGACTTCAGGGGTCCCAGAATTGCGAGCACTTCACCTTTTTCTTTCTCCGGGACTTTGAGCTTGTCGAGCACAACAATTAGATCCTGCACAACATCGTCGAAGGCTTCGCCGGTGACTGCTCTTCCTTTATGTGCGGTAACCATATCGCGTCCGGTGTACTGACACGGACCCCCGGTATTTTGACAGATGAAGTCGGAGAGTTTGGCCTTGTAAGCGGCAGCGTTCGCGGGGCCGGAGGCGGCGTGTGCGAACCATTTATTCACACGCGCATCGGCTAGAATGCCGTCGACTAGATTGCTGGCTACAGCTTGTACTGCAGGCTGTCCCCCGAGGCGATCATAGAGCGATTTCCCGGCATCGGCGGCTTGAAGGCTCACAGCCATGCCGACAGTCAGTACCAGGGCGAAGCCGCAGGATTTCCATGTTTGGATGTTCATAAAGTCGAGTCGCACTTTGGTAAACCGGCAGATCTCACTGTGTTTCCCAAAGTGGTTTCTGGAATACCAGTTATCGCACGGTGATGCTAAACTGTCAACTAGAAATCCACTTTTGACTGGTGGCGCGTTGCGTCTTTCCCTCCATACCGATTTCGCGTTCCGCATGCTGATTCACGCAGGCCTCCGAGCACCAAAGCTCACGACGGTAGGAGAAATTGCGCGAGATTTCGGTCTCTCTGCGACGCACCTCAACAAGGTAGCGCAGACGCTGGCGGCACATGGTTATCTTAAGACCATTCGCGGCCGTTCAGGCGGGCTTCGCCTTGCGCGAGATGCGGAATCCATTCGGTTGGGCGAAGTGGCAATGGTGACGGAGCCGGATTTTTATGTTGCACCTTGCATGTCGCCAACCAGCGGAAACTGCCCTATCTATGAACCTTGTGTATTGCGGGGCGCGTTGTCGCAGGCGGCTGATGCGTTCGTCGCACAGCTCGATCAATGGACTCTGGCAGACCTGATCAAGAAGCGTAAGCCTCTTTTAATTGGTATAGATTCGGCTAGGATCGCGCAAGGACGCGATAGCGTTCCACCCGTTCTCGTGAGCAAACACTCGAAGGGCTTGCAGGCGGCCGTCCGAGCAACGACACTTAGAAACCATGTTTCGAAAGCGAATTTGTTGAGTTAACTTTGGCGCCTAGCTGAGTAATTCGTTTTGCGACGACAATCCACGCGCCCGCAAGGATCTTCTGCTCGTTTCGCGGGTTGGAGGCTCTGCTCGAAGGCTGCTTCGTACGCTTCATCGGTCGGGAGAAGCAGAATGCCACGGCCTCATCAAATTACGGGGCTTGGATCAAGTATCTTGAGTCCGAACTGAGTTAGATGCCGGACGGATGGTCGCTCCGGAATGAACTTGGCGCCGAAATAATATATCGTGTTACGATGTATAGTACATGGACCTCGCGCTGCGTGACTACCAAGATTTGGGAGAATTTCGATTTCAACTCAGGCGATTCTTGCACTTCAGTGAGATGCAAGCTAGAGAGTACGACCTCGAGCCCCAGCAACATCAGGCATTGCTGGCGCTGAAGGGGCTTCCACCGGGAAGACGACCGACGATCGGAGAACTCGCGAATCGGCTCGTTCTGCGCCACCACACCGTGGTGGAGCTGGCCAACCGCCTGGAAGCTGCCGGGTTCGTCAAACGTCAGCCTGATCCTGAAGACGGACGCCAGATTCTGATTCATGTAACTCCGCAAGGTGCAGCCAAGCTTCGGTCGCTCTCGCTGGCGCATCGCGACGAGCTTCGCGTGAAAGGTCCGGAATTGGCGAAGGCGCTACGGAGCATCCTTCGGGGGAGCGGGACGCCCCACGCGGCATGAGCCATCGCAAAGCCATTTCACACACCCAGGACCACGGCGCTGAAGCTCTCGGCGACTTTACAGTCACGCCTCGCATCCTGCTGCTCTCGGCAATCGCCGTCGTGATCGGAGTCGTAAGCTCGTTTGTGGCTCTGGGCCTGCTTCGCCTGATCGCGCTATTTACCAATCTTTTCTACTTTCAGCGCTGGAGTATGGGAGGAAGTTCGCCGGCGCAGAATACCCTCGGCACCATGGCTGTGATCGTTCCGGTGATTGGAGCATTGATCATCGGACTCATGGCGCGATATGGGTCTGAGCGGATACGGGGCCACGGCATTCCCGAGGCGCTGGAGTCGATCCTGATTCACGGCAGCAAGGTCCAGCCCAGGCTTGCAGTGCTGAAGCCGCTGTCGGCGGCGATCTCCATCGGATCGGGAGGCCCATTCGGAGCCGAAGGGCCGATCATCATGACCGGCGGCGCGCTGGGTTCGTTGATCGCGCAGTTGTTCCATCTGAGCAGTGCGGAACGAAAAACGCTGCTGGTGGCGGGCGCGGCGGCCGGGATGGCGGCCACCTTTGCGGCTCCCCTTTCCGCGGTGCTATTAGCCGTCGAACTGCTGCTGTTCGAATGGAAGCCTCGCAGCATGATTCCGGTGGCGCTGGCGAGCGCCACGGCAGGTGCTGCGCGCCGGTACATCCTGGGGCTCGGGCCGCTATTTCCGGTGGCTCCTCATCCGGTCTTCATTGGGCCGGTGGGACTGGCGGGCTGCGTCTTGGCCGGAGTTCTGGCCGGATTGCTGTCGGTCGTGCTGACCGCTGCGGTCTACGCCTCCGAGGATCTTTTCCAGAAGTTGCCGATTCACTGGATGTGGTGGCCAGCCATCGGCGGTCTGGTGATCGGACTCGGCGGGCTAGTGTTTCCCCAGGCGCTCGGCGTAGGATACGACACCATCGGCGCTCTGGTTCAGGGAGATGTCGCGACCACCATGATCGCCGGAATCCTCATCGTCAAGTCCATCATCTGGGCGGTTGCGCTGGGATCGGGCACTTCAGGCGGCGTGCTGGCTCCCTTGCTGATGATGGGCGGCGCGCTGGGTGGCCTGGAGAGTTTGTTCCTTCCGAATGAAGGCGCGGGATTTTGGCCCTTGGTCAGCATGGGCGCCATTCTGGGAGGAACCATGCGGTCGCCCTTCACCGGCATCGTGTTTGCGATGGAGTTGACGCACGATTTCAATGCCTTGCTTCCGCTTCTGGTGGCGACGGCGCTCTCCTACACCGTTAGCGTGCTGCTGCTTAAGCGTTCGATCCTGACCGAGAAGGTGAGCCGGCGTGGGTTCCATTTGAGCCGCGAGTATTCCGTGGATCCGCTGGAGATCCTATTCGTGCGTGAAGTGATGCGGACCAACATCGCCGCGTTCCCGGCGTCGAGCACTTTTGCCGAAGCGGCCGCGCACCTACGGCCGGACCACTCCCCACTTGGCCAGCATTTGTATCCCGTCCTCAATGAACAAGCCAAGCTGGTAGGTGTGATCACGCGCAAGGACCTACGGAAGATAGTCGCGGAAAAGGACGACGGTCGTGAGATTGGCGCTTTTATACGCGGTGAGCCCGTGGTGGCGTTCGCAGGTGAGTCGCTTCGCTTGGTAGTCAATCGGATGGCGTCCAGTGGGTTCACTCGAATGCCGGTGCTGGACTCGCAGGGCAAGCTGGCCGGAATGGTTTCGCTGCAAGACTTACTGAGCGCCCGGGCCAGGAATCTTTCTGAAGAGCGCGACCGCGAACGGGTGATTCGCATCCGGCTCCCCTTCGGTTCCATTCCTATCTCGGAGAACAAATCCTAGCGAAGTCATTTCGACCAACCAACTATTGCCTGCTGCAACAATATGACTCCAATTGCTGTCAAGCCTACATACACGTAGGAAATGAAACGCAGCGGATGTATCCGTCTGTTCAGGCTTCTCCCGAGAAAAGTCGCGATCACGACACCTGGCAAGGCGACGAGATAGAAGTGATTGACTTCCGGTGTCCACAATCCGGCGAAAGAATATCCCGCCATACCAGCCACGCTTGCTGGAAGAAAGTAGCCTTGCAGCGTGGCGCGGAAGCGCTCAGGCGACCAACGGCGAAGAGCGCCGTACATCGCCAATGGCGGACCGTTCATTCCGTAAGCGCCGCCGAGAACTCCCGCGTGAAATCCGAAGAACCAAGCGAACCGGTCGTCCGTCAGCTCACGTGTCTGGCGACCGGTCAGGGAATACGCCGAGAAGGCAATAATGGTCACGGCAAGAATCGTCTTGACAACGGATTCCGATGCGGACCTCAGTAACAGCAAGCCTAGCGGGATACCTAACAATGTCGAAAGAACTAGCCATCCCGCATCCCGCATGTAAACGAGTCGCCAATCCTGGAGAAGGATAAAGAATGCGATGGTGATTGAAACGAGCACAGCCAAAGGAGCGGCTATTCCCACAGGCATGACCAGCGCGAGTAACGGGACTGCAATGAGAGCTTCGCCGAAGCCCAAAGCCGAACGAACTAGCGTCGCAATGAACAAAACGAGAAGTACGTAGAGGGCGATCCAATCAGTCACGGTTCCTATCGAGCTTACCTCGGATGCGAACCGGAGGCATCCTTATGCTTTCAACATTTACGGGTCCGTCATCGGGGATTGTCTTTGTCGCTAAGGGGAACGCTTCTGCCAAACCGCTTGCCTGTGCCGCTTCCAACCATCTCTCTGAGGATGGGAGGATTAGTCGAGGGTGACGGAATGGACATCAACGATCAGACGGCGCGGTCGAGCTAGCAATTGCCGAAACGACAGGTCCCAACAGTCGAACTTTTAACTTGGCAGCGATGGCTGCAACATCCCGAGCGTTTTTGGGTACGCAACATGTTGTTCCAGATTCACCTGTGGGTGGGGGCGGGAGTCGGTCTGTATGTAGTGTTGATGAGCGTGACCGGCAGCGTAATTGTCTTCCGCGACGAGCTGTCGAAGTGGCTTTCCGTCGAGTGGCTGGTGGACCTTCATGAGAACCTGCTATTGGGAGAGTGCGGCCGTGCCGTGAACGGCACAGGGGCGATTTGCGTAATGATTGTTTGTTTGACGGGGGCCATTAGATGGTGGCCGGGACTGCAGAACTGGCGTCGCAGCCTGACGGTGACCTGGGGAACGCGCTTTGCTCGGTTCAATTGGGACACGCACAGCGCGCTCGGATTCTGGTGCTTTTTCTTCATTCTGATGTGGGGAATCTCGGGCATCTATCTTTCTTTTCCACAAGCGTTCAATGTCCCGGCCTCCCTCGTTGATCCCGGCGACAAGTATGCCGACCGAATTTTGTTCGTGCTCGCCAACCTGCATTTCGGCAGATTCGGCTGATACCCCAACGCGTTGTGGGCTGTCCTGGGACTTGTGCCTGCCTTTCTTGCCTTCACGGGCGTGTTCGTGTGCTGCCACCGTATGATCTATCACCGCAGTGCCAACCCGAATGTTTCCTAGAAAGCGATGAGACAAAAACGAAGTAGCAAACGCATCAGGGTGCATATTTGTGCTGCCAACCATGGTGGAACCTTCGTCGGCAAAATCACGACTTCGCCCCCACGCCTCCGCTGGAAGGTTGCTAGCGTTGGTTCGAGCTATGACAAATCCGAGCACGACTGTCTCGACTGCATCAGATCAGAAGCACGATGCGGACTACGTTTTCTATGAGCTGACCCGGAGCATCTGTCCGGAATGCCGCCGTGTCGTCGACGGTCACATCCTCATTCGGGACAACAAGGTCTACATGAGGAAGCGCTGCCCGGAACACGGACTGTTCGGGGGCCTTGTGTACGGCGACGCGGAGCTCTACACATGCTCGCGGATTGCATTAAGTCACGGCAGCATTTTGGAGGCCGTTCGGCCGATGCTAACCTTGCAGTGATCGCAGGGCGCCGGCGGCGAGTTTGCGGTCGAGCGCTTCGTGCAGGTAGACCACCATCGGAACCAACGGCCTCGGCAACCGAATGGAAGACCACGCCATCGAGTGGTGCGCGCAGAAGTTCACGGGGTGTGTGACGTACGATATATGCTTCATGTCATTGGCAATCCAACTTCCACTTTTCGAGCACGATCTGAAGGCGCCGTCGGAATTCACGGCCGCAGACTTGATGGAATCGGTGAGGACTCTTCGAAACTTACCAAAGGAGCCAATCCCGCCAATATGCATCCTCGAATTCGATGGGGATCTTACGGACTGGCTGGTGGAAAAAGGTCTTGCTACACCGTTCCCCGCCTGGCCTTGCTTCCACACGATGATGTATTCTGTCACTGCGGTGGGCGGCAAATGCGGGATGATCGCTCGGACGATTGGCGGGCCTTACGCTGTATTGATTGCTGAACAGCTCCTTTCGGCGGGAGTACGCCTGATTGTCGGCCTAACCTCCGCGGGGCGTGTATCGCCCTCGCTTCCGCTGCCGTGCATCGTGATTGCCTCGTCTGCCGTGCGCGATGAAGGGACTTCTTACCACTATCTTCCTAGAGCAGAGATGGTGCAGTGTCCCACGGCGATTGGCAGCTTTCTGGTTCCGGAACTCCAGGCCCTGGGCGTCGTTGTCCGCGAGGGGCCGGTGTGGACCACGGACGCGCCCTATCGGGAAACCGCGACGCAACTGAAGCATTGGGCAGCAAAGGGAGTGCTCGCCGTGGAGATGCAGGCTGCGTCCCTGTTTGCTTTTGCCGCCGCGCTCGGGACGAACGTCGCCGTGGTGGCCAGGGTGAGCAATGCCGTCGATCATCGAGGCGATCAGTTCGACACAGGAACCGGCCAGGAGGGATTTCGCATCGTCCAAGCTATTGTCAAAGCCGGTGAACGATTCCTTCGCGCCTGCGACGGCACTCGTGTTGACAATATTCCACAAAGAGATTGAATACGTGTAGAGATTGATGATACCCTAGCAGACCGTTCTCGCCTATGATGTCTTCTGGGTTCTTGTAGTCCGCCAGCAGCTTGTCGATGAGTTTGAGGTCGATAGCCACCGGGTCTCCCTAGCCCTCGCGGAAGAGAATGATGGACGGGTCCGAGCGACAACTTGACTCTAAGCCATTAATTTTGTTCGTGGGCAGATTCGACGTCCAGCTTGAGGAGATGGGAGTCATCCGAATTCCCTTCTTGAAGGACCGCCGTGAACCAACTCGCCTCAAAGGTGTCGTGGTGAGGGGCGACAATAGCAGATTCTATTTGTCTTTACCTGCGGTGACGAGACTGGCAGCGATGCGCACCTGCCTACTCGGCAGGTGCGCCTGCTCCATATAGTTAGGCCGCCAGATCATGGCTCACTGATGTAGGATGATAGCTAGGGCACGAGCCAACCAATTCATGAATCCTTGGATTCACAGCATCGGCATTAACACGGCGGCGGCGATTATTATCGCCAGCTCCGCCTGAGCCGGCCTGCGAATCGAGAGATTTCGTTCCACAAGTAGTTAGGCCCCAGACGGACTTCGGTTCGCTCTGGGGCTTTTTTATTTCCAGATTAGGAGAAACAGATGAAGACGACCACACGCATTACCGCGAGGCCACTCGCATGATGAATCTTGGAAGGATCGAAACGGCTGCGCACCGGATCGGTGGGTCGATCAAAAAGTCTCAGCTCGCCTATTCCGCCGCGCTCTCGCACCTTTGCGGCAATGACATTTATCTGAAGCTTGAGAACTCCCAGATGACCGGGTCGTTCAAAGAGAGAGGTGCTCTAAACCGGATTCTTTCCCTAAGCGATTTGGAGTGCAGTCGCGGTGTTATTGCTGCTTCCGCTGGTAACCATGGTCAGGGAGTAGCCTTTCATTCAACGCTTCGTGGAATCCGCGCGGAGATCTGGATGCCCCGTTCGACGCCCTTGGTCAAGGTGACGGCAACGCGTGGATATGGAGCGGAAGTCGTCTTACACGGCACCAACTACGACGAAGCCTACGAGGCCGCAGTGGAACGGTGCACGGAGCTAAAGGCTAGTTTTCTCCATGCCTTCGACGACGAGGATATTATCGCAGGTCAAGGAACCATCGGTCTGGAAATGCTGCATCAGGAGCCGACCCTCGACGCGATCGTAGTGCCGATTGGGGGAGGCGGTCTCATTGCCGGAATCGCCTGCGCCGTAAAGGGCCTTCGCTCCAACGTCGAAATCATCGGGGTTCAGACGTCGCGACTGCCCTCCATGAGAGCCGCATTGGAACACGGGGCGCCGGTTGCTATTCCTGCCGAACCTACCCTTGCGGATGGGATCGCTGTCCGCAAAGCCGGAAGGCTCACGTTGCCTTTAGTTCGACAGTATGTCGATAAGATTGTCACGGTCGAAGAGGAAGAAATCGCAGCCGCCATTCTGGTTCTCATCGAGCGGGAGAAGACGCTCGCCGAAGGTGCTGGGGCGGTAGCGCTTGCGGCTGTGCTTCAAGGTCGCACCGGTCATCAAGGGAAGAAGATCGGGGTGGTGGTCTCCGGCGGCAACTTGGACGTGAACTTGCTAGCGAGAATCATCGAGCGCGGTTTGGTCCGGGACGGACGCAGGCTCAGGCTCCGAGTAAAATTACCCGACTACCCCGGAGCGCTCGAAGGATTGGCCTCCGTCATCGCGAAGGTGAACGCGAACATTGTAGAGACGCAACACAATCGCGCGCACTATGGCGTAAGTCTAAGTGAAACAGCCATCGATATTACAATGGAGACTCGTGGTCGCGATCACGCGGATGAAGTGCGTACCGCGCTGGCGGAGGGTCAATATCAATTTAGTGTTGTGGAGTGAAGAGCTGACAAGAAGGAAGCGTTAGCCAGTTGGCCGGGACAAGCGTGCGTATTGCCCTGGCTGCAGCCCAAAAGCACGTTTGAACTGCCGGCCGAGATGGCGTTGGTCCAAGGAGGTCGCCTATTTGGGGCGAACCCAAGACAAGGAAGCGTGCGGGCGCTAGCGGATAGGACCGAGG
>JBDTTL010000121.1:0-12349 GCA_039930665.1 Acidobacteriota bacterium
ATCTTGTATGAGACAAGACTGCCAGCGCCCACTCGCTCCAGTGCTACACTGACAGGTGTTATGGCTATCAGCAAGGAACTGCTGGAGATCCTCGTGTGCCCCGTGGACAAGGCGGAGCTCGAGCTAAAGCAGGACCCTGAGGGCCTGAAATGTGTGCAGTGTAAGCGGGTTTACCCTATTCGCGATGACATCCCGGTGATGCTGGTCGACGAAGCCCGCATCGAAGAATAGGCTTTGCGCGCAAAATGGAATCTCTGCTGGCGCGGCTTCCGTCGCGCTCTCGGATTGCCGTGATCCGCTTGCGGTCGATGGGGGACTGCGTGCTTACCACGCCGGCGCTGGCTCTGCTCAAGGCATACCGTCCCGATCTGCAAGTTCGCGTCGTGGTGGAACCGCGCTTCGCCGGTATTTTCGAAGACAATCCCGACGTGGACGAAATCTCTCATAAAGTAGGCGTCCGCGTGGATATGGTCCTGAACCTCCACGGCGGCACGCGCAGCATGTGGATGACGATGGCCTCGGGAGCAAAGTTCGGCGTAGGCTTCGGGCATCACCGATTTAGCGCTATTTATTCTGACCGTATTCCGCGGGCGCAGGAGATCCTGGGCGAAGAACGCCCGGCACATACGGCCGAACATTTGGCCTCAGCGATGTTCTGGCTGGGAGTACCCCACTCGAAGATCCCGCGCGCCAAGCTGATCGCGTCCCGCAGCACTGACTACCCGCCTTACTTGGTGCTGCATCCCTTCGCCTCGGCGCCCGATAAAGCTTGGCCGGCCGAGCGATTTGTCGCCCTTGCGGCCCACATGGAAGGTGCCGGACTGCTGCCCATCATCGTCGCCGGGCCAGTCGACGACGTGTCTCCGTTCTCAGAATTCCTGGTGCTTCGCCACCCGCCCCTCGCCGAGTTGAAAAACCTGATGTCGGGCGCGGCCCTGTTCATCGGCAACGATAGCGGCCCGGCCCATGTCGCGGCGGCATTTGGGATTCCGGTAGTGGTTCTGTTCGGCCCGTCCGACCCGGCTACCTGGGCGCCGTGGCGCACTGAATCCCGCGTGCTCACATCGCGCGGCAGTCTTGCCGAGATCACGATAGAAGAAGTGATGGCCGCGGCCCAAGCGCTGCGCCGCGAGAATGCGAAGGCCGGAGCATGAGTGAACTAGGCCGCCTTCTGCGCTTCTCCCGACCTTACACGCCGTACCTGGTTTTATCGGTATTGCTGATGGCTTGCGTGGGTGCGGCGCAGGCCCTGACGGCGTTGCTCATCGGGCCTATCTTTGACCGCGTACTCAATCCGGCGTCTCCGGAAGCGCCGGTGTTGCTGGTCACACTTCCCATCCTCCACCACAAAATTTATCTTTCCGATCTGATGCCCGCTTCAATCCATAACGTCTGGACCATGGTGGCTCTGGGCATCCTGGCAGTCTTTTTCATCAAGGGCCTGTGCGACTATTGCGCCAACTACCTGATCAATTATGTAGGCTTTTCCGCGGTTACGGACCTGCGCCAATCCGTGTTCGATCGCGTGGTGCATCAGGACGCGCACTTCTTCGAAGCGAATTCCACGGCGCGCGTCATGTCGTCGATCATGAACGATCTGGAAAAAATCCAGGTCGCGCTTTCGCAAATTCTGGCGGACTGGCTACGGCAAAGTTTCACCGCTCTGGGATTGCTGGCGGTCCTGTTGCAAATCGATTGGAAGCTGGCGGGCGTGAGTTTGACGATGCTGCCATTCGTCCTGGTGCCCACGCTGCGACTGGGCCGGCGCATTCGCCGCACCACGCGCCATGCTCAGGACAACGCCGCGGAATTGAATCAGGTGCTGCAGGAAACTTTGAGCGGCCACCAGGTGGTGAAGGCTTTTGGCGCGGAAGAAGTAGAATCTAACCGCTTTCGCGACCGCGCCGAGAAACTGCGCGACAGCAACTTGCGCTACGTCGCACAGCAGGCCATCGCCAGCCCGGTGATCGAATTCTTTGGAGCGATCACCATCGTGGGCCTGCTGACCTACGCACGCCTGCAAATCAAAGCCGGCTCGATGACCACCGGCGAGTTCAGCAGCTTCGTCATCGCGCTGCTCATGCTATACGAACCGGTGAAGCGCTTGACCGGCATCCACAACATCTTTCAGCAGGCGCTCGGTGCCTCGCAAAAAGTGTTCGAATATCTGGACCGCGATCAGCACGTCAAGGAGAAGCCGGGGGCGGTAAAACTCACACATTTCGAGAAGGCGATCCATTTCGACAACGTGAGTTTTCGTTATCCGAGCGTGCCCAACGGCTTCATGTTGGATTCGGTTCAGCTTGAAGTGCAGCGGGGACAGGTGGTGGCGTTGGTGGGATCGAGCGGCGCGGGCAAGACGACGCTGGCCAATCTAGTGCCGCGATTCTACGACGCGACGGGTGGCGCGGTCCGCATCGACGGCCGCGATATTCGCGATCTACGGCTGGCCTCGCTGCGTGACAAAATCAGCCTCGTAGCGCAGGATACGTTCCTGTTCAACGACACCGTCGCCGCCAACATCGGCTACGGTCTGCTGCACGCTACTCCGGAGCAGATACACGAAGCGGCCCGCAACGCCATGGCCGAGGAATTTATTCTCCGCTTACCCGAAGGTTACGATACGATCGTCGGCGAGCGCGGGACGAAACTGTCGGGCGGGCAGCGGCAGCGTCTGGCCATCGCACGGGCATTGCTCAAGGACGCCCCGATTCTGATTCTCGACGAAGCCACGTCGCATCTCGACACTGAGTCGGAACGCCTGGTGCAGAAGGCGCTGCAAAACCTGATGGCACACCGCACCGTGATCGTGATCGCACACCGGCTCTCCACCGTGCGCCGCGCGGACAAGATCGTGGTTCTGGATCAAGGCCGTATCGCCGAAACCGGCACGCACGACGAACTCATCGGTCACCGCGGCATCTACCAGCGACTGCACGACATGCAGTTTCTCGAAGCCGACGCTTAGAACGTTTTCGGACCTTCTCCGCGGTGGTACTATAGGCGAAGGAAGGGCGAAGAATGAACCTGGCCCACTTGGCCGAAATCGATCCAAGCAACGACTTGGCGCAAAAAGATGACCGCATTCTGGCGCGGCGCACAGGACTCGCGGGCGCCATCGCGCGATTCGAAGAATGGATGGCGGATCCGGAGTCGCCTGTGAGAGCCGTCCGGCGCCAGCCGGCAACGCCAGGGGTCTTCGCCGATTTTCCCGAAGCCCTTGCTCCGCCGCTCAGGCAATCGCTGGTGTCGCGCGGCATTCGCCAGCTCTACTCGCACCAGGCAGAGGCGTTCGAGCACGCGGTAGCGGGGCGTAATGTCGTGGTGGTCACACCTACGGCGTCGGGCAAAACGCTGTGCTATAACCTGCCGGTGTTGCAGCGGCTGATCGCCGATCCCGGAGCGCGAGCGATGTATTTGTTCCCCACCAAGGCGCTCGCCGAGGATCAACTTGCCGAGTTCCAAGGCGCCGTCGATGCGATGGGTCGCGGCGCTTCAAACGTGGGGATTCGCGCGTTCACTTATGACGGAGACACACCGCAGGACGCGCGGCGCGCCATCCGCGAGCGCGCCAACGTGGTTCTCACCAATCCCGATATGCTCCACGCGGGCGTTCTGCCGCATCACACCAAGTGGGCCAAAGCTTTCGAGAATCTGCGCTACATCGTGATCGACGAACTGCATTCCTACCGCGGCGTCTACGGAAGTCATCTGGCCAACGTGCTGCGCCGTCTGCGGCGCGTGTGCGAGTTCTACGGCTCGTCGCCGCAGTTCATCTGCTGCTCGGCGACCATAGCGAATCCGCGGGAGCTGGCACAGGCACTTACTGGCTGCGAGTTTGAGCTGGTTTCGGAGAACGGCGCCCCGTCCGGCGAAAAATATGTCGTCTTCTACAATCCGCCGGTGGTGAACAAAGCGCTGGGTATCCGGCGCGGGTACCTGAACGAGACGCGGCGCATCGCGCGCGAGTTGCTGGACCGTGGACAGCAGACGCTGGTATTCGCGAACTCGCGCCTGGCGACCGAAGTTCTGCTGACTTACCTAAAGGACGATCGCGCCGGCAGCCGCTCAGGGAGCATTCGCGGCTATCGTGGCGGCTATCTGCCCAAAGAGCGGCGCGAGATCGAGCGCCAGTTGCGCGACGGCGAGATTCGCGCGGTGGTTGCGACCAATGCGCTGGAATTGGGCATCGATATCGGATCGCTGGACGCGGTAGTGATGGCGGGCTATCCCGGAACCATCGCATCTACCTGGCAGCGAGCGGGCCGCGCAGGACGCAGGCAAACCACCGCCCTGGCGGTGCTGGTGGCATCGAGTGCGCCGCTGGATCAATACATCATCGAGCACCCGGAATACTTTTTCGATCGGCCGCCGGAACACGCCTACATCAATCCCGACAACCTGGAAATTCTGATCAGCCACATGAAGTGCGCGGCCTTCGAGCTGCCGGTGCGCGACAACGAGAAGTTCGGCACCCACGATGTCGGCGAGATGTGCCAGTTCCTGGCCGATCTCAAGTTGCTGCATCACTCGGGCGCCGCATCCAAAGGCGCCTGGCATTGGACCTCTGACACCTATCCAGCCGACGCCGTCAGCCTGCGCAGTATTTCAAGCGACAACTTCCTGGTGATCGACGTCACCGGCGATCATCGCGTGATCGGCGAAGTCGCTTTCACAGCCGCACTCACCACGCTGCACGAGAAGGCGATCTATCTGCACGATGCGCGGCAATTTCAGGTGGAGCGCTTCGATTATGACGGGCGCAAAGCCTACGTCCGGCACGTGGATTCGGATTATTTCACCGACGCGATCGACTACACGCAGGTGAAGGAGCTCGAAGCGTTCGAGTCGTCCGCTGTGAACGGAGCCAGTTCGGCGTACGGCGACGTGCGACTGAATCGGCAGATCGTGGGCTTCAAGAAAATTAAGTTCTACACCATGGAGAACGTGGGCTCGGGCAACCTCTCTATGCCCGAACAGGAAATGCACACCACCGCGTTCTGGCTGCATTTTCCGGAGGCGTTTCTAGCGCGCTTCGCCGGCCTGACGCCTACCGAAAAGCAAAGCGGCTTAGCGGGGCTAGGCGCACTGCTGCGCACCGTGGGATCCCTTCGCGTCATGTGCGATCCGCGCGATCTGGGTATCTCCATCACCGAGGCCATCGCGGGAAGCCTTCAAACTTTCGAACCGAATCTGTATCTCTACGACAACTATCCGGGCGGCATCGGGCAGAGCGCACCTCTGTTCAAGATGACGCGATCGCTGCTCGAAGGCGCTGCGGCGCTACTCAGCGGCTGCCCCTGCGACGCCGGTTGCCCCAGTTGCGTCGGACCGATCGGCGAAGTCGGTGAGCGAGGCAAGGACACCGCCGCTCGAATTCTGGCCGAACTGCTGGCGTGATGTTTGCTATCTCGCCCAGGTAAATCCAAAGCCGGTGCTGTAGAGGAAGTCGTTCTTCTTGCGCTGCCCAGTCGGATCGGTCAAATAGCGTTCGCTCAAGTCAATATTCCAGTTAAGCCATTTGGTCAATTGGGTGGTCGCATTCAGATCGGCATTGATGCGGTACTGTCCGGTGTTGGTCAGATTATTGAACATGCGAAAGCCCTGTGTAAAACTCGTTCGCGCGCTGACTTTGTAATTGAAATCATCGCCCCAAAAGAGTTCTGCCGAATTCCGCGTAAAGGCTGCGTCGGAGCCGGACGCGCCAAACGCCGAACGGTCCCAGTCACCGCCGCCGGTTACCGTCAGCCGGTTCACATCGCGCGACCAGATGACGTAGCCCGCGCCGCCGCCTAGCACAACTCGCAGATCCAGCGCCTGGAACTTGTCGTATTCGTAATCGTTAAATCCGTTTAAGAACATCCTGCTGGCATCGATCTTTCGGTTGTAGCTCCATCCGCCGCGTACCGCACGGGCGGTTTGTCCGCTCACGCCGTCGATGGTCGCCGAAGAGCGGATCGAATTGAAGTACGCTGTGGTACGCGTGGTGTTGGAGGCGCGCACAAAATTGATTGGTGTGGTGAGCGTGGAGGTCTCGGCATTGCCCTTGGTTCCCGCGATGTTGAGGCTTCCGGTAACAGTCCACAGGTCCAGCAGGCGGGGATGCAGGAATCTCTCGTAACTTCTCTCCTCCGCGTCATTGCGCAGGGTCACCACATCTAACGGATTCACGGTCAGCGGAGCTCCCGGAACCGCCACCTGAATCTGGCCTCCCTGGGATTCGATATTTGCTTTGACAGCCTCGCCGCCAGTCAGTGTAACGTTGATCGGTTCATCGCTCTTAACCGCCGCGACATCGTTCCACTTAAGAGTCACTGTCCCGAAGTTCTTGCTCTTCACGGTAACCGTGTCACCGTCTTTCTTAACGATGTCGCCGCTGATGCGGTCACCGTCTTTCATCGTGATCTGATCGGCGAATGCCACAGGCCCAACCAGCAAGGTGGCGCAGGCGGCGAATAAAATCCTCATTCCTAAAGGTTATTAAATCTGGCGGCGCTGCGTGGGACGTCGCTGCGTCGCGAAGTATCGTTGGGCCGCGTTACACGGGCCGACGTTTCAAGACAAAGTAGACCGGTACCCCGATCAGCACGATCACCAATCCCGGGACGGTTGTAGACGTGCGGTAGGCGAACAGCAGAATCAAAATCACCGACGCGCCGGCGATGTAGAGCGCGGGCACGAACGGATAGCCGAACGCCCGGTAGGGGCGCTCATCGTTGGGGCGGCGCCTGCGCAGCACGAAGACGGCGGCAATGGTCAGGATGTAAAAGATCAGCGCGGCGGAGATCACATAATCCAGCAGGTTTCCGTAGAGATTTCCAAATTTGCCGGTGGCCGAATCATAGGTGCGCGCCAGCACCAGCAGCGTGGTCCAAACCGCCTGCAGGATCAGCGCGACTCCCGGAACTCGCGCTTTATTCAGCTTCTTGGCCGCCTTGAAGAACAGATTGTCCTGGGCCATGGCGAAGCAGGCACGCGCTCCTGCCAGCACCATCCCGTTAATGCAGCCGAAGGTGGAGATCATGATGGCGATGGCCATTATCTCGGCGCCCGCGCTGGGGAACACGGCACCAACCATGGCGCTGGCCACGCGATCGAGCGGCGCGGTCTGCACCTTATCGATGGGCAGCACCACCAGGTACGCAACGTTCGCCAGCAAATACAGGCCGATCACGATCGCCGTCCCGAGCGCCAGCGACAGCGGCACGTTGCGGCGCGGCGTCCTCACCTCACCCGCGGTGAACGTAATGTTGTTCCAGGCGTCGGCGGAAAATAACGAGCCGGTCTGCGCCACACAGAGCGCCACCAGAAGGCCGAACGAAGTCTCCGGCGTCAATCCGGAGGCGATGGGTGTGAATCCGCGCGGCGTCCATAAGTCTCCAAAGTTCCCCGCCACGGCTGCCCGATTCCATCCGAAGAATATGCCGAGTCCGATCAACCCCAGGAGCGATCCGATCTTCGCCACTGTGAAAAAATTCTGCACCCGCTTGCCGTATTGAATGCCCAGCGTGTTGGTGTAGGTGAGGAATAGGATCACAAGAATTCCGACCATTTGCGCCGTCGAGAGCGATAGGGCATAACCGCTTGAAACGTGAATCGGCGCGATCAGATATCGGTCTTCCGAGATGGCCGGCCATAGCACGCCCAGATAGCGCGCGAACGCCACGCCCACCGCCGCGATGGTTCCGGTCTGGATGACGCCGAACAGAGTCCAGCCGTAGAGAAATCCCAACATGGGCGAGAACGCCTCGCGCAGGTAAACGTATTGGCCCCCGGCTCGCGGCATCATCGAGGCGAGTTCGCCGTAAGAGAGCGCTGCGGTAATCGTAAGAATCCCCGTGATGACCCAGGAAACCAGCAGCCAGCCAGGACTGCCGACGTTGCGCGACATCTCCGCCGACACGAGAAAGATGCCGGAGCCGATCATCGAACCGGCCACCAGCATGGTGGAATCGAACAGTCCTAGAGTGCGCGCGAGTTCGCTTTTCGCTGCTTGCATGGGCTTTTGTCGAGTATAGCCCGTGCCGCCTGCGCTCAGTCTTCGAAGCCCAAGTGCCAGCCGAGTTTTCCACTGTCGAACCAGGAGATCGGCACGCCGAACCAGCGCGACTTCGCTGCCGCCCGATACGCGCTCCTCCGCGGAGCCGCGTCTTCCCGCCTGCCCAGCACAAAGGCGCAGGGACCTTCGCCGAATTGCACGATCCGCCGTGCCACCCAGGACTGAGGGTTGGATGGCTGCGCCAGCACCACCGGCGTGTCTTTAAACCAAGCCAGGCGCGCGCCAAAGCTGCCGTCTTCCTGCTGCTCCATCGGCGCCGGCAGCGCGTACGCCTCCCGGTAGCGTGCGACCGAGACCTTCAGATCGCGCACCGCGATGACCACGCGCTTGATTCCGCTGAAATCCCGCGTGGCTGGCCGGCCCTTGGGAAAAGCGCGGGCTTCGCGCGGTGTCAAATCGTGAATCAAGAACGGGAAGAAGACGCCGTTTGCTCCCGGACCCACGGGCGCCGCCTCCCATTCGAGCCGTGTACCGTCTGGACGCGCGCGCCCGCTGCGCTGCAGAGTGACCGCAATCCCAGCAGCGCGTAGTCGCTTGACTTCCCCCTGGACGTCAGCCGCCCGCACCGCCCACGCCGCCGGACCTGCATTGCCCCGGATCTGCTTGGACCAATAATGCGCCGCTACGGCCTTCGCATCGGGGTGGTCTTGCAGCGCGATGAGTTCCAGATAGGAACCATCGGAAAAACTGGTGAGCGCCATTTGCGTGGCGTGGTTGCTATGCGGGCCACCGAATTCGCTGGGGATCCCGAGCGCCGCCAGCCGCGCCTGCATTTGCCTGAGGTCGCGGCCAGCAACGCTGACATGATCCACGGTCAGTTCCGCCGCGCCGAGCATCGCTGGTACAAGAAGCGCGGCAACCCATAACGATTTCCCGGTGCCCTGCGTGACCGTTTTAGTCACCCGCACGCGGCCGGTCCAGATCAATGCCCAGCCTTGCCGGCAGGGAGTTTCAGGAATTCCTCGGGCGGCAGGGCGCGTCGTGTAAAACGCGCCACATGAACTGACCCTTTAAAGAAATTCACCTTGTTGATACGGGTGCCGACGGAGGCGTGGCCAGGCCCTTGCGGCTCGAAGTGAATCATGGCTTTACCTTGCAATTCACCGTCTACGTAGCTTCGGAATTCCTGCCCGTCGTAGACCATGGCTACGCGGTGCCAGACGTCCAGCGAGTGCAGCTTATCGCGAAACAGGAGCGCCTTATCCACAATGGGCGTGTGCACAAAGGCATCCAGGCACCACTGGTTATCGATCACGCGAATCTCAAATAGAAAACGGGTGTCGGTATCCTGCCCGGTTTTGGGATCTTGTTCGGCCAGGTGAAACCAACGCTGCTCCGTCGCGCCGCCGCTCTCCGGGCGGAAAATGGCCTCGAAGGTAAAAGTCTTGGCTCCGGCGAGGGGATGTTCCGGGATGAACAGCGCGTCCTCGACGCCATTGAACTGGATGGCCTTTCCCAGCGGCGTCTTGATAACGTGCGGGTGGCCGACAACGGTGAGTGGCAAACCATGAATTTTATCCAGACGTTCGAACTTCCAGACTTCAGGCGCCTGGCCGAACGACGGTTGAACCAAGATCGAGCTTGCGGCTAAGACGCAAATCGCCGCGAGTGTTGTACGCATGAGTACTCCCTTGACCGCTTCAATCGGCCACCGGCTGTCGAAAAAATCCGCTTCAGCAACCGCATCATTTTTGCAAAGTGACGGCAAGGTTGTCAATCGCGCCGATCCGCCATTCGCAAACACCCGCAGTGACAGGCGATTCAGGCGTTCGCTTCTTGAAGGCGACGATGGTGACACCAGCCTGCGCGAAATTGCCCGGATCCGCGGCGTGATCTGCGCGGCTGGGTCGGTGCGGATTTTCTTCTCCTGCTCGCCCAGCATGTAGAGCAGGCCGTCCATGGTCTTGCCCACCCACGTAGTCCGTGACAGACACGGGAGGGCTATGCTGGGAATTGCTCTCCAACAAGAAGGCCCGTAAGCAATCCACACGCTCAGTTGACTCTTTGTAACCCAAAGAATACTTCCTGGATCTGAACATTGATTGCGGGGTCGGCTTTGGCCAAACCGGCGATTATAGCGTCCCGCGAAAGCAATACCTTGCCGAGTTCCTGTTTGAGTGTCGCGTCACTGGTTTGGTCCGTGAACACCCGGAGGTCCGTGAAGTAATTCGACGTCATCTCTAGGGCGACCGAGAAATTACTTCGCGCTGTCTCCATGTAGAGCAGTGCGGCACGATTGCGGAAGCCATTTATCGCTGCCGCCCGTTGGGAAACAGCGAGATCCTGCCGAAGGGAGTTGACATCATGTTCCGCCGCAATCAGTTTGGAGTACTGCGACGCGAACCCAATCGCCGCACCGACGATCATCAGCACCGCTCCAAGGAGAATCTTGTTTTTCATAATGGTGTTTTCCGGAGTATATCCTCTAACTACGGGAAGCGAAACGGAGGATGGCATAGCTGATCGGTGAAGCGATTAGTTAGAGCGGACATCCATGAAACCACGGAGGCATGAAACCACGGAGGCCTTGCAGATCCTTCTGCTATTCTTAAACTGATGCCGTTGGAATCTGCTGCGGAGTTGGAATATGAACAGCTTATTTGTAATAATTTCGTTGCTCGCCATATGGCCGTGGCCTTCCGCTAAGGAATACCACATGCGGGCTAGCACCAGCGTTCCCGCCGCGGCCGGCATTGTAAAAGTCCAAAAAGATAAAGATAACGGAAACTTGAAGCTGGAGATAAAAGTGGACCATCTTGCCAATCCGGCGAGCCTGATGCCGCCCGCAAGTGACTACATCGTTTGGGTTCTCCCGCGCGGCGGCGCTGCCGCCGTGAAACAGGGTGCTATCCGGGTAGACAAGGACCTGAAGGGCGAATTGAAGGTTGTCACTGTGTCAACGGACTTCGATGTATTCATTACCGCTGAGAAAAGCGAAATCGTGTCCGCGCCATCGGACTTCAAGGTCTTAACTACACACGTAAGCCTACCTTGAAGCGCTGATCTCCACTTGCAGCCGCATCATTTTTGCAAAGTGACGGCAAGGTTGTCCATCGCGCCGATCCGCCATTTCGCAAACACCAGCAGCGACAGGCGATTTAGGCGTTCCGCTTCTTGAAGGCGACGATGGTGACAC
The DNA here is from genome assembly GCA_039930665.1 of Acidobacteriota bacterium. Lineage (GTDB taxonomy): Bacteria > Acidobacteriota > Terriglobia > Bryobacterales > Bryobacteraceae > Palsa-187. The sequence goes on from JBDTTL010000121.1 coordinate 11,196, forward strand.
CGGCCTGCGCGAAATTGCCAGATCCGCCGCGGCGGCTTGGCCCTCGACTGAAGCCATCCCCGCCTGCAGGTCCGCCACGCTGTCGAATCCGAGTTCTGCGACTAAATAGGGCGACGGACTCCCGGCCAGGACGTTCACAGGCCCGTCGTTCACGATGTAGGATCGCAGGCCAGGATCTTCTTGGCGATGGGGACGTGAGTCTCCGAGTAGTATCGATCAAATGCTACTGGATCGGCCGACTGGTGGTAGAGGACGAGTAATTGAGCCATAAGGTAGAAGAAGTATAACGGAGAGCCACTGGTGATGTGATCGAATGTTTAAACTGTTTTTGTTGGTGCCCGGGGTGGGACTTGAACCCACACTCCCGTTGCCGGAAAAGGGATTTTAAGTCCCTTGCGTCTGCCGATTTCGCCACCCGGGCATAGTAAAAACACTGTAGTCATTGGACCATGCCAGCATCGGTTGACGCTACTGTAGTGGAAAGTGTAGCGACCTTGTGCAAAGTGAGCGTCATGGGTCTTGCGTAGGACATCCGACCTATCAAACCTAGACGGGGTAGACACCGCCAAAGCAAAAGCACATGTAGCGACGGTGGAGGCTTTGAAGGTTGCCGCTGCAACAAAGAGGAATTTCTCCTGCCGGAAACCGTTGGGATGGTAGGGATCGGTGGAGAGCCGATGCTTTTGGTCGGAAGGAAAGTATCACACTGACGTAGCGCCACAATGTCGTTGCTGGCCCCGCTTTCTCCCTCCCATTTTTCAATTTTTATTTTTTGAGATTTGACCGATCTGGCCGCATTCGCCTATTTGATGGGTCCGCTGGGAGTCAAGCAAAGAGTCACGGTAGTGGCTCCGGGGTGGGGCCCGAGGTTACGCGGTGTTCCAGGGAAATCCAAAAACCTTTGTCATATTGGCGCCCATCACATCGGGTCTCTCAGGCTCCCGCCGCCCAGTCTGATTTTGAGTCCCTTGGGTCTGCCGATTTCGCCACCCGGGCAGGGTAGAAATGCTTTAATTTTATTCACACGATATCAATTGTTAAAGTGTATTAATTTTGTAGTTTACAATCATAATCCGGTTGACACGCTATCCGTATCCTCCTAGAATGGCTCACACGTGGGGTAGGGGCTAAAGTCAGGCTTTTCTAAGACTGCC
>JBDTTL010000122.1:0-12339 GCA_039930665.1 Acidobacteriota bacterium
GATTCCTGTTCGGGCGGCGCATACCGGGGGCGATACGATGGTCCGGTTTGAGAACGCGGACGCGATCATGATCGGCGATTTTTACCGGAACTATGGGTATCCGTTCATCGACACCAACAATGGCGGCACGCTGAAGGGCGCGCTCGAAGCGCTGGAGTTAACGATGAAGGTTGCAGGCCCGAACACGAGGCTTATTCCCGGGCACGGCACTATCGTCAAACGAACAGACATCGTTCCTTATCGCGATATGATCCTGGGCGTCGAAGCGAAGGTGCAGCAGATGATTCGCGAAGGCAAGAGCCAGCAGGAAGTGGTGGCGGCGAAAGTGACGGCTCCCTATGACGCGAAGGTTCCAGGGGGACTGCTGCCGGCTGGCGCGGGGACGAGCGCCGACAGGTTTGTCCGCATGGTTTATTCGCAGTTGAAGGGCGGCAAGTAGGCGGGGCGAACTAAGGAAATTGGCTCACAGATGATCACGGATGGATACAGATGGCTGGGTTAACCCCTCCGTTGAACCACAGCTTCTCTCGATCGCAATAGCTCTCGGCTGGTGAAGCGCGAAGGCGGGCTCTGGTGAAAACCAACCCGCCAAGCCGGAGACGCGCCGGCCGCGAAGGTGACGGCTCCTTACGATGCGAAGTTCCAGGGGGAACTGTTGGCCCGCAGATTCATGTCACACTATAAGTGTGCCTACGCCTTTAACTAAACGAGCACACGTTGTGCTGCCGATAGATGTGGTTGCCGACATCGACAAACTGGTGGGTAAACGTGGGCGCAGTGCGTTTATCACAGAGGTGGCGCGCGACGAAATCATGCGCCGCAAACAGCGCAGTGCGCTCAGGAAATCCTTTGGCGCGTGGGAGGATAAAGATCATCCCGAACTAAAGCGGGGTTCGTCCGCGTGGGTCGAGCGCATACGGAGTGAGTCCGAGGAACGGTTTCGGCAAATCCAGCAGCGCCGGCATGGCGGTTAATGGCGGTTTTGCTCCTCGATACCAGCGTGCTTGTGGATGCGCTCAATGGTAAAAGAGGCCGAACCCAGTTCCTCGACGAATTGCTGGCTCAGGGCAATTTACTCGCCTGTTGCTCGATCAACATCACGGAGGTCTATGCCGGTATGCGTCCGAACGAAGCGGTCGCGACGGAGGAGTTTCTGCGAAGTCTCAAATTCTACGAGATGACGTGGGACGTCGCCCGGCTGGCCGGCGAGCTAAAGAGCCACTGGTCGAGGAAAGGTCATGCCCTCTCCCTGCCCGACGTCACCGTAGCCGCTGTCGCAGTAACCAATGGGCTCACGCTCCTTACTGATAATCAGAAGCACTTCCCGATGAAAGAGCTGCACCTAATGAAATTGCCGGCTACTTTGTGACCGAGACCTTGACCTGCGCGTTGGTCCAGCAGCATTGAAAGCCGCGTCCGCCTTCGCCGGTCCAGTCATTGGCGACGACGTGGAGGAGGTAGTCGCCCGGCTCGCTAAAGGTTGCGGTGGTAGCGGCCTTGCCATGAACCTTCGTCTGGGCGGGAGCGGCAAATTCGGCGTTCTCGACAGACGGCTGCCCGGCTGCAAATTCCACTGTTCCCGGCCCGCGAAATTTATTCCAAGTTACGATGATGGCCGGAGTAGACGGACGCGCTGCGCCGGGAATCAAGTTGGCATCATCGGCTACCCAAAGAGGGAGCGGCAAGGGGACTTCGACGGTTGCCGACAGCGTCTCGCTTTGTCCACGCGGACCCTGCACGAACGGGCCTTGCGGGCTGAATCCGATGAACGGCGGCGCATTTCCGCTGGCGTCCTTGAGGGGCGACAATTCCCAGAGCGGATCGAGGCCGGCGGGAATCATAGTAGTGACGCCGTTGGCGGTGATGGTCCAGGTAACTTTATTCGAGCCGAAATCTTTGGGGACCGTCACCGTGAACACGCCCCACTGGCGGCGCGTCAAGAAATGGGTGGGCTGGCCTTGATCCGGGCCGCCGGGTTCGATCTTGTTGTCGGTTCCAATGGGAATATCGAGTTCCTGCTTCATATTCCGGTTGAAGTAACCGTATAAAATGCTGTAGGTGCCGTCGGCATTCGCAAACCAGCCTTCGAACGCGGGCGTGACGCTCTGCCCGGAATCATGCGGCGGCTCCAGGCGAAGCTGCTGCTGTGCGGGCAGAAGAGCGGTCAACATCAATGCAACAGCCGTCGCCATCAAAACGGCGCTGCGAATTCTGAGTTGCACTAGCGAGCAGCCACGGCCGCGTTGACTTGCGGATTTTTGCGCAACCACTCTTGGTAGTCTGCCTCGCTGATGTAGGTGACGTTCACCCAGGCGTGCCCCATTTCATCCACTGTTCGATCGCCCCAGCCCACCCATTGAGTGGGATCTGGATTGTTCTTGTTGGCGGCGGTATTGTCGTACCACGCGACCACGTGAATGACGGTGCCTTTGGGAAGCACAGGCGTGGCATCGGCGGCGAAGATATAGTTGGTCATCCAGTTGAAATTGAAATGATCCACGTAACTGATGGTGCGTTTGGCGCCATCCGGCAAAATTGCCTCCAGCAGCATGGCCTTGCCGCGAAGGTGCATGTGAGGCTGGAAATTTTCCAGCATGGCCGGTGCGCGCAGGGTCTGATAGCCCTCGCTCTCGGTAATCGAATTGGGCGGAATATCCATGACGCCCAGCGCGGCGGTCCCCGGAGTAGCTGGGAAAGCCGTTAGGTAGGTACGGTATTTAGGCTCTTGGCCCTTCGGGTAAAGGTAAATCGCCAACTCCACGTCGTCGCGAATCTCTTCACCGACGGCGTGGTAGTGCATCTCCCACCACACGCGCGCGCCGGGCACCAACAGCTTGCCGGTGTTCTCGCGATATACGTCGTAGTTCTTATTGACCGCCCACTCCATCAAGAGGCCCTGCGTGACAATTCCGGTGTTGGACCCGGGTTCTTCCTGCTGCAGGAAGGCGAGTGCATGATGTGTAATTTTGCGGCCCGCTGCGGTGCCGGGACGAATTTCAACGGCGCGAACCCAGCGGGGCTCGGTGACCGGAATCGGCGTCAGCGGTTTGAACCAGACATCTTGCCCTTTGGCCGGCATCGTGTAGGGATCAGATTTGATCACGAAATCGGGTTTGCCGAACTGGCTGGCGAGCTTCCAGCCTTCGTCTTTGGGCCACTGCTTAGACGCGGGCATGTCGGCGATGTTGCCGAGCGGCGCGCCATCGTCCACCCACTTCGCGATCGCGGCAATTTGAATGTCGCTCAGCGAGATGTCATTTGCGAATTGCTGGATACCGATGGTGGGGGCGACGTGCCAGGGCGGCATTTGACGGGTCAGCACGCGCTGCTTGATGGCTTTAGCCCAGGGTCGCACCTCCTCATAGCTGACAAGCGACATGGGCGCCATTTGTCCGGCGCGATGGCAGTTCTGGCACTTGGCTTGAAGAATCGGCGCGATGTCTTTGGCAAACGTCACGGGCTGGTTGTTGATGTCGGCTGCGCCGAGCCAGGCAGGTAACCATAACAAGATCGCCGCTGCGAATTGTCTCCCTGGTTTGAGCATTCTGAGAGGTCCTCCCCCGCCGAGTTTCAGGTCAGTCTCTGTCAAGACATCTTACACCTAGAACACGACGGTGGCTAGCCTGGGGGGCACTGGCGATGCCCGAATTCAGGGGTGCATTTCTTAACTCAGGTTGACTGACAACTCCGCCAACTTAACGCCCTGAACCAAGCCAGCCCCTCTGGTGGGCGAGCGAAGGCGCGTCAAGCTCGTAACGCTAAGCGCGCAAGCGACGATCGAATTCTCTCATGTAAAGGAGTGGCGGGATACTACAGCGGGCACCGTAAGTAAATTGGCGGTCGAATCGCTGCCTCGTTCGCCTAGGGTCAAGCTGCGAGGCGATTGACTGCCTGACCTTTCGATCATAGAGTATCGTTATGATTGAGCAGTTGAAAACTTTCCCCGATAATGTTCTCGCGTTTGTCTGCCATGGGCACATAGCCAAAGCGGATTATGACGCGGTTTTGGTTCCCGCCGTTGTGGACGCCCTCAAGAAACACGACAAAGTCAGACTTTACTACGAGACGGCTCCGGATTTCGCTGGCATCGATCCAGGCGCCATGTGGGAAGACTTCAAGGTTGGGATGGAACACCTCACGCGATGGGAACACGTCGCCATCGTGACAGATGTCGAATGGATCAAGCAGACGGTGCGATTCTTCAGCTTCCTTATGCCCGGCTCGGTAAGAATATTTCCCACTGCGGAGTCCTCGCAAGCGCGTGCTTGGATTAGCGGTACTGCGTAGATTGACAATCCATAACTGCTCCCGCTAGGGAGAGACGGCGACAGTCTGCCGTGACATATGTCTCAGGTGAATAGCCTAGGGTGTTTTTGTTTGTCAACCTAGGCGTGGAAAGTCCCGTCTGGATCGATAGTAAGATCAGTTCTAACAGCCAAGCGATGTTCGGGGTGCCTGGTGGGTGCCGGTATTGCCGGCATCATGACGTTTCGTTAACGGTGGGAGGCGGAATGCGAAGAAGTGCAATCGGTTTGATACTTGCGGGGCTCGGCGTGTTTTTCCCGGCGTCCGCGCAAACTGTGACGGTCTCTCCCGCGGTGGTGTCCGTTCATCTGGGAACGTTCTATCAGTTTTCCGTGAAAGTCACCGGGATCACTCCAGCCACGGTCGGATGGTACGTCTCCCTTCCGCCAAGCCCGGACGGAACACCCTTCGCCGGTTCGCCAGGCACCATCAGCGCAGGCGGGCGATATACTCCGCCGGCGGAGATCCCAAGCAGCGGCTATGTGATTGTAACCGCGGCCAGCACTGTCGCAGTGCCAACGGTTTTCGCAAGCTCGGTCGTTAGTCTTGCGAATCCCTATCCCACGCTCGCTTCCGTTTATCCGGCAAATGTTGCCGTCGGGCCCTTCACCCTGATCCTGAATGGCAGCGGATTCGTGCCCGGCGCGCAGGTGCTATTCGGCGGCGGGGCACTCACTACCACTTATTTATCCGCCACTCGACTGATGGCGACGGGCACCGCTACCGACACCCAATCCGGTCTGCGGATTCCGGTTGCCGTGATGAATCCCGCTCCGGGACCAGAAACCTCAGTGGACGTGGTAAGTCTGTTGATCGGAACACCAGCGACGGGAGGGAAGGTTCCCTATAACGTAGCCTCGCGTTTCCTGGATCAAGCCGCTTTCGGACCCGACCCGGTTACAACCGCCCACGTGCAGGCCGTGGGGCTCGAGGCTTATCTCGACGAACAATTCGCGGCGCCGATTACGCCCTATCCGGACCCCGCCGCCACCAGCTACGGGATCGGGCAGGTACAGGCCCGGTTTTTCACGAATGCTGTTCACGGCGAGGATCAACTTCGCCAGCGTGTGGCCTTCGCCCTTAGCCAGATCATGGTGGTCTCCGCCCTGGAGGAGAATACGCCAACGCAGTTGGTGCCTTTCCTGCAAATCCTGAAGAAGGATGCATTCGCGAACTTCCGCACGCTGATGGAGGATGTGACGTTGAGTCCCACCATGGGCGAGTACCTGGACATGCGGAATAATGATAAGGCCGATCCCGCCAGGGACACCCGAGCTAACGAGAATTACGCACGGGAGCTATTGCAATTATTTACCATCGGCCTCTCCCAACTCCACCAGGATGGAACGCTGCAACTCGATGCCGGGGGCAATCCGATCCCCACTTATAATCAAGCCACGATTCAGGACTTCGCCAAGGTCTACACTGGCTGGACCTATCCGACCAAGCCCGGCGCCACGTTGCTGAAGCACACTCCGGCCTACTACATCGGGCCCATGGCGCCGTTCGAATCCAACCACGACACTACCTCGAAGACGCTGCTCAACGGCTTGGTGGTCCCGGCCGGAGGCACAGCCGCGTCCGACCTGAAGGCTGCGCTGGACAATATTTTCAGTCATCAGAACGTGGGTCCGTTTATCAGCATGCAGTTGATCCAGCACCTGGTAACCAGCAATCCGTCGCCGGCTTATGTGGGGCGCGTAGCGGCGGTGTTCAACGACAACGGAACCGGCGTTCGCGGGGATCTTCAAGCCGTCGTCAAAGCGATCCTTCTCGACCCGGAGGCCCGCGCCGGCGATGAAGGGCCGTCACTGACTCCTCCCGATACCAGCGGACATCTTCGCGAGCCAGTATTCGAAGTCGCCTCTATTCTTCGCGGCCTGGGAGCGGTGGTGAACGACACCAACAATCTCACCAGCCAAGCCGCCAATCTGGGACAAACGGTTTTCGCGCCGGCCTCGGTCTTCAACTACTTCGCGCCCGGATACACGATTCCCGCGGATTTCGCGCCCGGTGGCACGCTGCTGGGCCCCGAGTTCCAATTGCAATCCCCGTCAGCCGCAGTGGCGCGCGCCAACATGGCCAACACATTTGTATACGGCAGTCTCGGGAACGGCGCCTTGATTGACTGGTCTTACCTCACCGCTTTGGCGGCCACTCCGCAGGCGTTGGTGGATTGTGTCAACTACGTCTTCCTGCACGGGGAGATGCCGGGGGCCATGCAGACGCAAATTCTTTCGGCGGTCAACGCGTTAACCGGAACTTCGACGGCGGTCTACAAAGCACGCGCGCAAGCGGCGGTCTACCTGACGGTTTCATCGTCCTACTACAATGTGGAGCACTAATATGATGCAGATTCCATCTCGAAGACAGTTCCTGGCATTGGGCGCGCGTTCGCTGGCTGCAATTGGCGCCGCTAGTCTCGCAGGCCGCCTCAGCCAGGTCAACGCGCTCGCCGCGACGGGCTGCCCTTCGGACTACAAGGCGCTGGTTTGCGTGTTCCTGTTCGGAGGCAATGACGGCAATAACATGGTTATTCCCATCTCAACGCCCACGAGCAACGCCGCTAACTCCTACGCCAAATATGCAGCCGTGCGCGCGGGATTGGCGCTGCCGCAGTCGAGTCTGAACAGCATCAATACTTCGATAGGCGACGAGTACGGGCTGCATCCCAGCCTGGTGGAACTGGCCACGCTTTATAACACCAGGAAGAACGTAGCGGTGCTGGCCAACGTCGGCAGCCTGGTGACGCCGCTCACTCAGGCCGAATATCAGCAGCAGTCGAAGGCGATCCCGCTCAATCTTTTTTCGCATCTGGACCAGCAAACCGAGCTCCAGACCTCGCTCGCGCAGGGGTTCGCCACCACCGGTTGGGGCGGGCGCCTCGCGGATGCCATGCAAGGTTGCAACGGCAGCGGCTTTCCGACCATCGTCTCGGTGGGCGGCAACACGCTTTTCGCCACCGGCGGCCAGACCAGTCCGGCCACGGTCACCGCGGGACAAGTTCTCGGTCTAAAGGGATTCGCTGCGAACGCGGCATCCCAGGCGCGTCTCGCGGCGCTGCAGAACCTGTTGAGCTTCGACAATGGCCTGACTCTGGTCCAAGCCTCGAACTCGATCGCGTCCAATGGAATCAACCAGGCGACGAAATTGAATCAGGCATTGGCGAGCGGCACTTCTCTGACGACCGTATTCCCGAACACTTCGCTCGGCAATCAGATGGCGCAGATCGCGAAAATTATCAATGTGCGCACGGCGCTGGGCGTGGGGCGGCAAATCTTCTTCGCGTATCTGGGTGGTTTCGACACGCATGACAAGGAACTCGCCGATCAAGGGACGGGTCTGCAGCAGGTGAGTCAAGCGCTGAATGCTTTTTACAGCGCGACGCTGGAAATGGGCGTCAACCAGGACGTGGTTACTTTCACCGAATCCGATTTCGGACGCACGCTGCAGCCGAGCGGCGGTTCGACTCTGGGAACCGACCACGCCTGGGGCAGCCATCACATCATCATGGGCGACGCTGTCAAGGGCGGCGATCTCTACGGCACTTTTCCGACTCAGGCCATAAAGGGACCGGACGACGCCAACAACCGCGGCGTGTGGATTCCCACCACCAGCATCGACCAATACGGCGCGACGCTGGCGACCTGGTTTGGCGTAGATCCCGCGAAGCTTACGACGGTCTTCCCGAATCTGACGAATTTTCAAGGGAAGGCGCTGCCGGCGTTTCTATAAGTCGCGGCCCCCAGTAGCAGCTACTCGATCCAGTTTTGCTCCAGCGGATTCGCTGCGCTCGCCAAGTTCCCTGGCGCTTGGGCTTCCACTGCCAATGCATAACGTGCTGAAATAGAGTTATGCGCCGAGTGCTATTGGTGTTTTTTCTCGCCGTTCTGTGCATCGCCCAGACAGGCTGGCAAGCTGCCACTACACTGCCTGGAGTGGATCTGACGGGCTTAACCAAAGCCCAGCGTGAAGTGGCTCTCCAGACGATGCGTGCCGAGAGCTGCAACTGTGGTTGTGGCATGAAGATCGCCGAGTGCCGGATGCGTGATCCCGAGTGCGTCAGTAGCAGGCGCTTGGCGAATTTCGTATTGAAGGTCGCCTCAGCCGGAAAATCCAAAGAAGCCCTGCGCGCGGAGTTGTTGAAGTTCGCTGCGGCGCCTGAGAACTTGCTGGACGACCCGATTAAACTCGCGATTGACGGAGATCCCGTTCGCGGACCTTCGAACGCGAAGGTGACGATCGTCGAATTCTCCGATTTTCAGTGCCCGTACTGCGCCAAGGCAACCGTTGAGGTGAAGCAAATTCTGGATAAGTATCCCAAGGACGTACGTTTCATTTTCAAGCAATTTCCCCTTGATAATCATTCGCAGGCGGCGGTAGCGGCGGAGGCTTCGCTTGCGGCGCAGGCGCAGGGAAAGTTCTGGGAGATGCACGACAAGCTTTACGCAAATTTCCGCGACATCAATAGGGTTCGCATCTTATCATGGGCGCGAGAAATCGGACTGGATGTGAAGCGTTTCACGGCGGATCTAGATTCGCACAAATACCGAAATCGGGTCACTACGGAAGAAAAGCAGGGCGAGGACGCAGGGGTGGTAGGAACTCCAACGTTCTATATCGACGGTAAGAAACTGAATTCCTCTTTCGAGTTCGCGACTGTCGACCCGGTGATCCAAGCGGAATTGAAAACGAAGTAGTCGTCCTTGGGTATTATCTATAGTGCCCTTGTCACCTCTGTACGAGCAATTCGGCCAGATTGATATTTACCTCTTCGACCAGCTCCTGCGCGGCCGGATTACGCCGGGAATGAAGGTGCTCGACGCGGGCTGCGGCAACGGCCGCAATCTGGTTTACCTCTTCCGCAATGGCTACGAGGTGTTCGGCGTGGACGGGGACCCGAAGGCCATCGAGGCAATGAGCCGCCTGCTGCCGGGGCTTCCTGCAAATCATTTTCGGGCGGAATCCATAGAAGCGATGTCGTTTCCGGACGCTTTCGCGGATGTGGTACTCAGTAGCGCGGTACTCCACTTTGCGCGCGATGACGAGCATTTCGGAGCGATGCTGCGCGGATCCTGGCGGGTGTTGAAGCCCGGCGGCCTTTTCTTTTGCCGCCTCGCCTCTTCGATCGGGATCGAGGGGCAGATCAGCGGCATCGGGGGCTGCCGCTTCTTGTTGCCTGACGGTTCGGAGCGTTATTTGGTTGACGAGGATCTGCTGGTCAAACTCACGCATGACCTGGGCGGGCAGTTGCTCGATCCCTTGAAGACCACGGTGGTTCAGAATCAGCGCAGCATGACGACCTGGGTGATGCGGAAAATCGCGTGACCAAGACGGTGGCGCGGAACCTGATCTGCTGCGCGCGCGACGGCGGAAATTACTTGCTGAACATCGGGCCCAAAGGGATGGCTCGATCCTGCAAGAGTCGGTGCAATTTTGACTACGGTCGGCAAGTGGATGGATCGCAACGGGCAGTCCGGCGCGAACGGGAACGCCTGGCCGTCTGACAGGCGTTGCAAGATCAGCCATAAAATCGTCGCTGCTCCTAGCGACCTTACGGCACTACGCGATTCCTACCTGCAAGTTTGTAGAAACGTCGAGTCAGCGGAGCCGTCTATTAAACAGTGGCTTTTACCATTGATGCCCGGTGTCCGCGCTGCACGTCCGAGATGGAGGCGATCGAAACCGACATCGTGGATGTTCCTTTGGACGATTTGCGGCTATGCCCAAATTGTTATTTAGTCACCTGGAACGATCAGCGCGGCCACCACACGCAGCAGGGGGTCCCGGTGCAAGGGACCACCAAAAAGAGAGCCCTGGCGTAGACCGGCGCCTCCAGTCATCCGCTAGGCCTGTTGGTCCTCCGTGCGCCTACGCCGAATCTTCACCCACTCTTCAAACACCGGCGGGTTTTCAAGCCATGTGGTCAGCCACAGAATCATTTCCTCTTTATCCCGGCGCTTGTCGGGATTCCGGGCGGCCAGGCGAGCGTGCTCCTTGGCAATGATGACCAGTCGACGTACTGCCATACGGTGCGCCGGGTCGCCGGATTGATATTCTTCCAGCAAGCGGAGTAGGCTCACTTCCAGTTCCGCGAAGGAGCCTTGCCGGGCCCCTTCGACCATAGGTTGGAGCGGGACGCCGCACTCCCGCAGCAGTTTACGCAGATAGCTTTCGGATATCGGAGCCAGCGCGGCTCGAAGCTCCGTGAACTCCACCGGGCCTATTGCGGCGGGATGGTGCTCCTCCAGCCAGCGCGCGAGTTCAGCGGACTTTCCTTTGCCCCGCTTTTTTAGAAGCATGTCGATACGCGATCACGGCCTTCTCGTGCTCGGCCATGGTCGCTGAGAACTGGTGGCCGCCGCCCGCCGGCTTGGCGACAAAGAACAGGAAGGGAGTGGCGGCCGGGTTGAGGGCGGCGGCAAGCGATTGCGCGCCGGGATTCGCGATCGGACCCGGGGGAAGACCGTCATTCTGATAGGTGTTATAGGGATTAGTGCTGGCCAAGTCCGAGCGATGGATAGCACCGCGGTAACGGCTTTCGAGCTGGGCCGCGTAGATGGTAGTCGGGTCGCATTCGAGTCTCATCCCCTTCGCCAGCCGGTTTTGGAACACGCTGGCAACCAGCAGCCGCTCATCCGCCGCCCCCGTCTCCTTTTCTACCAGCGACGCGAGCGTCACGGTGGGATGCACGCGGGCGTCTTTCCCGGCAGCGAGCTTCGCCCACTCCTTGCGAAACTCGTCGGTCATCATTTGACACAAGCGCGCGGCCGTGATGGCGTGGGTCAGCCGATAGGTGGAGGGGAAAAGATAGCCCTCGAGCGTGCGGGCTTTCGGCGCCAGATCGCGGATCAGCGCCGGGTTCTCGGCAGCCTTCAGGAAGTCGTCGGAGGACATCACACCCTCCGCTTCGAGGGAGCGCCCGATGCCGAAAATATTGCTGCCCTCCGGCACCGTGAATGCGAAGTAGTAGATGTCTCCGCGCGCGATCCGGTTGAACACATCCAGCGCGCTGGCCGGCTCCGCAAAACGATATTCGCCGGCTTGCAGCTTCGCCGACGGCTTGATCAGGCGCGCCAGCCAGATCTCCCACGAATAACGGATCACGCCGTCCTTGGCCAGTTCGCGCGCGATGCCGGCGGTGCCTGTTCCATGGGGAATATCGACGAAAGTCTCCGCCTTAAACCCTTGATAGGGAGTAACTAGCATGGCCACCGCCAAGCCGGCAACGAAGCAAAACAGGGCTAGGATCAGTTTCACGCAGTGCCTCCGGCGTCCAGGTAACTGGCGAGCAGAATCACCGCCGCCAGGCGGTCGATCGCTTTTGCTCGCTTCTCGATACTGATACCGCTCTGCTTCAGAACGCGCTCGGCCTCCTTGCTGGTAAGCCGCTCATCCCAGAAACGCACCGCGAGGCCGGTCCGCTGGGTGAGGCGCTCCGCGAAATCGCGAGTATAAACCGCCTGCCGCCCTTCGTCGCCGCGCATATTCAAAGGATGTCCCAACAGTACCAACTGGACCTGGTGCTCGCGTGCGATGGTTTCGAGCGCCGCGATATCTTCGCGGATGGTGCTGCGCTGGAGCGTGTCCAGGCCTTGCGCGGATATGCCTAGCGGGTCGCTGAGTGCCAATCCGATACGCTTCTTCCCCAGATCCAGCGCAAGAATTCGTCCGTTCCCTGTATTTTGCTGGAATTCCACGCTCTATCCAAATTATAGTGATAAACACGAGGACTCACGGAGGAATTGTGAGGCCCGGCGAGGCGCCCGTTGGTGGTTCAAAATACATCCACGCAAAAGTCGCTCCAGGTGGGCGTCAGTATTCTTGCAGCCGCTGCCGGGATTGGCCTGCTCTACTTTGGCCGTATCTTCTTCATCACCGTGATCATCGCCGCGATGATTGGCTTCCTGCTGGATCCGCTGGTGGTGTTTTTCATGAAGCTGCGGATGCCCCGGGGGCTGGCCAGCTTCGTAGTGTGCAGCATCGCCCTGGTGTTCTTGTATCTGGCGGGACTGGGCCTGTATCTGCAAAGCC
>JBDTTL010000123.1:0-12299 GCA_039930665.1 Acidobacteriota bacterium
CAGGACTACGCCAAGACCAAGGGTCTGGACGCGTTGCAACTAGGCCGCTGCATGGATGACAAGGCCTCTGCTGCCGAAGTCGACAAGTCTATCGAGCTGGGCCACAAACTGGCCATCAGCGCAACCCCAACACTGTTCATCAACGGACGGAAGCTGGAGGGCGGCGTCGATTGGAACGTGCTCCAGCAGCTCCTGCAGATCGAGCTCGAACACAAGACAACCGAAACGAAAACCATGGCCGCGGCTACGCCGAAAAAGCAGGACGATAGCTGTTGCACGGTGGATATTCCGAAAGTCGCTCCCAAGAAGTAGACACGAAAATGCTCGTTGTGACACAAAAAATAACTCTTTGGATTCTGTGCTTATGCCCGCTCACGCTTCCTGCGGCTGACGTCCAGCCCGATGCCTACCTGGCGCATGTCAAATATCTGGCCTCGCCGCAACTCAAGGGGCGAGCCACTGGAAGCCCGGAAATCGAAAAGGCCGCCACCTATATTGCGGGGCAATTCCGCTCCTTTGGCCTGAAGCCGCTGGAGGGAAAGAGCGCGGCGGACATCAAGAATTTCGAACTGTCTTTCCCCGCTGAGCTGGGCGCGAAACTGGGGCCCGACAACACATTTTCCTTTCGCGACGGCAAACCCCGACAGACCTTGCGGGTGGGCCAGGATTTCGTTCCCTTCGCGTTTTCGACCAACGGCAAATTCCACGGAGAAGTGGTCTTCGCGGGCTACGGCATCACAGCCAAGGAACATAACTACGACGACTACGCCGGCATCGACGTAAAGGACAAGCTGGTTCTGATCCTGCGTCACGAGCCTCAGGAACACGACGAGAAGAGCGTTTTTCGCGGCAAGCGGCTCACCTCCCACGCCACCTTCATCGACAAAATGATGGAGGCGAAAAACCACGGGGCGCGCGGCGTGATTCTGGTCAATGACACACCGGCACATGCGGGGGCCGAAGACAAACTCGAGAAATTCGGCGCGATAGGGGGGCCGCGCGACGCCGGAATATTCTTCGTTCAGATCAAAGAGGAAATGGCTGAATCGTGGCTGCGGTCGGAAGGGCGGGATCTGCGTCAAACCGCCAAGCAAATCGACAGCGACCTAAAGCCCCGCTCGTTCGACTTGTCCAAAGTCGAGGTGGACTTGTCCGTGGATCTGATTCATCAGATTAAAACGGTTCACAATGTGGCGGCGTATTTACCGGGTAAGACTCCCGAGTACGTGATTATCGGAGCACACTACGATCACCTTGGCCTGGGAGATGATCATTCGCTCGCTCCCAAGCAGATGGGTATGGTGCATCCCGGCGCTGACGACAACGCTTCCGGCACCGCCGGCGTCATCGAGCTGGCCCGCTGGTTTTCGAAACAGCCGCAGCCCGAGCGCGGGATTCTGTTCATGACCTTTGCCGGGGAGGAATTGGGTTTGCTTGGCAGCAACTGGTATGTGAACCACCCGGATCTTCCGCTGGAAAATGCCGTCGCGATGTTGAACCTGGATATGATCGGGCGTGTACGAAACGGACGGGTTTACGTGAGCGGAGCGCAAAGCGGCAGCACCCTCCCCCGCATATTGGATGAGGTAAAGCTTCCGCCGCCGCTGTGGATCGACGAATCGGGCAAGAGCTCCGGCACCGACATGAGCGACGCGAGCGATCATGCCTCCTTCGCGTCGAAACAGATTCCCATCCTGTTCTTCTTTTCGGGACTGCATGCCGACTATCACAAGCCCAGCGATACCGCGGATAAGATCGACTCCATCGACGCCGCGAAAGTGCTGGATTACGTGGCGGACGTCGCGAGCCGCCTCGCGTTGGATCCCGATCGCCCCAAATTTGTGCGCGTGGCGCGGCCGTCGGCCGGCCCGGTTTCGGGCGGGGGAGCCAGCAAGGGCTACGGCCCGGATTTCGGCAGCATCCCGGACTTTAACGAGCCGCCCAAGGGCGTCCGCTTTGCCGATATTCGCGAAGGCAGCCCTGCGGCCAAAGCCGGGCTGAAGCCGGGCGACATTATGATCGAGTTTGGCGGGAAGCCGATCGGCAATCTGTACGACTTCACTTATGCGCTGCGCGACAGCAAAGCGGGTGACTTGGTACTAGTGAAGGTGATCCGTGGGGACCAGACGATTGAAGCCAAAGTACTACTCACGGAGCGGCGCTAATCTGGCATACTGAGCTTGCAATCATAAGTTCGGAGCCCACAGGTCGGAGACAAGATGAACGTTCGCAATGCCCATAAGCTACCCCCGTTGATTCTGCATCCCTTCGCGGATGCGGGCGGACCCGAAAAGCTGGTGGAAAGCTCGCGCGCGAGCCTGGTACTACAAGGGCTGCTGCCGGCTGGCGAACGAAACACCCGGGACATCGAGCGCACCCTGCTCGAAGGCCGCTTTTGCGAAATCCGCATGCTCTTTTACGTGGGCAAGGATTTGCTCCGTTGGATCGATCAATGCGTGGAACTGGTGGAGCGCTCTCCGGAACTCTCTGCTGCGGGTATTAATCATCAGAGTTTTGCCGCCTACCTGGTGAACCAAGCGCCCGAGCCGGTGCAGGCGAAGCTGAAAAAGTGGGGCGTGTCCGACTATAAGTCGATCTTTTCCCGAGCGCTTGGCCTGAGCGCCATTTTCGCCGGGGTTCCCGATCGTGAGCTTCTGACGGACGAATTTGTTCGCCACTACTACCGCTACGCCGACCAGTTGTTCCAGATCCGGCAAGGCGAGTTGGCCTTTACCGATATCGGCCATCTGGAGTTCGAGTTCGAAATCTACGCTTCCGGCGAATATTCGCGCATGCTGGAGCGCGAATGGGCCGAAACCTAGAACCTGGGCTCAAGCCAGCTTGAATGCCGGTTGAGCTGCCTTTCGCCGCTGCCCGCCGTCTCAGCGCTGCTAAGATAACATCTAGAGTAACGCCGTGAGATCCCGTTTATCACTTTGCCGCACGCCCGAGATAGCCCTCTCCAGTGTTTTGGGCTTCGGACTGCTGCTTTCCTTGCTGCCGCCTGCGCTTCGCGCGCAAAAAGATATTGCCGGCGAGACCCAGATGCGTCTGATGCTGGAGGAGTTGAACAACCTCGGCAGCGTAATGATGATCGCCGCGCATCCCGACGACGAGAACACCGCGCTGCTCGCTTACCTGGCACGTGGACGGCACGTGCGGACAGCTTACCTTTCGCTCACCCGCGGCGAGGGTGGCCAGAACTTGATCGGTAGCGAGCAGGGCGATGAGCTAGGCATTATCCGCACCGAAGAACTACTGGCGGCGCGTCGTATCGATGGCGCCCAGCAATATTTCACCCGTGCCATCGACTTTGGATTCACCAAAACCGCTGCGGAAACGCTGGGCAGCAAATGGCCGCGCGAAAAAGTCCTGGGCGATGTAGTTTGGGCCATTCGCCGCTTCCAGCCCGACGTGATTATCTTGCGCTTCACTGGAACTCCCAGGGACGGCCATGGGCAACATCAGGCCTCCGCCATTCTAGGGCGCGAAGCGTTCACCGCCGCGGCCGATCCCACGCGCTTTCCCGAACAACTGAAGTATGTCAAGACCTGGCAGGCGCTACGCCTGATGACCAACCTCGCGGCCTTCAATGCGGAGCAGCAGAAAGAGGCTGAGAAAATCCCCGATAAACTTGCGGTGGATCTGGGGGCGTACTCGCCCGAACTCGGCTATTCTTACGAGGAAATTGCGGGGATGAGCCGCAGCCAGCATCGCAGCCAAGCCATGGGCACAGCCCAACGTCAAGGTTCAAGGGTTAACTATTTCGTTACCGACCACGGCGATAAGGCCACGAAGGATCTTCTCGAGAACATCAACATCGGATGGTCGCGCCTGGAAGGCGGCGCGGAAGTGACGCGGCTGCTAGCCCAAGTCTCCGCCGCATACGTGCCGGCGCATCCGGAAGACTTGCTGCCGCTTCTCGCGAAAGTGCGGCCCGTGATGGCGTCGGTGGCCGCGGCCAGCAAGAACGCGCTCGCCGAAGCGCGGCTCGCTGAGATGGACGAAGCCATTGCCCTCGCCGGCGGCGTGACGGTGGATGCGCTCTCCGACAAACCCGCCGCGACTCCGGGCGGCACCTTCAGAGTGACGCTGACCGCGCTGGCGCGCAACCCCGGTCGGGTCACGCTGCGCGGCGTGAAGCTGTCGGGGATCAAAGGCGTCCCACAACCCACGATCGCTTCGACGGTGCTGGCCTTCAACAAGCCCATCGAATTCCCCGTGAATATCCAGGTGCCTGAAGCGGAACTTTATTCGCAGCCCTACTGGTTGGAACTGCCTAAAGAAGACGCAATGTATTCGGTGCCGAATCCCGAGGAGATAGGGGATCCCGAAAATTCTCCGGTGCTTTTGGCGGAGTTCCGTTTGCAAATAGGCGCCGCGGAAATCACGCTGAAGCGGCCGGTTCATCGAGTTTATGTAGACCACATTTACGGGCAGCTCACCCGCCCTCTGGCAATGGTGCCTCCCTTAAGTGTCGATTTTGGCGGGTTGGCGCTGGTGTTTCCGGATAACAAGTCCCGACGCCTGCAGATTCCCCTAAGAGCAACCAGCGGCAAGGTGGCCGGCGAAGTTCGCCTGGAGGCGCCCGCGGGATGGAAGGTAGAACCCGCCTCGCAACACTTTGAACTCAGCGCCGCCGATGAGCAGACCATGGCCGAGTTCACGGTGGCGCCGCCTGAGGGTGAATCCATCGGTTCGCTGCGCGCCTCGGCAACGGTGGGGGATCGCGTGGTCGCCAGCAGCACACGAGTCATCGACTACCCGCACATCCGCGCCCAGACCCTGTTCCGTCCATCCGCAGCCCGCTTGGTGCGCAGCGACATTAAAACGCTGGCGCGCAAAGTCGGCTACATTGTCGGCGCGGGCGATGAAGTGCCCGAGTCTCTGCAGCAGATGGGCTGCGAAGTTACACTTTTGTCGCCCGGCGATTTAGCGTATGGAGACTTAAGCAAGTATGACGCGATCGTGACCGGTGTCCGTGCCTTCAACACCCGCCCCGACTTGCGCTTGAACTACCAACGCCTGTTCAAGTTTGTCGAAGAGGGCGGAACCATGATCGTGCAATACAACGTGCCCGAGGGAGGCCGACCCGGGGGTGCGCCCGCGGAATCGCCCGACTTGGCGCATGTCGGTCCTTATCCCATTAAGACCGGCCGTGACCGCGTAACTGTCGAGGAAGCGCCGGTTACCTTCCCCAATCCGGATAACGAGCTGCTGCACGCGCCTAACGAAATTACCGCGCGCGATTTCGAGGGCTGGGTGCAGGAGCGCGGATTGAACTTCGCCTACGAATGGGACCCGCGCTATCAGAGTGTTCTTGAATCTCACGACCCCGGCGAGAAGGAACTCCTGGGCGGTGAGCTGTACACTCGATACGGCAAAGGTGTGTACATCTTCTCCTCCTACGACTGGTTCCGCCAATTGCCGGCCGGCGTTCCCGGCGCCTATCGTCTCTTTGCCAACATGCTGAGCGCCGCGAAAGTCCAGTGATGGGGGGGATTCCGCCGGTTCCGGAAAAAGGTTTCGAGAAAGTCATTCTCGATGAACCGCCGCCGTTTCTGCGAACTTGGCCGCGCGTCTATCGCTTCGTTCTGATTTTTCTGGCGGCCGTCATTTTTCTCGCCTGGTTGTTCACGAAACATTACGCGCCGCCCGCCTAACCGATGACCCTGCTCGACTGGATTGTCCTGATCGGCTGGATGGCATTCCTGGTTTCCTACGGGCTGTGGCGCGGCCGCGGCTCCAACAGCGTTAACCAATATCTGCTGGCCGGCAAGACCATGCCGTGGTACGCCATGGGTCTTTCCATCATGGCCACGCAGGCCAGCGCCATCACGTTCATATCCACCACCGGACAAGCTTACGTCGATGGCATGCGCTTCGTGCAGTTTTATTTCGGATTGCCGATCGCGATGGTGATCCTCTCGGCCACCGCGGTGCCGATTTTCCATCGCGCCAAAGTCTACACGGCGTACGAATATCTGGAGCAGCGCTTCGATGCCAAAACACGAACCATCGTCACCATCATCTTCTTGATCGGACGCGGCCTGGGCGCGGGGGTAGCGTTGGCCGCTCCCGCCATCGTCATGTCGGTGATGCTCGGCTGGCCGTTCCCCTTAACCACAATACTGATGGGCAGCCTGGTGATTCTCTACACCACCATGGGTGGCATCAAAGCCGTAACCTACGCCGACGTGCAGCAAATGATGATGATCATGGGCGCGTTGATACTGGCGCTGCTGATCGCCATCTGGAAACTGCCTCACGATGTGTCGTTCCTCGACGCGATGCGGATCGCGGGCGCCGCGGGTCGGCTGAACGCAGTCGACACGCACTTCGACCCCAACAGCCGCTACAACCTGTGGAGCGGCTTGATCGGCAGTACCTTCCTGATGCTGGCGTACTTCGGCACGGACCAAAGCCAAGTGCAGCGTTACCTGACGGGAAAATCGATCGGACAAAGCCGCTTGGGCTTGCTGTTAAACGCCATGGCGAAAGTGCCGGTGCAATTTTTCATCCTCTTCATCGGCGCGATGGTGTTTGTGTTCTTCATTTTCGAGCGGCCGCCGCTGCTGTTTCAGCCGGTGGAGATGACGCGCCTCGAACAGACTGCGGAATATCCGGCGCTGGCTGCGCGCTATCAGCAGGCGCTCGATGAGCGCCAGGTTGCGGCCCGGAAGGTGAAGGACGGCGGTTCGGGTGACGACTTCCGCGCGGCGCAGCAGAAAGTGAACGAAGTCCGCAGCGAGGCGGGGAAGCTTAGCAAGGATAGCGACACGAATTACATCTTCTTGTCGTTCGTGACGCACTACTTGCCGAGGGGCCTGGTGGGTTTGATCCTCGGCGTGATCCTCACGGCTACCATGTCGGCCAGCTCGGGCGAGATCAATTCCCTGGCAACGGTCAGCATGATCGACGTCTATCGCCGCCACTTCAATCGCGACGCGACTGATCGTCACTACCTGCTGGCTTCGCGAATCGCAACGGTGTTCTGGGGGATCTACGCCGTCACTTTCGCCAACTTCGCACAGGGGTTCGGAGCGTTGATCGAGGCGGTAAATCAGGTAGGATCGCTGTTTTATGGCAGCATGCTGGGAGTTTTCGTGGTTGCCTTTTTCATGAAGCGCGCCGGAGGCACATCTGCATTCTGGGGCGTGGTCGCGGGCCAGACAACCACCTTCGCAGTGGCGCGATTCACCCCCATCGCTTACCTCTGGTACAACCTGATCGGCTGCATGGTGGTGCTGGCGGTGGCGTGGACAGTGACCAAGGTTTCGAAACATGACTCCTGAACAAAGGCCGCACCGCCTGTTCACACTCCGGTATATGGAAGGCTCGATCTTCCGTCTGCTCCGTTACAAAGCACCCAGCCCTGAATGGGACCATGACCACTGTTCCGGATGTTGGGCAAAGTTTGCGGAGTACGATGACACGGATATCGAACACCAAGGATACTGCACGAGCGTTCCTGTTCTGGAACCGCCAGATTCACCACCGATTCACGACGGGAAGAATCGCGGCATATTCGTAAAGCAACCAAGCTCAGGGGGCTTCGCTCTGCATTGGGTTTGCAGTCGTTGTTTTGAAGAGTTCCGCGAAGAGCTCAGATTTAAGATCGAGACGCCTTAACCGGACCGCTGAGCACGGCGTTCAACGAGCCTTGGCGGTAACCTTCGAGATCCAGCGTGACGTAGTGGAAACCCAGCGGCTTGAAGATAGCGGTGAACTGGCGCGCCATATCGAGTGTCATGGCGCGGTCGAGTTCTTCCGGTGCTACTTCGATGCGCACGATATCGCCGTGGAAGCGCACGCGGAACTGGCGGAAGCCCAAAACACGGATTGCTTCCTCGCCGCGGTCGACGGTCTTGACGTTTTGAATCGTCACGGGCGTCCCATAGGGGATGCGCGAGCTGAGGCACGCGGACGCCGGGCGATCCCAGGTGGTGAGTCCGGCGCGTTGCGAGAGAGCGCGGATTTCGGCTTTAGTGAGTCCGGCATCAACCAGCGGAGCCTTCACGCCATGCAGCTTCGCGGCACCCTGCCCCGGACGATAGTCGCCCAGGTCGTCCACGTTCACGCCGTAGATCACATGGGCCACGCCGCGCTCGCGAGCAACTTCGTCGAGCCGCGTGAAAAGTTCGTCCTTACAGTGAAAGCAGCGGTCAAGATTGTTCGCGACGTAATCCGGATTGTCGAACTCGCGTGTCGCGATGTATTCGTGGCGGATGCCGTGCTCGTGCGCGAACGCTTCCGCATCGCCCTTGTGGGATTCGGGTAGAGACGCCGAATCGGCCGTGATCGCAACGGCGTTGGCGGCCAGAACGCGGTTTGCCGCCCAAGCCAGGTACGCCGAATCGGCGCCGCCCGAATAGGCAACGATCACGCTGCCCATCTGTTCCAGCGCGACGAAGAGCTGGCGTTCCTTCTGCTCCATACTTCTACTGTAACGGCAAATCGTCCTGCGAACCGTTCGCTTCCGTCTCCGGAATGAGGCTGGCCGCCGCGACCTGGTCGCCGGCTTCGACGTTCACCAAGCGGACGCCCTGCGTGGAGCGGCCGGCTTGCCGTATGGTCCCGGATTCGATGCGGATGATCTGTCCTTGCTTGGTGATGATCATCAGGTCGGAGTCTTCCTTCACGGATAGAATCCCGACCACTTTGCCGACGCGCGGAGTGGTCTTCATATTGATGACACCCTTGCGGCCGCGGGCGGTGAGGCGGTAGTCGACCAGCGGCGTTCGCTTCCCGAAGCCGTTTTCGGAGATCGAGAGTATGAGGCCGTCCTTTTCGACGATCTCGACGCCGACCAGGTAGTCGCCCTCTTCGAGCTCCATGCCGCGGACGCCGCGCGCGGGGCGGCCCATGGCGCGAACATCGGTTTCCTTGAAGCGGCAGGCCATGCCTTCGTGAGAGCCCAGGAAGATGTAGTTGGTGCCGTCGGTGAGCCGGGCGGCCAGGAGTTCATCGCCTTCGTCGATGCCCAGCGCGATGATGCCACGCTGCAGTGGATTATCGAACTCGGTGAGCTCGCACTTCTTGATGACGCCCTGCTTGGTCACCATCACGATGAACTTGCCGGCGACGAATTCTTTCACCGGAAGGAACGCCGTGACGGATTCGTCGGGCTGCAGATTGATCAACCCGGAGCTGTGTTTGCCCTTGCCGGTAGTAGTGGCATCGGGGATATTGTAAATCTTCAGCCAGTAGACGCGGCCCTTGTTGGTGAAAATCAACAGGTAGGCGTGTGTGGATGCGATGATCAGGTGCTCGACGACATCCTCGGCGCGCGTGGACATGCCGATGCGGCCTTTTCCGCCGCGGGTCTGGCGGCGATAGGTGTCGACGGCGGTGCGTTTGAGGTATCCGCCGCGGGTCACAGTGACGGCGACGTCTTCCACCTGCACCAGGTCTTCGAGGCGGATTTCGCCGGTGTCGTCGACGATCTCGGTGCGGCGGTCATCGCCGAAGTCTTTCTGGACTTCTTTCAGTTCCTTGACCACGACGGAGCGCAGGGTTTTTTCGGAGCCGAGGATTTCGAGGTACTCGGCAATCATCCTCTGAATATCGGCGAGTTCGTCGATGATCTTCTGCTGTTCCATGCCGGTGAGGCGCTGGAGTTGCAGCTCAATAATGGCTTGGGCCTGGCGCTCGGTAAAACGCGGGCCCCGCGGGTCGGCATCGACGAGCTTCGCGTAGGCGGCGGCTTCGGCGGGCGTGATGAAGTTCATTAACGCCTCACGGGCTTCGCGCGGGGTCTTTGACGCACGGATGAGGGCGATGACTTGGTCGATATTGGTGAGCGCGCGCTGAAAGCCGAGTAAGATGTGCTCGCGGTCGCGGGCTTTTCGGAGAAGGTAATCCGTACGGCGGCGTATGACATCGATGCGATGCTCGATGAAACGCTTGAGCGCATCCAGCAATCCCAGCTCGCGCGGTTGGCCGTTGACGATGGCCAGCAGGATGACACCGAAGTTGACCTGCATCTGCGTCTGCTTATACAGGTTGTTGAGCACCACTTCGGCTTGCTCGCCGCGCTTCAGTTCGAACACGATGCGCATGCCGTCGCGGTCGCTCTCATCGCGGATTTCGGAAATCCCTTCGAGCTTCTTCTCGTTTACCAGACCAGCACTGTATTCGATGAGCCGGGCTTTGTTGACCTGGTAGGGCAGCTCGGTGACAATGATGGCTTCGCGATCTTTGCCCATCTTTTCCGTCGCGGCTTTCGCGCGCACTTTGATCGAGCCGCGGCCGGTCTTGAAGTAATCGTAGATTCCTTCGCGGCCGAGGATGATGCCGCCGGTGGGGAAATCGGGGCCCTGCACCATCTCGATTAGCTTCGGTAGCTGGATGGCCGGGTTCTGCACTAGCGCTATACAGGCCTCGACGATTTCGCGCAGGTTGTGGGGCGGGATCTTGCTGGCCATGCCCACGGCAATGCCTTCGCTGCCGTTCACCAGCAGGTTCGGGATGCGCGTCGGCAGGACTTCGGGCTCGTATTCGCTCTCGTCGTAGTTGGGCTTGAAGTCGACCGTTTCCTTGTCGATGTCTTCGAGCAGCGCGGCGGCAATGCGGGCGAGGCGCGCTTCGGTATACCGCATGGCCGCGGGCGGATCGCCATCGACGGAGCCGAAGTTGCCCTGGCCGTCGATCAACGGGTAGCGCATCGAAAAATCCTGCGCCATGCGGACCAAGGCGTCGTAGATCGAGGCGTCTCCGTGCGGGTGCAGCTTACCCATGACGTCGCCGACCACGCGCGCCGATTTCTTGGTGGGCCGGTTATGGTGAAGGCCCATCTCGTGCATCTGAAAAAGGATGCGGCGGTGAACCGGCTTGAGGCCGTCGCGGACATCGGGGAGGGCGCGGCCCACGATCACGCTCATGGCGTAATCGAGGTAGGAGCGGCGCATCTCGTCTTCGATGTTTATGGGGATGTGGCTTTTGTTGTTACCGCCATCGCCGCCGAGCGGAATCTGTCCGCCGGGATGGCTCGGAGGCGGCCCTGCGGGGGGCCCCTGAGGGGGAATGGTCGGGTCTTGCGAATCTGCCAAGCGATGCTCCTTCGGGGGATGCGGCGGGGCCGCTAAACCTTTATTTTAGCATGAGGTAGAGTGAAAAAACACGGTCGGCGGAGCGGCTTTTTCGCCCTTGTGCGCGCAACATCGAAGTTATCAAACGAACCCAACCGGGCACCTCCTTAAGAAATGCTGTACAACCAAACGAACCCAAGCGCCGGCTAAGGCTGCCGGGAGATAGGTTTCAGTACAGAAGATAGCGCGGGAAAGGACGGTTAGAGGGCTACGAGAGGCAATAAGTGAAGGAAAAGATGGGGAGAAAGTAAGACGGGAGATGCGTGACTGGCGCGAGCAGCGATTCTCTACATGAATTTGCGGCGACGAAAGGCTTTGATATCGAGAGCAGTAAGGTCAAACCATTCGCCGTTCTTGCGCTTCTTTTCAAACCGGTTGTGCCAATATGCTTCAATACCGACCGGATCATCCGTGCGAATTTCATGCACCTTGTTGGCTCGTTCAGGAAGTTGGATGGCGAGTTCGTATTCGCGCCGACCGGAAGAGTTGCTTCTGCCTATTTTGTAGTAGCGGCCAGATTTTATAAGGTAGACGAAGCCGATCTCCTCGGTGCCGGCTTCCTCTCCGTGGGTATGCTGCGCGCGATCAGCCATAGCAGGGCAAAGTTCAAGAACATCCTGAAATCCTTCATGGGATCGACAATAGTCAGCGACTCGACGAACAAGTTGATCTTTAGAACCCAGTCGATTAAACGCCTTATCGCCCGGAAATTCGGGGTCGCGTCGCGCCTTCATTCGTAGATCGCCCCTGACGGGAAAACGACCAACCTCTCGACACAGAGCGACCAGGCGGAGGATGAGAAACTCGTCCGGGTAGGCCTCGGCCATGCGATTCGGAATCAAGCCTGCATCGCGGACGGCCTCACTCCATCGAATCCAATGCTTTCCTAGCCAGTCTGACTCCTTGATCCCGGTTTCGGTAAAGAATCTATCTTTGCCCAGTGCATTCCCGCTGTTTGCCGTAGCGGTGCGTCGAATCTCATCCAGGATATGCCGCTTTTCCACTTTCACTCATTATAGTGAGGCACAACGCGGCAGCACGGCTCATCCAGCTTTGCGATTGACGATCTTACGTTTTTTTTCCCCGAGTCAAGATCACTGAGCATCCCCTGCATGATCTTCTCGCCATCGGTTCCCTGTCCATGGTCTAGCGAAGCTAGTCTCCCGTCCCAGAAAAACGTAACATAAGTAAGGCGGGTTTCGTCTAAGA
>JBDTTL010000124.1:0-12060 GCA_039930665.1 Acidobacteriota bacterium
ACCGATGATTTGGCCCCAATCCGCGTAGCCACCTCTGCGGGAGGCGCGTTTCTCAGTGAGTTTCCGGCAGGCGTGCGTGACTGCAGTTCCAGTTAGCTGATAGGTTGGCCATGACGGGAGGCCCGGGCATGGCACAGGAATCGGTGAGCTATCAAGAGGAAGTGGAGCAGGTGCGGGTTCGATTTTTGGAGTTCCGCAAAGCCCATGCGGTGCGGTCGCGATTGCCGGAGGAGTTATGGGCCGCTGCCGCGAAACTAGCGCGGCGGGATGGGATCGAGGCGACGGCACGGGTGTTGGACGTGGATCGGCCGAGTCTGCAGAAGTGGACGGACCGGTTCGAGCCGCGTGCGCAATCACAGCAGCGCAAGGCTTCAGTTCAGCGTCGGGCAAGCAAGAGGGCGCCTGCTGTGCCCGCCTTTGTGGAACTGCTGGCGGAGACTACCAGGGAAGCGACCAGTTGTCTGGTAGAAGTGGAATCGCCCAAGGGTGGGAAGCTGCGGGTGGAGTTGAAAGCGATTCGAGGCGGCGAACTGGCGGAACTGATTCGTGCGTTTGTGGCGTAAGCATGTTGCAGATCACGCCGCAGATGCGGATTCTGGTGGCGGTGGAGGCGGTGGATTTTCGCAAAGGCATCGACTCGCTGGCGGAGTTGTGCCGCGCCAAACTCGAAGCCGATCCGTTCTCCGGATGCATGTTCGTGTTCCGCAGCCGACGGGCGACATCCATCAAGGTTTTGGTGTATGACGGGCAGGGGTTCTGGCTGGCGACCAAGCGCTTGTCGAAGGGGCGCTTTCGCTGGTGGCCACAGAGTGAGGACGCGGCCAAAGTGTTGCGCGTGCATCAGGCGCAGGTGCTGTTTGCGGCGGGTAATCCCGAGATCGATGCGGCGCCGGTGTGGCGTAAAGTCAGTTGATGCATTTTTTACTTGCGTTCTGAAACGTTTTCTGGCACACTGCGGGTGAGATGACCACGCATCGCTATCGCGGACGCAGCGTGACGACGGAAGAGATCGCTTTCATCCGGCAACTGATTGTGGAACGTCCGGAACTGAGCCGCTGGAAGCTCTCGCGCCAGTTATGCGAAACCTGGCAGTGGAAGCAAGCCAACGGCGCGTTGCGCGACATGGTGTGCCGCGGATTGCTGCTGATGCTTCATCGCGTGGGCGAGATTCAACTGCCTCCGGTAAAGCGCGAGGTACGGAATCGATTGGCCGAGCGCGAACGGCCCGAGCCGGTGATTCCCGACAATCGTCCGGTGTGCGGACCGCTCGCCGCTCTTCAGCCGCTAGAGTTTGTGCAAGTACGGCGCACCCTCGACGAGCCGTTGTTCAACAGCCTGATGGAGCAGTATCACTATTTAGGTTACGAGCAGCCGGTGGGCGAACACGTGAAGTATCTTGTCAGAGCACCCCAGTCACAAGGAAGCCAGATCATCGCATGCTTGGCTTGGTCCAGCGCGCCGCGCCACTTGAAACTGCGCGACCACTATCTCGGCTGGAGCGACGAAGCGCGCGAGCGCAACGTGCATCTGCTGGCGTACAACACGCGCTTTCTGATTTTGCCGTGGGTGAAAGTGCCGCACTTGGCGTCGCACATTTTAGGACGCATGGCGAAACAAGTTCCCGCGGACTGGCAACGCCTCTACGCGCATCCTATTTACTGGCTGGAGACGTTTGTCGATACTTCGCGATTTGCGGGAACGTGTTATCGCGCGGCCAACTGGGTGGAGATCGGCACGACGCAAGGGCGCGGACATCGCGCAGCTACGCTCGAACAGACACGCTCCGTCAAGCGGATGTTCGGTTTGCCTTTGCATCGCAAGTTCCAAGAGGTGTTGTGCACATGAAGCGCAAACGCATGAATGTGAATCTGGAGGAACTAGACCAGATCATCGAGCGCGGCACGCAGGCGCCCATGAGTGAATCGGAAAGCCAGAAACTCAAGAGTGCGCTGCATGCCTTGGCCGGAATGCTGCCCCAACCGCGCTCCACCGAAAAGACCAAAAACGTTTTGGAGCAGCCCGAAACGCCAGCGCCCAAAAAGGATGGAGATAAGAAGCCGGGCCACGGGCGCAACGGCGCTGAGTCCTACACCGGAGCGACGAAAATCGTGGTGCCGCATCCCACCATGAAGTCAGGCGGCGCATGCCCGGGCTGCATCAAAGGCAAAGTGTATTCGCAGAAAGAACCCCGAGTGCTGGTGCGCGTGGTGGGGCAAGCTCCGTTGGCGGCCACGGTATATGAACTCGACCGTCTGCGCTGCAATCTGTGCGGCGAAGTGTTCACGGCCGAAGAACCGGAAGGCGTGGGTCCGGAAAAGTACGACGAGACCACCGCGGCGATGATCGCGCTGCTCAAGTATGGCAGCGGGATGCCGTTTTACCGCTTAGAGAAGCTGGAACATTTACTGGGCATTCCGTTACCGGCCTCCACGCAATGGGAGATCGTCGAGGAAACGGCGGAAGTGATCAAAGCCGCTCGCGATGAGTTGATCCGCCAGGCAGCGCAAGGTGAAGTGCTGCATAACGACGACACATCCATGCGCGTGCTTGGTCTGGTGCGCGAAGCTTCCGATGATCGCACCGGCGTCTTCACCAGCGGCATCGTGTCGACCAAGCAGGGGCAACGGATCGCGCTGTACTTTACCGGCCGCCAGCATGCCGGCGAAAATCTGCGCGATGTGTTGGATCATCGCGCCCAGGGTCTGGCCGCGCCGGTGCAGATGTCCGATGCACTGTCGCGCAACACCAGTCCTTTACGAGGCGCACTGCCCGAAGGCGTCGCGATTCTGCTGGCCAACTGTTTGGCTCACGGGCGCCGCCAGTTCGTGGAAGTCGCGGCCAGCTTTCCGGAAGCCTGCCGTTATGTCTTAGAGACTTTGGGCAGCGTATATAAATATGATGCGGAGGCGCGCGCCGCCAAGCTGTCGCCCGAGGAGCGTCTGAAGTTTCATCAGCAACACAGCGAACCGCTTATGAAGACATTGCGGGAATGGATGGAAGCGCAACTCGCCCAACATCTGGTCGAGCCCAACTCGGGTTTGGGCAAAGCCATCACGTACTTTCTACGGCACTGGAAAGGTCTCACTGCTTTCTTGCGCGATGCGGGCGCGCCGCTGGACAACAACATCTGCGAGCGTGCGCTCAAACGCGCCGTGCTGCATCGTAAGAATGCGCTGTTCTATCGCACGCTGCACGGCTCCGAAGTCGGCGATCTGTTCATGAGTCTGATCCACACCTGCGAACTGTGTCAAGCCAATCCCTTTGATTACCTCAGCACGTTGCAGTGCCAAGCAGCCGAACTCATCGCTCATCCCGCATCGTGGATGCCGTGGAACTATCGCACTCAGCTTGCAAAGGGCCCCGCTCCGTTTTGCGAGCTGCATTCATGAGACTGGCCTAAAACGATCCTCGGTGGCCAGGATGGGGTAATATCCTGGAGTGGCTGCAAAACGGGCCTCTGGGCAGGCAAAATCCGCGCACGTTTTTGGCCAGGCACGCAGGCCGGCGAAAATGTTCCGGGTGGGCCTGTACGCTCGCGTATCCACCAATGATCAGCAGACTCTCCCGATGCAGAACCGCGCCCTGCGGGAGTATGCGGCCCGGCGCGGCTGGACGATCGCGATGCAGGTGCGTGAAGTCGGCTCCGGCGCCGCAAAGCGGCAAGCACGCGAGCAACTGATCGAGGCAGCACGGCGCCGCGAGATCGATGTCGTGCTGGTCTGGCGGCTGGACCGCTGGGGTCGGTCGGTGACGGACCTGCTGGCGACGCTGCAGGAACTGGAGCACCTCGGGGTGGGCTTCGTATCGTTGACGGAGGCACTGGACCTAACCACGCCGGCAGGTCGAGCAATGGCTGGTCTGCTGGCCATCTTTGCTGAGTTCGAAAGGGAGATCCTACGGGAGCGAACCCGAGCTGGCTTGGCCCAAGCCCGGCAGAACGGCAAGCGGCTGGGTCGACCGATGACGGCCGGACTTCAGGCTGCGGAAATCCGGAAGCTGAATCGCGCCGGCATCAGCAAATCCGAGATTGCCCGGCGTCTTCAGATCGGCCGCACCTCCGTTCGCCGTATTTTGGCACCGGGAAAGGCGAGGTAATGGCCAAGAAACGGCGCTCTTTGGGGATGGTGTTTGGGATTGCAGTGAAACATCGCAAGAAAATCGCCGTCGGCGAAAAGGTTCCGATGGAACTGAACGACCGAGAGCGTGACCTGATCTTGAACCATACCTTCGCGGGCAACGAGCTAACGAGCCGTTTCTGTATCGTGCCTGATCCCGGCCGACCACCGTCCTATCGCTTTACTCTGGATGAACTGGACGAACTGGCGGGCTACGTAGCGGCAGAAGCGAACCATGCAAAGGTCCAGAAACTGGAGAAAGAACTGCGCGGGTTGTACGCTCGGATAGCGGCCGTCCTGGAAACCTATACGGATGAGCCTGGCGGATCCACGCAGTGACCCCAAGCATCAACGAACGAACATCGGCCGGACCTCGGTTCGGCGTCTCCTGGCCACAAAAAATCCTAAATCAGGTCACCTTACACAGGCTTGCCGGAAGGACACCATTGATCAACTTTGTCAGCTCGGCCTGGGTTATCTTCGGCGGGAGCTGCACCCGCAGCATCGTCGGGTGCTCTTTGTTGTTCAGTTGTAACGTTGCGATTCGCTTACTCTCGGCTGCCATAATCTGGACTCCTTTTCCTTCGTTCTTTAGAGGGCTTTGCCCTTGGTGTTCGTCGCAGTAGTGAAACACCTCGGCCAAACGTTGCAATCGAATTCGAAGCGCCCGTTTAAGTCGGCCGTCGGTCAGGGCCGTTATCGGGATGAGCCGCCAGCCCCGAGATCCCCGTCGAGTCCGCCTTGGAGCAATCGCTTAAGGTGTGAGCTACTATCCTATTCAAACGACATGGGTTGTTGGCGCTGTAACATTTGACCTAAGGACGAAATCTCAACGATCATGATCGTCTCAAGCGAAGTGTGACCTGACCTAGCCAGACTGATCGAAGTGTATATATCTCAACAACCGTGTTTCGCCGGTGATGACTCAGTGCTTCTTCCAACTGTTCGACGTGACGGCTTGCGAGGCACCTTAGCGCTATCCGGCCGAAACTAGATACCAAACGTATTCTCTGTGATTTGGGCACGGATATCATGGCTGAAATATTGCAGGTTGAGCACCTGTGAAACTAGTAACTTGCGTAACATTCCCGCCGCTTGTGGTCCGCATTTCGTCGCCTCTTCAATCCTGGTTTTCCATCTTCCGAAAGAGCTTGGAAACCTGACGAGTGCATCGACTTAGTACCCTACACTTCCTCGTACCAAGTGACGATTCCCTAAGTTGACACTTTCAGCTTAGGATAACTGCCTCTGAGAACCCTGGCGAAGGTAGCGAACATGCTTGACTCAAGGCTCAGCACGATAGATACGGACTGTCGTCGGACAGAAGAGCCGAAGTGTTTTCATTTCGATATCACTTGGTCTTCCCTGACTTCTCACCTGCTTCTCTGCGAGGCCTCGAACCGTGAGCACGCCGCGAATCTCCGATCGAGCGTGCCCGCGCTCGCCAAGCAGAATGTGCCGCTGCTCGCACAGGAACCGGAACCAGAGTCTAACGCCCGCTGGGAGATGGTCGTACCGAAAATGGCTCGCACCGGGCGGAAAACCTTCGCACCCGCTAACTCCCCTCCCGCTTCGAACACGGCAGCCAACGCGAGCGCATCTTATCCGCTACCCCTATTAGCCAGATGCAGAACTCAACCGTTCCTATCGAGGGCGTTCTCGATGATCGGGCGTCGCACCCGCGCGCTTCTGGCGAGCCCGGCACCTTCCGTGGTCAGCGGGGTGCCTATGCTCTTTCAGGGTGAACCGCGGGGGCCGTATGTGGTTGAGGGTTCACCTGCTGCTGCCCGCCGAGAAATGCACGGCCAGTCGGCGGCCAGGGAAGTGTTATTGTCCAGGATCGCCAAGGCATTCCGCAGCAATCCTCCCGTCGGTTCCATGTTTTCGCCGAATGGATCTCAGGAGTCCCGGTCTGAGGTTGCAAAATGAGGAATAGCCCCGTGTCCATCCCCACGCTTACGGTCCGCAAGCGGCTGGAAGCCGCCTCCGCCCTGCGTTCGGCCGGATCATTCTCGGAAGCACTGGAGATGCTCGACAGTCCCGGCGAATTCAGAGCCGATCTGTGTGCGATGCGCGGCGGTATCGAGTTCGCATTGGGCCGTTTTGAGGACGCGGCCCTGAGCTACTCCGCGGTGGCCCTCTCGCAACCTGACAGTCCGGAGGCACACTACAACCTGGCGCTCTGTCTGCAACGGTCCCGGCGCTGGGATGCGGCGGCCGACGCCTTCGAGCGAGTCTTACGCCTGGACGCGGATTGTACTGAAGCTCGCCTCGCGCTGGGCGCGTGCCTGCTGGAAATGAATCGCGCGGAGGACGCGCTGGAGAACTTCGATCGGGTGCGTGCCTCCCAACGAAAGCCAGCTCTTTTTGGCAAGGCCGTCACCTTGCAAATACTCGGTCGATTCGATGAGGCCGCGGAGATTTACGAAGGGCTGCTGGCCTCCGACCCGAATCTTGAAGAAGTACTGTCCAACTTGATCGCAATGAGTGTAGAGACCCATGATGTGTCGGGGATGCGCCAACATTCGCTGCGGCTTCTCCACATTTGTCCGCATTCTGTGGCTGCACTGCAGGGGCTGGTGACCGCGGCCTTTCAGGATGGAGACCACGAAGACGCCGTCTCGTATTGCAGCCGTCTTTTGGATCTAACGCCCGACAGCTTGGAAGCATGGCACAACTTTCGCATTGCGATCGGGCATTTTCAGTTCGGTGGGAACAAACCTGCCTTCGCTATGCACTCAGGGGGGAAATGATGAATCGTCTACGGGTACGGGTGGAATTGAACCGGCGAAAAGCCGGTGTACCGATGCATGAACTGATAAGCGTGGTGGAAGAAACGCACAAGTTCTTTCAGCTTCTCGCCGAGGACGTCCACATCGACGTGAACCGCGGGGAGTGGCACGCCTCGAACTTCGATCCCGAGTCTCTGAATTTCACGGCCGAGTTTGACGGTCCGGCGTCGGCCGAACAGATTCGCGCCTTCGGCTCGGCTTTCGGCGGCTCCACCTCGCTGCGGCGCAACACCATCGCTCAATTCACGCGCATCGCAGACTTCATCGAAGACGACGAACTCGTAGGGTTCGGGCTCTATCAATCCGATCAGGAAAACGAGCCCTCCGATTGGCGATGCCTTTCCCGGGTCGACGCGCTGCGCTTCGCGGACGAGATCCAGTTCCTGGCGAAAGGCCCGGGAGATTCTGGCCTCGACGCTCCGCTGCCTCCGGTGATGAACGGCAGCGTCGGAGGACGGCGCCTGTTCAAGGACCGGCGCGAGCGGGAAGCGCTGGCGTCTGATCCGTCCAAGTGGATTCGCGAGGTGGAGTCCAGCCTCTCCCGGCGGATCGCTCTGCTGGAGGGCGAGTTGGCAACGCAAACGCGGAAGATTCACATCTTGGAAAATGCTCCGGACGCCGAGGAGAAATTCTTGAAGATGCTGGGCGCGATGGAATCGTACAGGGCTTACTCTCCCCAACTCTTGGCCCTTGGCCCAGCGGAACCCGTCGGGCAAGGCTTCGCAGGTTTCAACGACAGACACGAAGAGGCTGCCGAAAGTTCCGCCGAGTTTGCCCCCCGGCGGGCGTCATCCCGCAGTTCGCGGCTCGGTTGGGGACTTGGTCTTGCATTGGCCGCTGGTGCGTTGATTCTGACGGCTGTGAGATCTTCGAATATACAGACTCAGTTCGGAGTTCCCCGCAGGGCGCAATTGGCCTCGCTGGCTCCGTCTGCGCCGTATCGAGCTCTTCTACCGACGCCACCAGATCTACAGAAACTAAATGCGAGTACTCAGGTGGCGGAGCCGACTCAGCCACGCGCTCATGGACCAGTCGACTCGGACAGCGTGCAGACGCGCCGTGACACGGCACCCGAATTCGTCAATGAAGTCGCATTGGAAATTCCTCCGGAACAGAGACTGAGGGTAGGGTCCGACGTGACGGTGAACGTGAGCGTGGACGTCGACCGCGCTGGGAAGGTGACGACCGCCCAAGTAGCGTCGACGAAAGGCGAAGGCGCTGACGCACTCGCTCCGGAGGCGCTCAAGGCCGCACGCGGGTTTCACTTCCGGCCGGCGCGGCGCGGTAAGAAGAACGTACCTAGCCAGACGGTACTCACCTTTAAGTTCACCCCGGATTCGCATGCATGGCTGACGGAAGGTACCCACCCGGAAATTAACCCGGCACCACTCCCCTGATGGCCGCGCCCGGAATTGGACTGGGCGCCGGAGCAACCCGCTGTGACCGGCTGCCACGAGGGCAGTCCCGAATTGACCTATACGCTCAGGGTGATGCCCGGATCGACCAGGAGCCGGATTTGGGCCCGGACTTCCACGTTCCGCTAACCACTGCACGCAAGGCGAACTCGAGCATCTCGGCGAAGTGTGCCTGGGCCGGGAGTGACACGGCGCTCGTCCACGCTCCTGAGTATTCGCCGTTGCTGCCCGATATAGTGGCTCTCCAAGCGCCATTCCAAGCTTGCGCGGACTTGCTCGCCGACCAGCCGCCCTGCTTCAGGACCTTGCCGGTGGCGTCTTGCAACATCCATGTGCCGGTTACGTCGCCGCTCGGTCGAGCTTCGGCGGTCCAGGCTCCCGCCAGGTATCCGCCCTGGCTGGTTGCACTCCAGGTCCCCTGCAGTTCCGCGCCAGATACAAAAATGCCGGATGCGGCGAAAGTCGCCAGGATGAAGGCGGCAAACATTATCCTCAATCTATCATGTGTTTTTGCTGGAGGCGATTTTGAGCACGCGGCCCGGAAAGCCTTCGGCAAAGGCGTTCACAATTTTCTCTCCCATGTGCGGAAGAACGGCCTCAGCGAGCTGCTCAAAGTTGAGATTCGGGCGCGCGACACCTAACCTTAAACAGAGGACTCGCTAGCCCATGCCGACCCCGGAGTTCGTTCCTGCGTTCTTTGCCGCCAGCGGTGAAACGGGGAGCCTCGCCATCACTATGCTCGCGGTATTCGGTACCGCCAAAATCCTGGAGGAACTGTTTGAGCGTCTCGGGCAACCGGGGATCATTGGCCAGATTCTCGCAGGTATTCTGATTGGTCCCTCCGTGCTTGGCTGGGTCAGCCCGAATGACTTCACGGCGGCTCTGGCGCAAATGGGCGTGATGTTTCTTCTGTTCCGGGTTGGACTCGAAGTCGATTCCGAGGGTCTGATGCGTACCGGAGGTTCGGCACTGATCACCGGAGTCCTCGGCGTGGCGGTTCCGTTTGCTTGCGGCTGGGCCTTTTATCGCCTAGCGGGGCGCCCCCCAATGGAGGCTGTCTTTCTGGGTGTCGCGCTGACGGCTACCAGCGTCGGCATCACAGCGCAGGTCCTGGCGGCGCGCGGTCTGCTGGATAGCACCGCCGCGAAGATTATCCTTGGCGCGGCAGTGGTCGATGACATTTTGGCGCTGTTGTTGCTCGGTTTCGTGACCAGCATTGCGCAGGGCGAAGTGAATGCTCTGGAATTGGGGGTGACATCGGTTCTCGCGGTCGGCTTTGTGATCGTTGTGGTCCGCTGGGGTGCGTCCACAATAGGCCGCGTCGTGGCGAAACTGGAAGGGAAGTTGCAGGCGGGCGAAGCAGAATTCGCCTTGGCGATGGTGCTGTTATTCGCGCTCGCCGCACTGTCCCGAACGATAGGCGTGGCCGCTATCATCGGAGCGTTCCTCGCCGGCATGGCCCTTGCGCCTTCCACGCCGCGCCGAGTGCATGATCTCACCAGCGGGGTGACCGAACTTTTGGTTCCTTTTTTTCTGGCCGAGATCGGGCTGCACTTCGATGTCAACGTATTTCGTAAACCGGAAATCTTGATTCTTGCATTGCTATTGGTGCCGGTCGCCGTGTTTTCCAAAATATTGGCGTGCAGCCTGGGGGCTTCCGGCAGCGGTCGCGATGTTGCGATTCGAGTCGGTGTCGGGATGATCCCTCGCGGAGAATTCTGCATGGTGGTCGCGCAAGCTGGACTGGTCCTGGGCGTGATCAAGCCCGATACTTACACCATCATTGTCTTCATGGCGGTCATCGCCGCAGCGCTCGCGCCTCCCCTGCTAAAGTGGGCGTTTCGTAAAGTTCTCGCCGAGACTAGCGAGGGCCGCCCATCCTAAAGTTCAATCTCATTAACGTTTTTTCATGAATATGCTAAAATAGTAATTGAAGTCGTTTCATAGACGCAGTCACGGCCTCTCCCCGACTCTCTCGCGCCGCATAATCAACCGAAATTGGCGCTTGTTCGACCATGCTTTATTAGCACCGAGTCTCGGGTCTGGCAGGGAGACGAATGCGGAAAGCCATCGACAATTCGGGCAAAAAGCGGGTAGTGATCGAGGGTGTTCGGCCTGAGATCGATGGTGGGCGCTTTCCCATCAAGCGGATTGTTGGCGATTTAGTCGTCGTCGAAGCGGATGTGTTCGCCGACGGTCACGAACAAATCGCATGCCGACTACTATACCGGCGGTCGACCGACTCCGCGTGGCTGGAAGTTCACATGGCGCCTCTGGGAAACGACCGCTGGAGAGCTGAATTCCCAGTCGTCGAGTTAGGCGAATATCAATACACGATTGAGGGATGGATTGATCGCTTCCTCACATGGCACGGGGATTTGATCAAGCGCATTCAAGCCGGCCAGGACGTCGGTGTCGATGTATTGCTTGGCGCTGCGCTGGCCGAAGAGGCCGCGGAAAGAGCGCCTGCGGAAGAGGCCGGGCGGCTTCGAAAGTTCGCCCGAGTATTGCGCGACCCGCAAGACCCCGACATCCGGGATGCCGCTGCGATCAGCGAAGAGATCGCCGAATTGGCTCGGGCGTATCCCGACCGGTCGCTGGCGGCGCGGTACGACAAAGAACTAAAAATCACCGTCGACCGCGAAAGGGCGCGATTCTCCGCCTGGTACGAAGTCTTTCCACGCTCCTGCGCAGCGTCGGCCGACGCCCATGGGACTTTCCGCGATTGCGAGAACTGGTTGCCCTACATTGCCGCGATGGGGTTCGACGTTTTGTACCTGCCGCCGATACATCCTATCGGAGCCCAGTTTCGGAAAGGCAAGAACAACGCCGTGGCGGCCGAGCCCGGCGACGTCGGCAGCCCTTGGGCGATTGGCTCGGCGGAAGGCGGACACAAGGCAATTCTGCCGGAATTGGGCAAGCTCGCCGACTTCCAGCGGCTGATCCAGAAAGTGGGTGAGTTCGGCATTGAGGTCGCGTTGGATATTGCATTTCAGTGCACGCCGGATCATCCCTATGTTCGTGAGCACCCGGAATGGTTCCGCAAGCGTCCGGATGGCACTATTCAATACGCCGAAAATCCGCCCAAAAAATATCAGGATATTTATCCGATCGACTTCGAGACCGACGATTGGCAGGCGCTTTGGGATGAGCTGAAGAGCGTCTTTTTGTACTGGATCGAACAGGGCGTGAAGATTTTCCGCGTCGATAATCCGCACACCAAAGCATTCGCATTTTGGGAATGGGCTATTGGCGGCATCAAGCACCAGCACCCCGACGTGATCTTCCTGGCGGAAGCGTTCACCCGCCCGCGGGTGATGCAGCGCCTGGCGAAACTGGGTTTCAGCCAGTCCTACACGTATTTCACGTGGCGCACATCAAAACCCGAGCTCAGGAAATATTTTGAGGAACTGACGAAAACCGACCTCCGCGAATATTTCTGCCCCAATGTGTGGCCGAACACTCCCGATATTTTGCCGGAGCATCTCCAAGCGGGCGGCCGGCCGGCATTCCTCTGCCGTTTGTCCCTGGCGGCTACTTTAAGCGGGAATTACGGCATCTATGGACCAGCCTTTGAGTTGTGCGAGAACACT
Source organism: Acidobacteriota bacterium (assembly GCA_039930665.1). Classification (GTDB taxonomy): domain Bacteria; phylum Acidobacteriota; class Terriglobia; order Bryobacterales; family Bryobacteraceae; genus Palsa-187. The sequence continues at coordinate 11,916 of JBDTTL010000124.1, forward strand.
CCCCGGGAGAAGGGCAGTGAAGAATACCTAAATTCCGAGAAATATGAGATCAAGCATCGCGATCTTAACGCGCCCGTCAGCTTGAAACATTTCATCGCGAGGGTAAATCGCATTCGGCAGGATAATCCGGCTCTCCACGCAAATA